>JBDNCV010000059.1:0-23116 GCA_046719465.1 Anaerolinea sp.
TTGGAGCCGCTCATGGCCGCCTTGATGCCAGCGCTCGCCAGATCGCTCAAGATGCGGCTGCCGACCAATAAGTCCTGCGTGCGTCGGGCTTGGGCGATAAACGCCTGCACCGGCCCGATCTGGAAGAGGTAGAGATGGGTCATAGTTCCCCCCAGACAGAGACGCCAGCGTAGATACGCCTTGATTCTTCATCGCGTGCGTTGCAGACATCTTCTGCAAATTGCTTCATCACCCCACGCTGGCCATTCATGTCGAGCGTATTGCCCAGTGCTGTGAAAATTAAGTGATATCCATCGGAGAGCTTTCTTACCTGCACATGAAGCGGTGAAGCTTGCCGTTTTGGCTCTCTATTGCTGTCAACACGTCCAAAAATGCTGTTTGCAGCATTTTTATATGATCTGTACTTTTGTTGAGAGTTTGCAGGGTATTGATTACTGCGAATAAGCCTAAAGGCTTCAGCACCTGCTCTAATTCCGCTCTCATAGCGCTTAGCGCTTAAGAGGATTTTGGTCGTTTGTGGATGTAAACAAGGAAAATAAGAGTGAGGAGGGGGTAGCTTCTCATAATCTGGAAAGACCCAATCAAAGTGATCCCTTAATACATCGCGATAGTCCCCAGCAGTCCACTTTGTCATTGGAGTTCGCCACCAATCGCATTTATTCGGGATAAAATCGGCTTGCACATCAGCAATCTGCAACGCTCCAAAACAACGTCTCGAGCGCTTTCCTAATCCACCCAGAAGAAGCCAAGTTGACATCGCCTTTAAGTAATCCTCAGGAAAGGACACCCCCGGGCGAGTAGAAAACTTTAATTTGATTCGCATCCCTACCGATATCGCAGCTCTTCTAGGGTTTCTGGGATTGTCAGAAAGTTGTCTGTACTGTTCGTAGTCGTGATGTGGAAGTACTGGGACATTGTTGCTGATTTCCACAATCGTATCTGGCCACATGCGGACTGTGACTAGTGAACCTTTCTCAGTCTTACCAAAACTGTTGGCTTCCTTCTCGTAAACTTGCTCGGTGATTGTTTTATCTCTTGTGGCTTGAACTGTCGCTCCCACGAACGCACGATACCAATATCGCAGCTGACCAATTACGCTTGGTGCACGCAGGAGGCTCTCGTCAACATTCTGTGTATCTGCCCCACTCAAAAACATCGGGCTGACGGTTTGCAGCGTGAACTCAACCTTGGGCATACTCCCCCCTATCGTTTCGCGCGGGCGGCTTGCCGCACGTTTTCTAAATTGACAATCTCAGCGACCTCGTACTCGGTCACCAACAGGCCGGGCACCGCGCGCAGCCGCACAATCGCGGGGAAGTGCCCCATGCGCCCGTGCAGCTCCGCCAGCAGCACCCCCGCAGCGTAGTTGAGCGAGGGCAGCATCACCAGCCACGGCTCGCGCTGCCACTGCTCGGGCGTAATGTTGAGGCCATCCACCAGCGCGACGACCTGCGGCACGAAGTCCTGCATTACGTCGAAGTGGACCTTCACCGCGATGACACTTTCCAGTGGGTGGCCGAGCAGCGCAGCCAACTGTTCACGCTGCGCCTCGGTCAGCGGGTGGGAGAAGTTGAGGAGGGTCATGCGTCTTGGTCTTTCCATAGATGAGCAAAGTCATAATCTTCACGCTTGCGTGGGACAATCTCATAATCGCCCGAGGGGGTGTGCTTCGTCAGCTCTGCGATTAGCACACGGTCTCCCTCGCGGAAGGCCCACACGCGCTCGTCTGTGTGGCCCATTTTCAGCGCCGTTGCGCCTGCTGAATTCTTGAACGGATGGATGTGGGTCTCAAACCAAGCTTGCTGCGCCGCACCTTTCAAGTAAACTTCGTATTTTGTTTTCTTGTCGCTAGCACCAAGCTTGTCGTAGACTTTCTTAGCTTGCTCTGAGAGGTACACTTCATAGTCAGCTTTGCCGCCCAGTTTCTTGAGAACGATAACTCCCAAGCCGTTGATGCTGTACTTATCGTCGTCAACGTCGAAGAGCGGCAGGGCTGGGTGGCTCGGCAGGTCTGAGGGTTGTACGTCTAGCAGCTCTGCGAGCGTCTCCTCTGTGATGAACTCACGTTCAGCCGCCAGCAGCGCATCATGAGCAGAACCAAGCGCCCCATAATCCAGCACCATCGGCACACGGCGCAGCGTAATCAAGGCGGAAGAGTTCTCATAGATGTAACTCGTTTCAATGTCATTCTCTACCATGCCGATCAGCGTCAAATAAGGCACGACCCCTTTATAGCCCCCTGTTGGATTGAGCACACGGCGATACGTTCCTGCAGGCGCTTTGTCAAGGCGATCAAACACACGCGAGATGAGATTACGAATGCCGCGCGTGTTAAAAGAAGAATCATCCGTGACTTGCAGCCCCTCCACCCGCACGACTTCTGTTTGGATGCTGAAGTAGTCTTTTGCAAAATCGCTGATGATGCGTGCTGCCAGTGTGCCCGCAGGCGTATCCGTAGCGAAAAAGTACAAAATGTCGTTGCTGTTGGGCTGACGATCTTTCAGGATGTATATCAAGCTCTTAAGCTCAGCGCTGGCGCGCATCAGCCCTGCTTCTGCATTAGGTGAGTTGCGAATCGCTTCCAAATGATTTCTAACACGCTGATACATCTCTTTACCGGGGAATTCGTGCTGACCACGGGCAATATTCTGTAGATCTATTTCTTTTTGCTCGTCGAATTTACGCCACTCTGACTTGATGTCTTCGCTTGCTTGTGTGAAGACGCTGGCTCCTACGGTTGAAATCACACAAATCGGCATATTCCCTACCTCTCTCTCAGCAGGTCTTTAAGGACGCTGCGTTTGTCTTTAGGAATAGACGTTTCAAAGAACTGCCCCATCTTGTCGTAGACGCTCTCCAGCTGGGTGCGGATCGTGCCGCTGGACTTGCACAACATAGCAGCAAGCTCCTCGTTGGTGGCGTGGGGATGCGCTTGGAGCACCTCACACAGATCGCGCTCAGCAGGTGTGAGCTTGGCCAAGAACGCGGCTTTGTGCGATCTAGGTTGTGTCAGCAATGCCTGCACATCGGCCCCGGGCGCCACGCGCGCATAGTGCAGCGGCAGCTCGACGATCTTCACATCATCGGCTTGATACGGCGGCACGTGGAACACCCCCTGCTGCTGCATCACCGATTCACCCGAGAGCACCGTCAGCACGCGGTCATTATCGGAGCGGAAGGCGTAGCTGGCGGCGATCATGGCATAGGCCGACATCGCCTTGCGACCCCCGCTGATCATCAGGTGCAGGTTGCAGCCCTGTTCACGGTAGTTCCACAACACCCTCAGCACCCCGCGGAAGTAGTCATCGGCGCTGTCTTGGGTGTTGACGTCGTTCATCGGGCGGCCATCTCTCAAGGTGATCTCGTGGTAATGCGCTTCCAACTGAGGGTAGTCGGTCTGCATCACGCGCTGAATCGCCTGATACGCCTCGCTCAAGCTGCGATCCCGTGGGTTGGTGTGCAGGATGGCGACTGCGTTGTAGGTGTAACGCCTCATCAGTTTGTCCAGCGCCACGGTGATCGCCTCTGGCCGTTGGCCAAGTGTGGCCAGATAAACAGTGCTCATGTGTGGCTCGCCCTTTCTATGCGGGGCATAAACTGCACTGTGCCCATGCCCTGCGTCGTCTTGATGCCCACCCCGCTGTAAGGCGCGAACGCTGCCAGTGCGTGCGCAAAACTGAAATACGGCTGCACGCGGCTGTCACAGTAGAACGTCACATCGCCCATGAAGCCCGTCGTGCCGCCCTTGTTGGCCCGCTGCCGATCCACATAGTGCGTGCGGATATTGCAGTAATGCAGCAGGATCTCGTGGCTCAGATAATCGCGCAGCGCCTCGGGCAGTTTAACCGGCGCGAAGCAGTTCCAACGCTCATACAGGCTGATGAACACGCGGTCAGGGTTGGGCAGCGGCAGGACGGCGCTCTCGCGGCGCTCGCCGTCCGCGCTGGGCGGGCGCGACTTCTTGACGCTGGTCGGCGTCAAGAAGCGCATCTGGATGTAACGATCTGCCTGCTGAGCGGCAGCCTCGAGCAGTCCTTCATAGCTGGTTGTATGCACCTCGGCGCGGTCAACCGGCATGAGCTGCCCGTGCAGGTCGATCCCCTGCTCCACCCATGTCGGCACGATGGCGTTGAGCGTCAACATGGTGACCTCGGGATGCAGCGTGGTGAGAATAACCGTCAGCGTTTCACCGCGCCGCAGCTCGCGCAGTTCCGTCCACGCCATGGGCAGCACATCCGAAAGGGTATAGGGATGATAAGCCGAACCGTTGTGAAGGGCGAGTGACACCTCAGGGGAGATAGCCTCCATCGCGTGAAGGTAGATGCCTTGCATGGCGCGACCCAACCAACCCGGGATGGTATCCTGATGCGTGACGCGCAGATGCAGGGTGATGCGAGAACAATCTTGCTTGAGCATGGCTTTGTCCTCAATTATAAGTGCGAGATTAATGTAACGTACTTTCTGAAAACCGCCCATTTCACAAGGTCAGGCTTGATGTGATGATCATAATTGGGATTATCTCATCGGCTATACGTAGACCTCCGTAATTTCGCGGCGAGCTAGAACATAGTTAATGCGCGGCCACACCGCCCGCTTCTGCTGCGCCGTGACGATCATCTGGAAGCGCGTGGGTAGCGAGTGGAAGGAATCGCGCTGGCACTGCTCGCTCATCCGCACTGAGCCGCAGCCTCACCCCGGCCCCTTCTCCAGTGGAGAGAGGTGTTTTTCACGCTTTCAGCGATTTCAGCGGGCGCGGCAGACCGTGTCCAATGCTCACTGGCCCCTGCGGACGCGGCCTGCCGCGTCCCTTCTTCCCCCACTCTAACCAAGCTTTTAACCACTTAGTAGGTGGCCTACGTTATCATGGTCTGGCGTTTAGTCCGGATGATAGGTATGCGTGAAATGCGTGAGCCTAACGCAGTGGTGAAGGCGGGGGTGACGCTGCACCGCAATGCCATCCGCTATGTATGTCACCTTAATGAGGCTCAAGTCGAGGAGGAAACGGTGACTAGTCAACTCAGCGCGCCCGCGGCCAGCCGCCGCCCCATGCGCCTACTGATCGATACCGTTCTACGCGGGACGGCATTCGCGTTGTTTTGGGCAGTGCTCAACCGCGGCGCCAGCGACTCGTGGATTTTGGGCGCGCCGCTGGTGGTGGTGGCCACGACGCTCAGCCTGTTGATTGTGCCTGCCGCGCAGCATCGCATCGCGCCGTTGGGCGTGCTGCGCTATGTCGTTTATTTCTTGCAGCAAACCTTCCTCAGCAGCGTTGACGTGGCCCTGCGCGTGTTCAAACCTTCAATGCCGATCCACCCGGGGATGATCCGCTACAAAACACAACTCCCGGCGGACAACATGCGCGTCATCATGGCCAACACGTGCAGCTTGCTGCCCGGCACGCTCAGTGTCGGGATCGAGGGAGACGTACTCGTCGTGCACGCGCTGGATACCACGATGGCTGTCATGGACGACCTGCGCACGCTGGAGCGGATGGTGGGCGGCATCTACGGGCTGGAACTCTCACAGGAGGCAACATGACCCTTGTTTACCAGATCGCGGTGATCTTCCTGCTGCTCAACATCGGCGCAGGCTTGGTGCGCATCTTGCGCGGCCCGACACCGGCGGATCGCCTGCTGGCGGTGCAGCTTTTCGGCACAACCGGCACGGCCATCCTCATTTTGCTCTCGATGGAGGCCAACAACGACGCTTACAAGAACGTGGCGCTGGCGTTTGCGCTGTTAGCGGGGATCCTCGGCGTAGCGTTCACACGGTATGGCCAAGCGCCGCGCGCGGCATCCTCTCCTCCAAAGGAGGGCTAATGCTGCTCGACATTGTGATCGTCATCCTCATCCTCGCAGCGAGTTTCTTCTTCCTCGCAGGGACGGTCGGGCTGCTGCGCCTGCCGGACATGTTCACGCGGCTGCACGCCCTCACCAAAGCGGACAACCTCGGCCTGCTGCTGATCTCGATTGCGGCGGCGCTCAAAGCGGATTCATGGGAGGTCATCGTCAAGCTGGCAATGATCTGGGTGCTGGTGATCATCGCTAGCTCCACGGTGGCGCACCTCATTGGGCGCGTCTCGCTGCAAAATGGTCAAACCCCGTGGGAGAAACCATCATGACTTTCATCCTGATCGTAGACGTTGTGCTCGTTGCTATTATGCTGATCACGGCGTGGCTGGCGCTCACCACGCCCGACCTTCAGCGCGCGGTGATCATGTTCATCGCGTTCGGCCTGCTGGTGGCGCTGGCGTGGGTGCGCTTGCAAGCGCCTGATGTCGCCATGGCAGAGGCGGCCGTGGGCGCAGGGCTGACCGGCGCGCTGCTCATCTCCACGCTCAACAGCATGCGTGAGATGCAGAAGAGGAAAACCAGCGAAGTCCCGCCCGCCCCAGAGGCCGACGCGCCTGAACAGGAGGGGCAGCATGCCTGATTTCTACGACGACGACGCCCGCCTGACAGCGCCGCGCCTCTTGGCATTGGGCTTGACAACCGCATTGGTGGCACTGCTCGCGGCGATCATCCTCACCACGCCCAGCGGCCTCGAGCGGCTCAACCTCATCGCGCGCGAACGCCTCGCTGAAAGCGGCGTGGGCAACCCCGTGACGGCGGTGCTGCTCAACTTCCGCGGCTACGACACGCTGCTGGAGGTGGCGGTGCTGCTGCTGGCAGTGGTCGGCATCTGGTCGATGGCGCGCTACGCCCGCGTGTGGATCAAACTGCCGGATACGCCCGTGCTGACGGCGTTTGTGCGCCTTGTGCTGCCCCTGATGGTGCTGGTGGCCGGTTACCTGCTGTGGTTGGGGGCGGATGCGCCGGGCGGCGCGTTCCAAGGGGGCGCAGTGCTGGGCGGCATGGGCATCCTGTGGATTGCAGCCGCGGTGTGGCTCCCGGGCTTCCGCTTGCAGCAGTTCGCACGGGTGATGCTCGTGCTCGGCTTGATCGCGTTCGTTGGGGCCTCGGCGCTGCTGCTGCTGTTAGAGGGCAGCTTCATGGATTATCCCGCGGGCGAGGCTAAGAACTGGATCCTCGTCATTGAAAGCGCGGCGACGATCTCCATCGGCATGACGCTCACGATGCTGTTCGTGGGTGGTGTGCCCCAGTCGAAGGAGGAGGCCGCATGACCGATTCGGCTGCGCTCTACGCTGTCGCAGGGGTGATCCTGTTCGGCATGGGCACGTATGCGCTGGTGGCTTACCCGCACCTGCTGCGCAAAATCCTCGGCATGAACGTCATGGGGATCGGCGTGTTCGCGGTGTTCGTCGCGCTGGCCTACCGCGGCCCCGATCAACCGCCTGACCCCGTGCCGCATGCGCTGGTCATCACCGGGATCGTCGTGGCCGTCTGCGCGACGGGCCTCGCGCTCACACTGGCGACGCAGCTCAAAGCGCTGACAGGCGTCGCCCAACTCACCCCAGATCAGGAGGACTAGATCCATGACACAAGACCTTGCCTTCTGGCTGCCGGTGATCATCGCCGTACCGCTGATGGCGGCAGTCTTCGCCTTCTTGCTGCCGCGCGCGGCCTTTCTCATCGCGCTGGGGGCGTCGCTCATCACCAGCGGCCTCGTGTTCTGGGTGGCTGTCGCGGCGGTCTCGGCTGGGCCAGCGCGCCACACCGTCGGCGGGTGGGGCGCGCCGCTTGGCATTGATCTGCTGCTGGACGGCTTCTCCGCACTCATGCTCGTGCTGACCGCTGTGATCGGGCTGGCGATCACCGTATACGCTCACGGCTACTTCCAACCCGGGGACAACCCCGCCAAAGCCCACCAATACGACTACTTCTGGCCGCTGTGGATGTTCCTGTGGGCGTCGCTCAACGCGCTGTTTCTCTCCGCCGATGTGTTCAACCTGTACGTCACGCTGGAGCTGTTGGGCTTTTCAGCGGTGGCGCTGACAGCGCTGGCGGGCAAGCCCACGCTCTTAAAGGCGGCCATGCGCTACCTGATGGTGAGTTTGTCGGGGTCGCTGTTCTACTTGATGGGCGTTGTGTTCTTGTATGCCGAGTTCGGCGTGTTGGATATTCGCCTGTTGAGCGCCGCCAGCGCCGAAACCCCCACCCTGCTGGCGGCGGCCGCCCTCGTCACCACTGGCCTCATCATGAAGTCAGCGCTCTTCCCGCTGCACTTTTGGCTGCCGCCCGCCCACGCCAACGCCGCCGCGCCGGTCAGCGCGCTGCTTTCTGCGCTGGTGGTGAAAGGGTCGCTCTATATCGTGCTGCGGCTGTGGCTGGACGTGTTTTACCCGCTGGCCGACACAGTCGCGCCGCAGGTGCTCTCGCTGCTGGGGGTGGGCGCGGTCTTGTGGGGGTCGGTGCAGGCTATGCAGCAGCCACGGCTCAAGCTGCTGGTTGCCTATTCGACGGTGGCACAGCTCGGCTATATGTTCCTGCTGATGCCGATCCTGCTCAAAGACCGCGGCGACAGCGCAGCGCTGGCGGCGGTGATCAGCTTCGTGATCGCCCATGCCGTCGCCAAAGCTGCCGCGTTCTTGAGCGCCGGCAGCATCCTCCACGCGCTCAAGGATGACCGCATCACGTCGCTCACGGGGTTGATGAAGAAGATGCCCGCAACAACCGCCACGTTCGCCATGGCAGGCATCAGCTTGATCGCGCTGCCGCCGAGCGCGGGCTTCCTCGCCAAGTATCAGATGCTGCAAGCGGCGCTGGCCAACGGCTACTGGGGGCTGGTGTTCGTTGTGATCGTGGGTGGGCTGCTGGCGGCGGTCTACATCATGCGCGTGCTGGGGCCAGCCTTCAAAAAGACCGAACCATACGGCGCTGAGTCGCCCGCGACCAAAACCGTCCATGTGCCGCTGGTGATGTCGATCCCGGCACTGGCGCTGGCGCTGCTGGCCATCGTGATCGGCTTTCTGGGCGTTTACCTGCTGGAGCTGCTCGCGGTGGGCACTCCGTGGATGCTGAAAGGTGGCCTATGACTTGGGAAAACTCCCTGCCCCTGCTGATGGTGCTGACCTCGCTCGTGCCGGGGATCATCATCTTCTTCCTTAAAGAGAGCGCAGTGGGCGTGCGCACCACGCTCAACATGGTCGGCGCGGTGGCCAAGCTCGTCCTCATCGTGGTGATGATCGGCGGGCTGCTCGAAGAGACGATGTACGAGACGCGGCTGCCCTTCCTGCCGGGGATCGACTTCGTGCTGCGCGCAGATACGCTCTCGATCTTGTTCTGCATCCTCTCGGCGACGCTGTGGCTGGTAACGACGATCTACGCCATTGGCTATCTGGAACACTCACCCAACCGCAGCCGCTTCTTCGGCTTCTTCTCGCTGTGCGTCAGCTCCACGATGGGCATTGCGCTGGCGGGCAACTTGATGACCTTCCTCATCTTCTACGAGCTGCTGACGATCTGCACGTACCCGTTGGTCGTCCACAAGGGCGATGAGAAGGCGCTCAAGGGTGGTCGCACTTATTTGATCTACACGTTGATCGGCGGCGGGGTGCTGCTGCTGGCCGTCATCTGGATGTACGCCGTCGCAGGGCCGATTGAGTTCCGCGATGGCGGCGCGATTGACGACGTGGTCGATCAAGCGCGCGGCCCGCTCACGTTGATCTACTTCATGTTCATCGCGTCGTTCGGCGTGAAGTCGGCGATTGTACCGCTGCACGGATGGCTGCCGCGCGCGATGGTTGCGCCTGCGCCGGTCAGCGCGCTGCTGCACGCGGTGGCGGTGGTCAAGGCGGGCGCGTTCGGCATCGTGCGCGTTACCTATGACCTGTTCGGGATCAACGTGGCCAACGACCTCGGCGTGCTGACCCCGCTCATGCTCGCTACGTCGCTCACGATCATCGTCGGCTCGGTGCTGGCGATCTTCCAAGACGACATCAAAAAGCGCCTCGCCTACTCCACCGTGAGTCAAGTGTCGTATATCGCGCTGGGGGTGGCCTTGTTTGGGCCGTTGGGGTCAATTGGCGGCATCATGCACCTTGTGCATCAGGGCGTCATGAAGATCACGCTGTTCTTCGGCGCGGGCAGCTTCGACGAGACGCTGGGGGTGACCAAGATCAGCCAGATGGACGGCATCGGGCGGCGTATGCCCCTCACGATGGCCGCGTTCACTGTGGGAGCGCTCGGGATGATCGGCGTGCCGCCCACCGCTGGCTTCATCACCAAGTGGTTTCTCGGCACAGGCGCGATTGAAGCCAACAGCCAGTGGGTGATCGGCGTGCTGATCCTCAGCAGCCTGCTCAATGCGGGTTACTTCCTGCCGATCCTCTACCGCGCGTGGTTCAAGCCGCAAAAAGGCGATTGGCCCGCAGAACACGACTTCGGCGGGCGTTTCGAAACGTTCTGGATGCTGCTCCTGCCGCCCGTGGTGACGGGCATCTTCTCAATTCTGTTGGGCTTGTTCGCCAATTTGCCTGTCGGGCTGCTGTATTGGGTTGAGTTGATTGTGCTGCGGGAGTATGGGCTATGACCACTGAATTCCTCCTCCTCACGCTGGCATGGCTTCTGCCGTTGGTGCTTGGGCTGGTTCAGATCGCCTATCGCAAGCAGTTCATCCCGTTTGGCGCGTTGGGGGCCGTGCCCGGGGTGCTGGCCGCGCTGTTCGTTCCAGAGGGCAGCCGCGTGGACGAGACGCCCCTGCTCTTGGGGACAATCCTCGAGTTTGACCTCACCGCGCGGATCTTCCTGCTGTTCACGACGCTGTTATGGCTGATTGCAAGCATGTTCGCTGCGGTTTACCTGCGGCAGGATGGCCGACGCGGGCGCTTCTTCGCCTTCTTCTTGATGGCGATGTCCGGCAACTTCGGCCTGATCGTCTCTGGCGACATGGCCAGCTTCTACACCTTCTTCGCGTTGATGAGCTTCGCCTCGTATGCGCTCGTCGTCCACACTGGCCAAAGCGAAGCCTTCTACGCTGGGCGCATCTACATGGTGCTGGTAATCGTGGGCGAGGTGCTGCTGTTCGGTGGGCTGGTGTTGATCGCTGCGGCAACCGGCACAACCGCTTTCGCGCAAATCGCCACGCAACCGCTCGACCCGCTGCCGCTGGCGATGATCTTCGCCAGCTTTGGCATCAAGGCCGGGGTGATCGCGCTGCACACGTGGCTCCCACTGGCGCACCCCGCCGCGCCGATCCCAGCCAGCGCTGTCCTCAGCGGGGCGATGATCAAGGCAGGCGTGATCGGCTGGATGCGCTTCATGGGCGACGCTGGGGCCGACTGGGGTCAACTCATCATCCTGCTTGGGATCACAACCGCTTTCTTCGGTGCGCTGATGGGCGTGTCGCAGGTCAACCCCAAGACGGTGCTGGCGTATTCGAGCATCAGTCAAATGGGCTTCATCATGGTGGGCGTAGGCGCGTGGCTCATGACCGGGCGCGCCGACGAAGCCGCCCTGCTGGCGATCCTGCTGTACGCGATGCACCATGCGCTGGCGAAGGGGGCGCTGTTCTTAGGGGTGGCCTTCGCGGGCAGCGGACGGATCGTCACAGCGGTGCTGCTGCTCCCAGCGCTGGCGCTGGCAGGCCTGCCCTTCACCAGCGGCGCAGTGGCCAAAGCCGCGCTCAAAGCCATCACCGACGCGCTGCCAGATGGCCTCGGCAGCGCCTTGAGCTTGCCGCTCTCGCTGGCCGCGGTTGGCACAACGCTGCTGATGGCGCGCTACTTGTGGCTCATCTACCACAACCCCACCGCCCAAAAGAAGCACCCGCCGCTCATGTGGGGGTTATGGGCGGCGCTGTTGGGGGTCGTCGCGCTCAGCATGTTCATCCTGCCCGAGGCAGCCAAAGGCCTTGAGAAGTCGCTGGCGGGCGATAAGCTGTGGTCGGCCACATGGCCGATCCTGCTGGGCGTTGGGATCGCCGCCGTGGCCAGCCGAATTGGCGGCCAGCTCAAGCTGCCGCTCATCAAGCCCGGCGATATGCTCGTTGTGTACAACGCGCTGTCGCGGGCGGGCGCTGCGCTGGTGATGGCGGCAGTAGGTGCGCTCGACGCCATGCAGACCGCAGCGTTACGCGCCCTGAGCCGTGCAGATGTCGCCCCGCTGCGCGCTGCGCTGGGGCGTGTTGAGCTGTGGGTGCGCTCGGACTATGTGGTGGCGGGCAGCCTGCTGTTGGTCATCACGCTGGGCATCCTCATCATGACGCTGCTTGCAGGCTAGACGCCGAGGGTGGAGCGTTCGCGCTTCGCCCTCACGCTCGGCATCACACCCTCGTGCCCCAGAATTGACATTCCCCCCTTGATTGCGTATCGTTGCGGCTGTTTTGGCGCGAAACCACATCGATAAAGGAGCCTTGATGTACATTTTAGGGATCAACGCCTACCACGGGGGAGCGTCGGCCTGCTTGATCGCGGATGGGAAGTTGATCGCCGCGGCCGAGGAAGAGCGCTTCAACCGCGTGAAGTACTGGGCAGGCTTTCCGGTGCAGGCCATCCAGTATGTGCTGCGCGAGGCGGGCATCACCGCCCACGAGCTGGATCACATCGGCATCTCGCGCGATCCAAAGGCCAACGTGCTGCAAAAGGCGTTGTTCGTGTTCACGCGCCGCCCGAGCTTGAACTTGGTGCGCGACCGGCTCAACAACGAGATGAAGGTGGTGAGCCTCAAGACGGACTTCTGCCAGCAGTTGGGCATCGCGCCGGAGACGCTGCGGGCGCAGTTCCACAACGTGGAGCACCACCGCGCGCACATGGCCAGCGCCTTCTTCGTCTCGCCGTTTGACGACGCGGCCATCCTGTCGGTCGATGGCATGGGCGACTTTGTCAGCACCATGTGGGGGACGGGCAAGGACAACCGGCTGCACGTCATGGACGAGATCAACTTCCCGCACTCGCTGGGCATCTTCTACAACGCGCTGACGCAGTGGCTGGGCTTCCCCAAGTATGGCGACGAAGGCAAGGTGATGGGGCTGGCCCCCTACGGCCAGCCGCGCTACATGGACGCGATGCGCCAGATCGTGCGCGTGCAGCGCGACGGCACCTTCGAACTCGACCTCGATTACTTCGTCCACCACGCCGAGGGCGCCACCATGAGCTGGCGCGGGGGCGAGCCGACCGTCGGGCGGCTCTTCTCCGACAAGCTCATCGACCTGCTGGGCGAGCCGCGCGCGCCGCGCTCCGAGATCACCGAGAAGGTGCAGGACGTGGCCGCCTCGCTGCAAGCCATGCTCGAGGAGGCCGAGATGGCCCTCGTGCGCAAAATCCAGCGCGACACCGGCAAGACCACCCTGTGCATGGCGGGCGGCGTGGCGCTCAACAGCGCCTTCAACGGCAAGATCCTCCCCAACACCGACTTCACCGACATCTACATCCAACCCGCCGCCGGTGACGCGGGCACGTCGCTGGGCGTGTGCTACTACATCTATCACGAGGTGCTGGGGCAGCCCCGCTGCTGCGTCCTCGACCACGCCTACACCGGCCCCCAGTTCACCGATGCCGACATCCAACCCATCCTCGACCAGCACCACCTCGCCTATCGCACGCTGGACGAGGCACAGCTCGCCGAGGAGGCCGCCCAGATCATCGCCCGCGGTGACGTGCTGGGCTGGTTTCAAGGCCGCATGGAGTGGGGGCCGCGCGCGCTGGGCAACCGCAGCATCCTCGCCGACCCCCGCCGCCACGACATGAAGGACATCCTCAACGCCCGCATCAAACACCGCGAGCCGTTCCGACCCTTCGCCCCCTCCGTCCTGCTCGAGGCCACCCCAGATTACTTCGATCAAACTTACCCAGATCCCTTCATGATCAAGGTCTACAACGTCCTGCCCCACAAACGCGCCGAAGTCCCCGCCATCACCCATGTCGACGGCACCGGCCGCCTCCAAACCGTTGACCGCGCCACCAACCCGCGCTACTGGCACCTCATCCATGCCTTCGGCCAGCTCACTGGCACCCCTATGGTGCTCAACACTTCCTTCAACGAAAACGAACCCATCGTCTGCACCCCACAGGAAGCCGTCGACTGCTTCCTCCGCACCAAGATGGACGCCCTCGCCATCGGCTCGTTCTTGGTGGAAAAGAGATAGGGAGCGTTATCCTTTGTTAGGTTGTGCCAAGTAAACTGGGCGCGCTTTAAGACACTGTAACCATAAAACAAACGCATATTAAAGGGCTGTGAAAGTATTTGCGCAGCCCTTTTTGCGCAGTTAAACTTGGCATTGTCGAATGTAGACAATCGTATTGAAATGTTTGGTAAGGAGCAGTCGTCATGAGAGGTAGCCGTTGGTTTGGAGCGCTGGTCTTGCTCGTTGCGTTCCTCGTGCAGCCGTTGTTCGCCCAAGAGCGAACACTGGTCATCACCACCCTGTCGGATATTTCCACGCTGGATCCGCACGTCGGCTATGACACGCTCTCATGGCCGGTGTCTTCGTTGTTCTACGCTGGCTTGATCGGGCTAGACGAGAACCAGCAGCCCGTGCCGAAGCTGGCCGAGTCGTTCTCGGTCAGCGAGGACGGTCTCACCTACAGCTTCACCCTACGCGAGGGGGTGACGTTCTCCAACGGGCGCGAAGTCACACCGGAGGATGTCAAATATTCGTTCGAGCGCCTGATGTTCCCTGAGACAGCCTCGCCCACGTCCTATTTCTTTAGCATGATCGAAGGCGCGGAGGCCGTGCTGGCGGGCGAGACGACCGAGCTGAGCGGCATCACAATTGAAGGCCGCACCATTACCTTCAAGATGACCCGTCCCGAGTGGACGCTGCTCCAGCGCTTTGCGCTCCCGCCGGGCTTCATCGTCGCGCGCGAGCAGGTCGAGGCGGCAGGCGCGGACTTTGGCCGTCAGCCGCTGGGCGCTGGTCCCTTCATCTTGGAAAGCTGGCAGTCGGGCGTGCGCATGGTCGCCGTCGCCAACCCTAACTACTACCGCGAAGGCTTCCCACGGGTGGATCGCATCCAGATCGACATCGGCGTGGAGCCGTCGGTGGGCATCCTGCGCATCGAGAGCGGTGAAGCGGATCTCTCGCTCGACTTCGTCCCCAACTCGGACTATCCGCGCATCGTGAGCGACCCCGCGCTGGCGAACAACTTGATTGAGATCACGGCCTTCCCCAACGTGCAGTACCTCATCCCCAACACGCGCGAGGGGTCGCCCTTTGCTGACGTGCGCGTGCGGCAAGCGCTCAGCCGCGCCATTGACCGTGACCGCTTGGTGGTCATCTACAACAACCGCGCCGTCCCTGCGACAGGCCTCGTCCCGCCGACTGTGCTCGGCAACAACCCTGACCTTGAACCCATGTATGACCCCGAAGGCGCGCGCGCACTGCTGGCCGAGGCTGGCTTCGCCGATGGCTTCTCCACCACCATCGTCTCCACGACCGACCCGACAGATGTTGCCATCGCGCAGGCGGTGATTGAAGACTGGGCCGCGGTGGGCGTGAGCGCTGACCTGCTGCCGCTGGAGTTTGCGCAGTGGCTGGACGTTGCCATCAACACGCCAGAAGAAATGCCCGTCGGCTACATCGGCTGGTTCTTGGACTATCAAGACCCGTCGAACGTCTATGAGCCGCTGGTGGCCTGCACCGGCTCGTTTAACCCGGGCGCGTTCTGCGATGAGGAGATGGACGCTTTCTTCTTCGACACGAAAGTGATCCCGCCGGGTGACGAACGCTGGTCAACCTTCGCCATGTTGGAGGCGATGACCTTCGAGCGGATGCCGAACATCCCGCTCGTCCACGTCCGCAACTTCTACTACAAGAGCAGCCGCGTCACCAACTTGATCCCTGATCCGGCACTGCTGCTCAATTTTGAACAGGTGTCTGTCGAGTAGCAGATGCCGAACTATCTGCTCAAACGGCTGATCGGGGCCGCCGGGGTGATCCTCGGCGTTGCCACGATCAGCTTCGTCCTCGTGTTCATGATGCCGGGAGACGCGGCCCGCATGTACGCCGGGCCGCGCGCCCCAGAAGAGACGGTCAATCGGATTCGGGAGCAGTGGGGGCTGAACGATCCGCTGCCCGTGCAGTATTTCCGCTTTTTGATGCGCGCCATACAAGGTGACTTGGGGCGTTCGACCCGCGATCAGCGCCCGGTCACGGTGGCAGTTGCGGAGCGCCTGCCGGCCACGATTCAACTGGCGCTGGCGGGGTTGTTCGTCGAGTTGGCCATCGGCATCCCACTGGGGATCCTCGCGGCGACGCGCCCCGGCTCCATCTGGGATAACGCGGCCACCACCGGCGCGCTCATCGGCATCTCGCTGCCGCCGTTCGCCTTCGGGTTGGTAGCGCTTTATCTGCTGGGCTTCGTCATCCCGATCTTCCCGCTGGGCGGCTATGGCGAGCTGCGACATTTGATCCTGCCTGCGCTGGTGTTGGGCTTGAGCGGGGCGGCGTTCTACGCCCGCGTGCTGCGCAACAGCATGTTGGAGGTGATGGGTGACGACTACATCCGCACGGCGCGCGCCAAAGGGCTGCCCGAGCGGACAGTGCTCACGCGGCATGTGCTGCGCAACGCCCTGCTGCCGGTTGTGACGGTGATCGGTGTGGATTTGTCGCAGTTGTTGGGCGGCGTGGTGGTGATCGAAGCGGTGTTTGGGTGGCCGGGGATCGGCTTTCAGGCATGGCAAGCCATCCGCAACCAAGATACCCCCATGATCATGGGGACGGTGCTGGTGGCAGCCTCTGCGGTGGTCATCATCAACCTGTTGATTGACTTGTTGTACGTCTCGCTTGATCCAAGGGTGCGCGTGCGATGACACAGGCCAACATCACTTCTCCCGTGCCCGCGCTGCCTACGGCTGAACAGGTGGCTGCGCGGCGCAGCTTTCGCGGTCGGCTGCTGCGGCGGCCACGCGCGCGCGTCGGGCTGGCGATGGTCAGCATCGTGATCTTGCTGGCGCTGCTGGCGCCTGTCCTTGCGCCCAACGATCCCCTGCGCCAGTTCCGCGATGGCCTCTCGCCGATGGGCACGCCCCTGCCGCCGGACGAGCGCTTCATGTTCGGGACAGATCATCTGGGGCGCGACATGTGGAGCCGCGTCCTCTACGGGGCGCAGGTCTCGCTGGTCATCAGCCTATTGGCCAATTTCACCGCGGCCACGCTCGGCGTGTCCATCGGGCTGCTGTCGGGCTATTTTGGCGGGCGCGTAGACTATGTGGCCATGCGCATCGTCGATGTGCTGCTGGCGTTCCCAGCGATCTTGCTGGCGTTAGGGATCGGCGCGGTGCTGCGCCCCAGCATCCCCGTCGTCGTGCTGATTTTGACGATCATCGCCACGCCGACGCTGGCGCGCCTCATCCGCAGCCAAACGCTCAGCGTGCGCGAGCGGCTGTTCGTCGAGAGCGCCCGCGCCGTCGGCGCGAGTGACCTGCACATCATCATGTATCACATCCTGCCGCACGTGATCACGGTCGCTGTCGTGTGGGTGACGCTCGGCTTTGCAACCACGGTCTTGATCGAAAGCTCGCTCAGTTTCCTCGGTGTGGGCGTGCCCGCCCCAACGCCCAGTTGGGGCAACATGATCGCCGATGGTCAGTCGCGCTATCGCATCGCCCCGTGGATGATCATCATCCCCACTGCGGCTATCCTCATCACGACGTTGGGCTTCAACTTGTTTGGCGACGCTGTGCGCGACGCGCTCGACCCGCGCACCTCGCTTGAAAAGTAATCCGTTAGTTGTAAAGGAGTCTGCGACGATGGAATACACCCTGAGTAAGGAGCAAAAGGCCTTCGCCTTCGATCCCACCATTCCCCCCGTGCTGACCATTCAATCGGGCGATGTGGTGACGTTCGAAACGGGCGATTTCGCTTATGAGCGGTTGGCCAACGGCGAAACGGTGGAGGCCATTGGCCTTGAAAACTTCAACGCAGTCACGGGGCCGGTCTACGTGGAAGGCGCGGAGGTGGGCGATGCGCTCAAGATCGAGATCCTCGACGTGCAGGTGACGCGCGCGTGGTCGGTGTGGCTGCCGGGCTTTGGCGGCCTCGGCAGTAAGAGCGCCGAGCTGCGCGTGATGCAAACGCCGCTGCGCGATGGCCGCGCTTACCTCAGCGAGACGCTGAGCGTGCCGATTGAGCCGATGATCGGCTGCATCGGCCTTGCGCCTGCCGAGGGCAAAGCCTCCACCTTCCTGCCTGCTTACTTCCACGGCGGCAACTTCGACCTGCGCGAGATGATGGCAGGCACGACGCTCTACCTGCCCGTGCAGGTGAGCGGGGCGCTGCTCTCGATGGGCGATCTGCACGCGGCGATGGGAACCGCCGAGCCGACGTGGGTCAGCTTGGAGGCGTCCGGCAGCGCCACCCTGCGCATCAGCGTTGAGAAGGGCATGAAGCTCAGCTTCCCGCGCCTGCGGATGGGCGACAGCACCCTCTGTATGGGTATGGGTGAGACGCTCAACGAGGCGCATCAAGTCGCGCTCGACCAAGCCTATGATCTGCTGGTGAACGACTTCCAGCTTGAGCCGTTCGTGGCCTACGCCTACGCCAGCGCACGCGTGGCGATGCGCTTCGGCGGCCCGGCCTGCCCCATCGTCCTAGCGGTCGTCCCTGATCCGGGCACGTAAAGGAGGCCCCATGACGTTCAGTATCGTGGCCTATGACCCGCAGGAGGAAGCGCTGGGCGTGGCCGTCGCCAGCAAGTTCTTGGCGGTGGGGGCCGTTGTCGCATGGGCGAAGGCGGGGGTCGGCGCGGTCGCCACGCAGGCCTTCGCCAAGATCGGCTTCGGCCCAGACGGCCTCGCGCTGATGGCTGAGGGCAAAAGCGCCGAGGAGACGCTGCGCGCCCTGCTTGAGGACGACCCCAAAGCTGCTGACCGCCAAGTGGGGATCGTGGACGCGCAGGGCCGCGCTGCCGCCCACACCGGCAGCGCCTGCTTCGACTGGGCCGGGCACGTCGTCGGCGAAGGGTTCACGTGTCAGGGGAACATCTTAACGGGTGCGGACGTGGTGCAGGCGATGGCCGAGGCCTTCCGCCAGAGCAGCGGCAGGCTCGAGCAGCGCCTCTACGCGGCGCTCGTCGCAGGCGATCAAGCCGGCGGCGACAAACGCGGCAGGCAGTCCGCGGCGATTGTCGTCGTCAAGCCCAACGGTGGTTACGGTGGCGACACTGACCGCTACCTTGACTTGCGCGTGGACGACCACCCCGACCCCGTGACGCAGCTTGGCGCGCTGTTGGAACTGCATCAGCTCTACTTTGGCGCTGTCCAACCGGAGGATCTGCTGCCGATTGACACTGCCATCGCCACCGAGCTGCAAACCATTCTCTACAAGCAGGGGTACTACAAGAAGCCCATCTCCGGCCAATGGGACGCTGACAGCATCAGCGCCTTTTGGGAGCTGGTCGGCAGCGAGAACCTCGAAGAACGCTGGAACCCCGACCACGAACCACACAAGATCGACCGTGTGGCGCTGGAGTACCTGCGCAAACGCTACGTGAGCAGTTGATACCGTGGGGCGAGGGTTGCCTCGCCCTACACGTCCCCCTCGCCGCGGCGATACCATTCGACGGTGCGGGCAAGTCCTGTGTCAAAGTCCACCTGCGGGGTGAAGTCGAGCAGGTCGCGTGCCTTCTGCACCCCCGCGCGCGAGTGCAGGATGTCCCCCGCGCGCGGCGGGGCCATGATCGGCTCTAGCTGCGTGCCAAGCAGCGCGTTCAGCTTTGCCACCAACTCCAACAGGTTGATTTTGCCGCCAGTGGCGCAGTTGATCGTCTGGCCGACGGCGGCGGGCGCGTCCGCTGCCAGCAGGTTGCCATACACGACGTTGTCAACGTAAGTGAAGTCGCGCGATTGCGTGCCGTCCCCGTAGATGACAGGGGCTTCCCCACGCAGCATGGCCGTGATGAACTTAGGGATGACCGCCGCGTACTGCGACGTTGGATCCTGCCGTGGGCCAAACACGTTGAAGTAGCGCAGGCTGACCGTCTCCAGCCCGTAGCTCAGCCAGAACGAGCGCGCGTAGAACTCGCTGGCCAGCTTGGCCACGCCATAAGGTGAGATCGGGTCTGGCAGCAGGTCTTCCGTTTTGAACTCGGCGTCCACATCGCCGTAAGCCGAGGACGAGGCCGCCAACACCACCCGCCGCACACCGGCATCCCGCGCGGCCACCAGCACGTTGAGCGTCCCCGTCAGAGTGTGCAAGTGCGTCTCGAGTGGGTCGGCCACGCTGCGTGGCACAGACGGCAGCGCGGCCTGATGAAACACAACCTCCACCCCAGCAAAGATCGGCCGCAGCGCGTCAAGGTCGGTGATGCTCACGCGGCAGTCCTCTAGATCGCCGTTGAGCGCGCGCAAATGCGCCAGATTGCGCTCATTGCCCGTGAGCAAGTTATCCACCACGCGGACGCGGTAGCCGTCCTTCAGCAGGCGCGCGGCTAGGTGCGAGCCGATAAACCCGGCGCCGCCGGTCACTACAAACGTGCTAGGCATGAGGTGATCAGTCCTGTTTTGAGCGTTTTCTGTGGTGGATTGTAAAATGAATCAAGAGTCCTTGCTAGCAGGGGCTGCTCTGTTCGATTTGTCTGGGTGAATAGGCCGCCGCAATTTGCAGCCGCACGCGCAAGGTTGTTCCAATCTCTGGCGCGCTCTCGGCTTCAATCTGCCCCCCGTGCAGGGTGATCACACGGTGCGCTATCGACAAGCCGATCCCTAAACCAGATGTGCTGTCCGTCGCATCATGCTGCCAGAAGGTGTCAAAAATCTTGGGCAAGTCGCTTGGATCAATCCCACAACCCGTGTCTTGAACCTCGATGGTGACCCATCGGTCATCATGATCGACGCGCACACAGATCGAGCCGTGCGCAGGCGTGAATCGGTAGGCGTTGTCAAGGATTTGGGTGAAGGCCTGCTGCAAATAGTGAGCGTCCCCCATAATCAGCGGCGCGCTGCTGGCATGCACTTCTAGCGCTGGCTGCGATCCGTGGGCAAGGGTGGCCTTGCTGCACACCCCGGTCACCAACAGCGCAAGGTCGAGCGGCGCAAGCTGAAGCGCTTCCCCTGACTCCAACCGTGACATGAGGAAAAGCATGTCGATCATACGGGTCAACCGGTTCACCTGCTCTTGGATCACCGCCGCCCGTTCGGCGCGCTGTTGTGTTGCATCAGTGCGCATCATGAGATACGCATTGGAGTTCACAATCGCCAGCGGCGTGCGGAACTCATGCGAGGCTTTTTCGAAGAAGTGCTGGAGCATTCGCACGCGCTCTTTCTCCAACGCAAACTCAAACTCGCGCTGCCGGGCGCGGTTTCGCTCCGTCACATTGCGCACGACTGTTAGAGCCTCGCTGGGCTGAGCAGCCACCATGCGCGCCTCATAGTCTTTAAGCACGCCCTCAATGACCAATGAGTATTCGATGATCTGCTCTTCTTTGGTGAGCATGACATGATGCAGAGCGTCCATCAGCTTTACACTGACATCGGCTGGGAGCAGTTGATCAATCCGACGGCCGATGATTTGATCGCGCGGCGCGACAAGATCGCTGTCGTTGGGGGCGTGCAGGTCGAGGTAGACGCCATCCGCGTTCAGCCGCAGCACGAGATCCGGCAAGGCGCTCAGCAGCGCGCGCTGGCGCTGTTCGCTCTCGATGAGGGCCAGCTCGGAGCGCTTGCGTTCAATCAAGTGCCCAAACATACTGCCGAGGATCGACAGCAGTTCACGCTCATAAGGGCGCGGCGGCCGCTTCGTGACGAAATTATCAATCACCACATACCCAATAGCGCGCGTTCCATTCCACAAAGCCGACTGTGCCGCCCAGCCGACTCCAACCGGCAGCCCATCGTCGTAAAGGGTCACCCCCTCCTCCAGCCGCACATGATCTGGCACTTGAGTCACTGCTAGCGTCCAGTGGTTTTCAGTGACGCGCTCGGTGTAGTAATGTTCATCCCGCAGCTCCCCAGCAGGGTCACAACCATACGTGCCGTAGAGGGTTGTCTCATCTTCGCTCAGCAGCAGCAAACCGATGCGCTCTAGGCCCAGCCGCCGCTGCGACTGCAGCACCATCTGCTTCAGCAGTTCGTCGAATTCGTCCACCTCGCTCAATTCGAGGTGCAGGCGCTGCAAGGCGCGCATGTCGTCTAGGAATTGGCGCTGTGCTTGCTCGGCCTGTCGCTGCTCGGTGATATCTGCAAAGGAGACCACCGCGCCCGGGCTTATGCGCAGCGGCTTCGAGTTGATCGAAATCCAGCGCAGCGCGCCGTCAGGCTGGTGCACCCCCATCACAACGCCCGATAAGCTTTGCCCCGTGCGCAGCGTCACCATGACGGGGTGCTCCTCCGGCGGGAACGGTGAACCGTCCTCGTGAACAGATCGCCACTGAGGGTCAAAAGAATCCTTGCCGATAAGCTGCGCTGTCGTTAAGCCGAGGATCGACGCTGCTGCCTCGTTCGAGGCAACGATGGAGCCATCTGGCGCGTGGACAACGATCCCTTCCGACAACGCCGACACCACCGCACGATAACGTTCCTCACTCTGAAACAAGGACTTACGATACACGTGATTCAACACAGCAAACACCGCGCCCAACCCAACGGTGATGCTGAAGAACACCAAGAAAGAATACATCAGCGGCGTTGGCACTTGGCGTGTCGCAAAAAACCATCCAACAATCCCAACAGCCGACAGCAGAGTCACACCTACAGCAGGCCAATCGAGGAAGAGGTACGCCATGATAATGCCGAGGATCAAGAAGTAGAGCGCTTGCATCTGCTCGGCTGGGCTGCCCGGCGCGGTTAGGATGATAAGGATTACAACTAGGAAAACGCTAGTGACCAACAGGCGCGTCCCAATCAAATATGCGCGCGTGCGGCTCAGCCCGTAAACCAGCAGCAGCGCGCCCAACGTTGCCAGTGAAATCAAGCGGGTTTCGGGGTACTCTGGCAGCAGCCAAATCCAGATCGCAAACAAAATGGCGCTGCTCAAAATGAGCACAAGGGACACAGCAGCCAAGGTCCGAGCGTGTTTGCGCTGTTCCTCATCAACCAGTTGACGAGCGGGCTGCGTTAGCGCATTTAGCAAATTTTGAACCTTGTTCCACCACATAGGCAACTGCACCAAACGTCCCAGTCATGATCTTCAGCGCTTGAACTTATTTTAAGATTTATTTGCTGACCATTCTGTTAAGGTTTACATATGCCAATGCCAATATGACTGACTCACAACAGTTCCGCAACTTTGGGCACAGATAGTGATAACGATTGCAGGAAGGCGCGCTGAACCAGATTAAAAG
>JBDNCV010000006.1:0-46649 GCA_046719465.1 Anaerolinea sp.
TTGATCAGCGATTGCTTCTTGTCTTTCGAAAGCGCCATTGTGTCCTGTCTTTCCTGTTGAAGATGTCTCCAGATGGGTTGGACAAAGAACCCATCGGTCGATGTTTAATCGCTGGCATTATAGCAGATATCGAGGCGGCTTCAATCGGCAAACCGCGCCGGGGGCGTCTGCGTCTCAACGATGGCCCTCCGCCACAAGCTAAACCCTCCACTGGGGCGCAGGGGCTGAAGCCCCCTTCAAGGGCGCACGCTTGAGCGTCCGGCGCGCAGATCTGTTCCACCATATAAACTCCCCTACCACAAGGGAGTGTCTGAATGGCTGGTGTTGCCCCTCACCCCTTGTCCCCTCTCCCGTGGCGATGAGGCCTTGCCGTCCATCGATCACGACACGTTGTCCATGTCGGGGCAGATCACGCATCACCACCACGTTAGACGCTCGCCTCTCGAAAGGGAGTGTCTGCGCCGCAGCAGAAGGTGGCCGTGCGCCAGAGGCTA
The DNA here is from genome assembly GCA_046719465.1 of Anaerolinea sp. Taxonomy (GTDB): domain Bacteria; phylum Chloroflexota; class Anaerolineae; order Aggregatilineales; family Phototrophicaceae; genus JANWYT01. Next base: position 495 of record JBDNCV010000006.1, read on the forward strand.
AAGCCTCTGGCTGGCGCGCTTTTGCCGGATGCATCAGCGTCTGGCGTTCAACCGCACCTCACCTACCCATCCACCGCTGCTTGCTGCTATACTTGCTGCTTATGTTCGTGATTTTCACAGCGGGAAGCGGCTATGTCGAAACAGGGACTCACCCCACAATCCGAAGATTTCTCCAAGTGGTATAACGAGATCGTCTACCGTGCGGACTTGGCGGCTCAATCGCCAGTGCGCGGCTGCATCATCGTAAAGCCCTACGGGTATGAACTGTGGGACAACCTCAAGAACAACCTTGACCGGCGCTTCAAAGAAACTGGCCACCAAAACGCCTACTTTCCCCTGTTCATCCCAGAGAGCTACCTCAAGCGCGAGGCCGAGCATGTCGAAGGCTTCAGCCCGGAGCTGGCCGTGGTGACCGTTGGCGGCGGCAAAGAGTTGGAAGAAAAACTCGTCGTCCGCCCCACCTCGGAGACGGTCATCGGCGAGGCCTTCAGCGAGTGGATCCAGTCCTACCGCGACCTGCCGCTGCTCATCAACCAGTGGTCAAACGTCGTCCGCTGGGAGCTGCGCACGCGCCCCTTCCTGCGCACGGCGGAGTTCCTCTGGCAGGAGGGCCACACTGCCCACGCCACCCACGATGAGGCCGAAGAAGAGACGCTGCGCATGCTCGACGTATACGCCGACGTGGCCATCAACGAGGCGGCGATGCCCGTCATCAAAGGCCAGAAGAGCAACAACGAGCGCTTTGCGGGGGCGCTGCGCACCTACACTATCGAGGCGATGATGCGCGACAAAAAAGCGCTCCAAGCCGGGACGAGCCACAACCTCGGCCAGAACTTTGCGAAAGCCTTCAACATCCGCTTCTTGGGGCGTAACAACGAGCAAGAAACCTGCTGGACGACCTCATGGGGCATGAGCTGGCGCATGATCGGCGGCATCATCATGACGCACGGCGACGACGCCGGGCTGCGCCTGCCCCCACGCCTCGCGCCGATCCAAGTCGTGGCCGTGCCCGTCTACAAGAACGAGGACGAACACCGCGCCGTGCTGGAGGCGCTCACCGGCTATGTGCAGGCGCTGCGGGCGGCGGGCGTGCGTGTCCATCTGGACGACCGCGACGAATCGCCCGGCTTCAAGTTCAACGATTGGGAGATGCGCGGCGTGCCCGTCCGGCTCGAAGTCGGCCCCAAAGACCTCGAGAAGGGGTCGGTCGTGCTGGCGCGGCGCGACATCCCCGGGCGCGAGGGCAAGCAGTTCATCCCCGCTGATGGCATAGTCGCAGCCGTGCAAGACCTGCTGACGGCCATCCAAGCCAACCTGCTGGCCGAGGCGACCGCCTTCCGCGATGCCAACATTCACGATGTGCGCACTTACGACGAGTTCAAACAGGTGATCGAGAGCGGCGGCTTCGCGCGCGGCTTCTTCGGCAGCAGCGACGCAGATGAGAAAGCCATTAAGGATGAGACCGGCGCAACGCTGCGCTGCTACCCATTCGAAGGCAGCGCCGAACGTGGCCCCTGCTTCTACGACGGCAAAAGTGAGGGCAAAGTGGCCATCTTTGCCAAAGCATACTAAGATACGAATCAGTAATCGATTACAATTGGGGGCTGCGGCTCCCTTTTTTGATTAAAATGTAGAGATGAGGACGCTTACACCCTGACATGTAACAAAAAGTTTGTGCTATACTTCACGATTGTCGTGGATCACTGCTGACGCTGCTGCTTTTTGACACGACATGGGCACTTCTTAGGAACTAAAATGGCTGCTTATTTGATCGTTGATGTGGATGATTTGATCCGGCGCTTCCAGTCGCGCGATATGAGCGTAGACTTACAGGAGCTGGCGGTAGGGCTGCGTGGGGGCGCGGCGCTGGCGGCAGGGCTGCCCAATGTGAGCATGTTGAAGGCTGTCGCCTTTGCCAACTGGTCGGATATTGGTCATCCAAGCAAGGCCGCCCTGCAAGCGTTCATGCGGCGCAACGGCTACGAGATCTTCGACCTGCCGGTGCGCGAGGACGTGGCTGATGCCCTGTTCATCCACTACTTCTCCTACGACCCCGACCCCATCGATGAGCTGATCCTCGCTACCACCAACCGCGACCTGCTCCCGCTGGTGAAGCGCATCCGCATCACGCGCAATGCTCGCATCCGCGTTTGGGGGTCAGAGGATGTGCTCAAGGGCACAGAGTTCGCCGATGATGTCATCTTCCAGCCGCTGGAGACGCTGCTGGGCATCAAGCCCACGACCAACGTGCTGGTCTACATCGACTTTGAAAACATCGCCATCAGCCTGACAGAGAACGGCTACATCCTCAACTTGGAGCAGCTCATCGAGCGCTTTGTCAAACAGGCGCAAGCGCACGGCCACGTCGTCAAGATGGCCGCCTATGGGCCGTGGGGCCAGCGCGGCACGCTCCCGCCTATGATGGACAACAACGGGCGCGAGATCACCGATGAGGCCCCCACCCGCCTGATGATGGCCAACATCGACCCCGTCTTTAACCTGCCCGGCAAGAACAGCGCCGACATTCGCATCGCCCGCGATGTGCTGACCGACGTCGGTCATTCCGATACGTCCGGCGATATCTTCATCCTCGCCAGCGGTGACCGTGACTTCAACGAGGTGGTCAACCGTGTCATCCAACGCGGCAAAGAAGTGATCATCTGGGGCGTGCGCGGCGCGGTCAGCCGCCAGCTTGTCAACCATCCAGCGGTGCATGTGGAGTACATCGAGGACTTCATGGAGCTGCAAACGCCCGCCTCGTTCCTCAACGCGCCAGTGGTGGATGACCCCGCGACGGAGTTCCTGCCCTCGCAATGGTCGAGTGTCGTCATCCAGTTTGACCGCACAGCGCGCCGCCTGAACACCGATCAACTGCGCGCGCAAGACCTCTACGCCCGCTTGATCGAGGTCGGCGCGGCTATCAACGTCGAACGCGCTGAGGAACTCGTCAAGCAGGCGATCAACATGAACATCCTGCGCCCGGCCATGCCCGGCGTGCTGACGCTGAACGCCGTCCACCCGGTGGTGGAAAAGACGCGCGTCATCGCCGAGGCCATCAGCCGGCGCGTGGCCAACACGCTCAAAGTGCGCGGCTGGCAGTACGTCAACTACGGCTTCTTGCTCAAAGGCCTTGAGATGGAGCGCGACATCATGCGCCCGGGCATGAACACCGACGACCAGTGGCGCTCACAGTGGATCGACGCGCTGGTGCGCGAGCGCGTCCTCGCGCGGGAGCTGGTGCCGCACCGCCACAACCCCGATGACCTCGTGCCCGTCATCAGCCTTGCCGAGGTCAACGCCAACCGCGACGACCTCGCCGATACCAACGTCGAATATCGCCCGATCAACGTCCCCGAGATCACCAACTGGGAGGGCATGACCCCGCTGGAGTTCGCCAGCTACGACAAACACGCCTACGAGATGGCCATGCGCGTCATCGTTAGCGTCGAGCAGTTCACCAGCTTTCGCAAGTTTGCGTGGTGCCCGCTCGGGAGCCTCCACCGCCGCCTGCGCCCGTTCGACATCAACATGGCCTTCCAGCGCTCGGTGGAGTATCTGAGCGCCAACCATATCGTGACCGTGCAGGAATACCCCAACCCGCAAAGCAACTACAACACGAAGGGCATTTCCGTCAACATGGAGTCGGAGTACGCCCAAAGTGTGTTGGCGCAGCGCGATGAGTTCGTTCGCCTATTGATTACCCTCTACGAGCGCAACGTGCCGATCAGCGTCCAGACGATCCAAGACGCCGACCCCGACAAGCTCTGGGACATTCAGCTTTGGATTTCGATCATGGAGACCGAAAACGTGCTGAACGACCTGCCGGGGCGCGCTGGCCAGTACAGCCTGTTCCGCACGCACCACACCGTGAAACTCGTCGCGGGTGATCCTATGTAGCCAACGCAGAGCCTTATGAACACGCCCTTGGTCACGATTGAAAAACGCGATCACTTCTACCTCGTAAGGTTTCAGGAAGTGGGCAACGATGCTGTAGACTCGTGGTTGGCACAGGTCGAACAGCTTCACCGCTTGTTCCAACCGCAGGACTACGTATCGTACAAGCTCGTCACGCCGTTTGATAAGTCGCCGTCGTTAGCTTACGTGATGAAGGCCAGCAGCGAGTCGATCCGCCGCAGCCCGCACCGCCCCCACACACGCACCGCCGTCATGTACTACGGCAAGGATGCTGCCCTGTTGGGAATGCTCGACCTGTTTTTGCGCTGGCTGACGCTCAACCCGCGCGATCAAGTGCGCTTCTTCAACCACAACAGCGACGACGAGGCCGACGAGTGGCTGCGCTGGCAAGATTGATCGCGGTTAAGGCCACGTGCGCCGGTGGTTCTGCGCCAGCTTAGCCTCCACTGCCGCGCCGAGGTCAACCCCGCTGATGCTGGCGATCTGAAGCAGGTAGAGCATCACATCCGCCAGCTCCCCCGCCAGCGCGTCGCGGTCGGCTTCCTCCCCCCATTGGAAGTGCTCCAGCACTTCGCTCGCCTCCAACACCAGCGAGATCGCAAGGTTCTTGGGGGTTTGCGGTTTGGGGCTGCCCTCAGCGTACCAGCCTTTGCTCTCCACAAAGGCGTGCATGGCGGCGGTCAAGTCGCGCAGGCTGTCGCTCATAATCAGTAGGCGTTCTTATTTTGGCGGGTGATGGTCTGGATGATCGTGCGGATGATGATCTTGATGTCCAGCCAAAGCGACCAGTTCTCAACATACCACAGGTCATAGGTGGTGCGCTCTGGGATGGAGGTATCGCCGCGCAGGCCGTGAATTTGCGCCCAGCCGGTCATGCCGGCCTTTTCGCGGTGGCGTTCCATATACCGCGGGATTTGCGTACGGAATTGGTTCACATAGTGCGGCTGTTCAGGGCGCGGCCCCACCAAGCTCATATGTCCCAGCAGCACGTTGATGAGCTGCGGAATTTCGTCCCAATTCGTGCTGCGCATGAAGCGGCCGATGCGCGTGACGCGCGGGTCATTCTCCACCGTCCAGCCCGGGCCGTTGGCCTCGCTGTCGACGCGCATCGAACGGAACTTGATCATCGGGAAGGGCTTGCCGTCCAATCCCATCCGCTCTTGGATGAAGAAGACCGGGCCGGGGTCTTCACGCCGCAGCAGATACGCCGTCAGCAGCATAAAAGGTGAGAGCAAGATCAGCCCGAAGAATGCGCCCACGATGTCCAAGCCGCGCTTGAGGCTGAGCTTCCAACCGCGCAGGGCGATATCGCGCACGGTCAGCAGCGGCATCCCGTTCAAGTCGTCGAGGTTGAGGTCACCGGCGATGTAGGCGAAGATGTCCGGGTAGATTTTGACGTCAACGTCGCTGCGCTGGCACATCGTGACGAGTTCGACGATCTCGCTGCGGCGCGCGTCTGGCACGGCGATGATGATCTGCTGGACTTGATAGCGGTCGATCAAGTCGGGCAGGTCGGGGTAGTTGCCGATGACCGGCACGCCCATCATCTTCCCTTGGTGGCTGTTGGGGTCGTTGACCACGCCGACGATGTTGTAGCCGAGTTCGCGGTGGCGCTGCACCTGCTTCACGATGTCCACCGCGATCTTGCCCGTGCCCACCACCAGCAAATTATCCGAGGCGAGGCCGCGCCGCCGCAGGGCAATCGTGAGCGAGCGGTGCACCTCGCGCCCCAACGGCACAAGCACCAAACTGAACAGCCACGTGTAGAAGAAAGTGCTGCGCGGAAAGCTCACCTCAAGGATCGTGTTGCGGAAGGCCAGCTCTTGCACGCCGTTGGCCAGCAGCGCGCCAAACGTCACCACCGCCACGATGCTCCGCGCTTGGTCGAAGCGGCTGAACACCCGCCGCTGATGGTACAGGCGGCTCGCGTAGAACAGCACGATGATCGTGCCGATGTGCAGCAGCATCGTCGGCAGGTAGACTTGGAAGGGCGGCTGAACGTCGGGCACGCTGAAGAAGGGCAGCACCCCGCGCGCCAGATACGCCGCCACAAACGCCAGCGCCAGCATCGTCACGTCCAGCAGGATGAGCAGCAGGCCGAGCAGCTGGCGCACACGCCGAGATCGCGCCGGGCGGGCCAGCCCCGTTATTGGCTCATCGACGGCGTTGAAGGCCGCTGAATTTCTGGCCACAGCTTCCGCCCTCCTTTCGCCAGCAGCGCCAGCAGCACCAGCCCATGCACCGGCAGCGGCGTTGTGCGCCGGTAGTGTTTGCGGTAGAAGATCAACATCGCGCGCCAGAACTCAAACTGCGCTTTGGCGCTCTGGCGCGAGGCCGCCCGCTTGACGTGGTGCACGATCACCTCGCCCACATACCACACCTGCCACCCCGCCTGTTTGATGCGATACGCCCAGTCGAGATCCTCCGCGTACATGAAAAAGGTCTCGTCCAGCAGCCCCACCGCAGCGATCGCTTCCTTGCGCACCTGCATATACGCGCCCACCACGCTGTCCACCTCCATCGTCGCCGTCTCTGGCGCAAAGGTCATGTTGTAGCGGCCAAAGGCGCGGCTCTTGGGGAACAGCTTGGCGAGGCCAGAATAGTGATAAAAGCTGACCAGCGGCGTCGGAAAGCCGCGGCGGCAGGCCTTATCGAGCGTGCCATCGGGCAAGATCAAGCGCGGGCCGGCCACGCCCGCCTGCGGATGAGCGTCCATGAAGGCCACCATTCGCGCCAGCGCATCCGGTGGCAGTTCTGTATCAGGGTTGAGCAGCAGCGCATAGCGCGGCGCGTCCTCGTCTACATCGCCCACCCCGCGATACCCCAACAGGCGCAGCCCACGGTTGTTGCCGACTGGGTAGCCGTCGTTGGTCTCACTGGCGATCAACTCCGCCTGTGGATAGCGCGACCGCACCATCTCCGCGCTGCCATCGGTGCTGGCGTTATCGACCACCACCACCCGATAGCTCACGCCGACGCTGGCGTACAGCGTCGCCAAGCAGCGGTCGAGCAGGCTGCAGGTGTTCCAATTGACGATCACGATGCCAAGATCGTGCATAGGGGTTGGTCTCAGTTGCCTAATCGCGTTGGGATTGTAGCATCGCACGCAGCGGCGTTCAAGCAGAATAGGTGAATCGTCGGGCTGTGGAAGTAATCGACGCCAGCAGCAGCAGCACGAAAACTCGTTCGGTCAGTGTGATACGCCCAGTCTGCATGACATCACCACGCCATAATGTTGACAGAAGTAAGCGGCAGCAAGCCCTCTTGGTGGGAGGCCTCCGGCAGGATGCGCTCGCCATCCCACCACTGATACACCCCCAACAGCAGCGCCCAGTCGCTGTGGAAGGCCACATCGGGCATGCGCACGGTGCGCTCCTCCACGTAGATCACGTTAGGCTGCCATTGGCTGGTCTGCTCTGGCAGGCGCTGAGTGGCCGTTGGATCAAGGTGGATGAGCTGAGGCGCGCCGTCCGACTGGGCCAGCGTGCCGCTCGGGTTCACCAGTTGGAGCGTCACGCTCAAATCAGCGCCCAGCGGCTCCTCTGTTGACCACCACACGCGCACTGTGAGCGGCTCGCCCTCGCGCCGCACCAGCGGCTCATAGCTGAAGCGCTCCCCCTCCACCACTTGGAACCCGTGAAAGCGCATCCCATTGGCAAAACGCACGCCCACCGGATCGGGCGGCCCCTCATACAGGCGCACCAGCAAGCTCCACGGGCCAACAAACTTCGATGCGATGCGCCCCTCGCGCACGGCGGCGAGCGTCGCGGGGTCTTGCTCGCCGTCGCGGCTGACGTACCACACGCGCGCATGCCCCGCTGGATCACTCACCCAGCGGAAGCCCAGCGGGAAGTAGCGCTGCTGGTAGAACGTCCACTCCATCGGGCTGCCGCACTCACAGCGCGGATCCATCAGGAATACGTCGCCGCGCTGAACGTAAGGGGATACTGTCTTCAGCGTGTCCTCGAACGGCAGCAGCGTGTGATAGTAGGCCCCATAGTCGAACGAGACGAACATGGACACCCCTGCCGCCGCCATCAGCACGCCGCGCCCCACCTGCGGCAGGCTGGCGAAGATGCCCGCGACCAGCAGCGCCAGCCCCCCGCCGATCCACCACGAGTACTGCGCCGAGAAAAAGCCCAGCACGCTGTCCAGCGCGTGGACGATCAAGGGCAGCGCCACCAACCACCCGCCCAGCGCCAGCCCCGCGCGCAGCGTCAGCCCGCGGCGGGCGAGCAGCCACCCAATGCCGATCACGCAGCCGAGCGCCCACAGCGGCGCATACACCCCGAAGAACTCCGCGATGATGGCCAGCCAGCCCTCCCCAAACGGTGGGAGCGCATCCCCAAGCCCGGCATGGCGGCGCGCGACGACGCTCAACTTGGCGGCGATCTCTGGCAGCGCTAGCAGCAGCGCCACAGCGCCCGGCAGCCACCAGCGCCACACCCTGCGCGGGTAGTACACCAGCGATACGCCGCCCATCAGCGCGAAGAACACCACCGCCGTTAAATTGGTGTAGAACAACGCGGCCATCGTGAACGCCAGCAGCAAGCCGCGCCGCCACGTGGGGCGGTCAAAATAGGCGAACAAGGCCAGCAGCGCCAGCGGCATAAGCAGCAGCATCAACACATACGCGCGGAAGTAGCCGCTCAGGAACACATAATAGCCCAGCGCTGCGAACGCCAGCAGCGCCCCCACGCCCGCCGCGCGTGTGCCCCACCAGCGCCATCCCAAGTGGTACATGGCCGCGCACGCCACCACGAAGATCAACAACGACGAGTAACGCAGCGTGAGCGGGTCGCTGCCTGTCAGCCCCTGCCACACCCACAAGAGCACAAAGTACAGCGGCGGCCAGTCATACGGCAGCCACAAAAACACCTGATCAAAGCGCTCCGAGGTGTGCCATGCGTGCCACACCTCGTCATAGTTGAGCTGCCGCTGGTCGAGGAAGATCACCCGTGAGAGAAAAACCAGCGCCAGCAGCGCCGTCAGCAGCCAAAGCTCGCGGGGGTATTTGCGCAGCGCAGTCATGATCTCACGTTGTCGCAGTTGGCAGCGTCTTAAGCGGCGCGCCGCGCAGGGCTGCCCGCAGCGCCTCGCGGTCGTCCCACGGGTATTCGATTGTGCCGAAGCACATGCTCTGCTCGTGGCCTTTGCCGCACGCGATCACCATATCGCCCGCCCGCGCCATCTGGCACGCCGCATGCAGCGCCGCGCCGCGATCTGGCACGCGGAAGAAGGTTTGCCCCTCCACCCCGCCGAAGCGGATGCAGCCCTGCGCCATCATCTCAAGGATGTCGTCGAGCGATTCCGTGCGCGGGTCTTCTGCTGTGAGGATGGTAATATCCGCCAGCTGCGCAGAGGTCTCAGCCATCATGCGGCGCTTCTCTACGTCGCGCAGGCCCGCGCTCCCAAACACCGCGATGAGCCGCCCGCCCGTGCCCAGCATCCCGCGGGCCGCCGTCAAGACCTGCTTGAGCGCGTTGGGCGTATGCGCAAAGTCCACCATCGCAAGAAAGGGCTGCCCCTCGTCGATAGATTCCATCCGCCCGCTGACGCCGCGCACCCGCGCGAGGCCGCTCTGCACGTCCGCCGCGCCCAGCGCGCGCGCCGCCGCCACCGCCGCCAGCACGTTCGACACGTTGAACTGGCCGTACAGGTGCGATTCCAGCACCTCGCCCGTCGTCAGCGTGATCGTTGTGCCCCGCGGTGAATAGGCGATCTGCGCCGCGCGCACGTCGGCCGGATGCTCAATCCCGTAGCGCACCACGCGGTCAGTCGGGATGGCGGCCAGATACTCGCAAGACGGATCATCGACGTTGACGACGCTGATCTTGGGCTGGTTGGGCTTGCGCGCGCTGCGCATCAGCCCACGGAACAGCAGCGCTTTGGCCTCGCGGTAGGCTTCCCACGTGCCGTGGTAGTCGAGGTGTTCATGGGTGATGTTGGTGTAGACAGCCACGTCAATATCAACGCCGTTGAGCCGCCCCTGCGCCAGCCCGTGGCTCGTCATCTCGAGGACGACGTGCGTCAAGCCGGCGTCGCGCATCATCGCTAGGTAGTGCTGCACCTCAGGCGCGGAAGGCGTTGTGACGTGCAGGCCGGTCGGCAAGCTCTGCCCGCCGAAGTCCGCGCTGATGGTGCTGATCAAGCCGATGCGCCCCTCGGTGTGGTCTTTCAACAGCTCGTAGATCAAGGTGCTGGTGGTGGTCTTGCCGTCTGTGCCCGTCACGCCGATCACGACCAGATCACGCGACGGGAACCGGTGAAAAGACGCAGCCAGATACCCCAGCGCCGCCATGCCATCCGCCACGCGCACGTAAGGCACGGGCAGATCGCGCAGGTCTTGCTCGCCGATGATGGCCGCCGCCCCGCTGGCGATGGCCTGCGGGATGTAGGCGTGGCCGTCAGCGCTGCGCCCGGCCCGCGCGACGAACACCCCGCCGGGCTTGACGAGCGCGGCGTTCTCCTCAAACGGCGCGGTGATGACAACATCCGCCGAGCCTGTGATCGACAGCAGCGCGCCCGCAGGAAGGGCTTCAAGATGAGCGTGTAGAGATTGCATCAGTGTCACGACCGTGTTGGATATAAGTTCAAGTTGATCATTTCTTCGCGCAGACGTGAGACAATCTAACAACAACCTCAGTTTGCTCGTCAAGGGTGGCAAAGTTGGGGAGTGTCTCTTTTCGGAATGAAGGTACTCAGGCCTCATCCCCCAACCCCCCTCTCTCGGCGGAGAAGGGGGCATTAGTCCCACACGTTAGCCCAAGCCTTGAGCCTCAAGCAGCAGGCTCCGACGCAGCGGCAGAAAAAGTCCCCTCTCCACGGGAGAAGGGATTTAGGGGTGAGGCCCACGGCTGCACATAGCAACGGCTCAACGCGAAAGGCACGGTTTCCCGTGCCTCACCCATGTCTTGTGCCGTTGGGGCTTAGCCCAGACGAGCCGACAGCTCGTTCAGGCCGCTGCGGACGCTGCCATCGACCACGCGGTTGGCGCTGCGCACCACCACGCCGCCGAGGATGCTCGGATCGACCGTGAAGGTCACTTCGTCGGCGTTGAGCGCCTTCTTGGCGTTGGCCTGCTCGGCCTCACTCAGGGGCATCGCGCTCACCACCTCAACCTTGCCGCCGAGGTTCTTGGCCGCATCCGGCACGTTGCTGAAGAAGTTGCTAACCAGCTCAGCCTGCTTCTTCGCGTCGATGTTGGCGTTGAGGATGCGCCCAGCCATCGCCACGCTGATGTCTACCACGCGGTCGCGCAGGCCAGCCAGCTCCGCGTTGCGGAGGGTGACCGCCTCGGCTTGCGCGTCACTGCGGATCTTCTCCGCCTCGGCGCGAGCTTCCGCCGTGATCGTCTTGGCCACTTCGTCGGCGCGATTGCGGGCTTCTTCAATCATCTTGTTGGCTTCGGCTCGAGCATCCGCGAGGATCTTGGCCACGTCGGCCTCAGCGTTCTGGCGGGCCTTCGCCGCCAGCGCTGCATCCTCCAGACCACGCTTGATCTTCTCAGAACGCGCGTCGAGCATGTTGAGGGCAGGCCGCCACAGCAGCACCGTCAGAATGGCCGCCACCAGCAGGAAGTTGAGCGTGTGGACGATCAACAAGCCGCCGTTGATGCCCAGCGGGGTCAGTGGGTTGTCGCTGCCGGTTGCTTCCGCGGCGTAGGCGGGCATCGTCGCCAGCGCGACCACCGCCAGCGCCGCCAGCCCCTTGAGGATTCGCTTCATATTTGTCATGGTCATCATTTCGTAAACTCCCCTGAATGGTGCTTACAAAACGAAGATGATAACCAGAGCGACCACCAGCGCATAAATGGCCACAGCTTCAGCAAACACGATCCCCAGAATCATGTTGGTCTGGATCGCGCCGGCAGCGTCGGGGTTGCGACCGATACCCTGCAAACCACCCTGCACCATCAAACCGATGCCGATACCCGGGCCAATCGCCGCCAGAATCGCCAACCCTGCGCCAATTGCTTTCAGGCCGTCCGTCAGATCCATCGTCGTTCTCTCCTTAGTCGTTCTTGAGTGTATGTCCGTTTATGTTATCAATCCACAGGGCACATGCAAAGCACATGCCCTAACCGATACCGATTTAGTGATGCGCCGCCGCCGCTTCGCCGTGCCCGTGTTCTTCGTCGTCGTGGTGGTGGCTGACCATCGCCTGCGCGCTGAAGATGAGCGTCAAGATCGAGAAGACCGCCGCCTGCGCCACGCCGATGATGATCTCCAGCAGCAGGATGATCGCTGGGATCGTCGTGCCCACCAAGAACAGGATCACTGCGAACAGCACCGTCCCAGCGAACAACGCGCCGAAGAGACGGAACGACAGCGACACAATCTTACCCAACTCCGAGATGATCTCAAACAGGCCGACGATGAAATCGACTGCGCCGAGCGGGCGCTTGCCGATGTTGCCAATGGCGCCGATGTTGATGAACTTCTGGAAGTAGGACAAGCCCAGCTCGCTCACGCCGAAGTACTGGATCACGATAAACGACAGCAGCGCCAAGCCAATTGTGAAGCTCAGGTCGGTCGTCACGCCGCGCACGAACGGCGCTACGGTGAAGATCTGGTTGTGCAGCGTGGTCGCATTCTCGCCCAGCAGTTCCGGGCGGATGACAATCGTCTGACCCGGCTCCAGCAGCGCCGTATCGCTCACACCGGGGGCAGCTTCCACCGGCGCTGGCGATTCTTCAGCAGGCGCAGGCTCGCCTTCAGTTTGCTGCTGCGGAACCTCTACCGCGGGAAGGCGGCTGTGCGCCTCGCCTTCGCCGTGCTCGTCAGTCGCGCCGCTCGCCACAAATTGGATGTTGAGCGTGCCGTTGACCGTGTTAGCGGCCACGATGTCGGCAGGGGTGATCGTCAGCTCAGCCCAGCCCTCATAAGGAACCGTCACATAGTTGGAGACCTGCACCGGCTCGCCCGACGTGCGCGCTGCGATCTCATCGTTGAAGCGCGCCGCGATGTTGGCCAGTGTGTCGCCCTGTTGGACGGTGTAGGTCACTTGCTTATCCAAGAACGGGTCAAGCTGTTTGGGAAGATAGTCTTGGTAGCGCTGTACGCCGAACATCGCTTGGCAGCGCTTGTAAGATTTTTCCGTTCCGGGCATGCCGATGTTGAGCGGCGCTTCACTGCGATAGACGAAGTACGGACGGCCCAAGAAGTTGGTCTCATGGACGGGGAAGCCGTTCAGCGGCTGCGGCTCATATACGGCGCAGTGGACGACGCCAATCGTCTCCACGCCCGGCAGCAGTTTGCCCAAGTTGGCCGCGAGCAAGAACAAGAACAGCGACGCCACCAGCGGGAACAGCAGGTTGCGCACGCGCGGCTTATCGCCCGCCTGCTGCTTCGTCAGCCCCCAAAGGCCGTCGATGATCAGCTCCACCGCCCCTTGGAAGCGGCCCGGCACTTCCTTCGTCCAGCCCTTGCTGTGGTTGCGCGCGATGATCGCAATCGCAAACACGATCACCATCGCCAGCACCGCACCACCCAGCGAGTTCTTGATCTCAAAGTCAGGGCTAGGCCAATTCTTGAGGTAGTACTCGGCGGGCACGGTGATCACCGGCAGCGTCACCGCTTGGCCAGCGCCCGGCAGGACAATGAACGGGATCAAGATGCACGCGAAGAATGCAAAGACTAAGAAGCCAATCAGGCTTAAACAACCGCGTTGATTCGCACTCATCAGCGCCCCCTCCTCCCTTCAGCACTAAACTCTGTTTTCATCAATGAACCACTCCTCCTCTTACGTGCGATGCAACCCACTACTCGTTTGGAAGCTGCGGTGGCGGCAGGCGCTTCACCAGCGTCAGCGTCAGCCAGATCATGAGGGTCAAGCTCAGCGGCACACTCGCCACCAAGAGGCAGATGGTGGCTGGGCCGCGCACGCCTAACTGCGCATCAATCCACAATCCGACTATCAGCGCCCCCACCACCAGCGCCACGGTGATAAACCCCGCAAGCGCCGTAATGCCCACAATCCCTAAGTTTTGCAGTCGGCCACGGCGTCTTTCAGCCATGTTAGCCTACCCAAATTGCGATTGCGCATTGTATCACAAACAATTTGAACAATGCAAACAACCCCTACAGCAGCCCAGCCCGCAGCGCGATTTGGATCGCCTCTGCGCCGGCCCGCGCCCAGTCGATGATCTGCGTCGGGATTACGCCCAAGAACAACACCACCACCGAGCTAATCCCCAACGCCCACGCATACGGCGCGCCGATAGCAATCGGCTTGTCCTCGTCTTGGCCCGGGTCAACCCACATGACCTTGACAACGATCAAGTAGTAGTACAGCGCGACGATGCTGGTCAGCACGCCGATCATGGCCAAGCCGGTCAGGTTGCTGTTGACCGCCGCTTGGAACAAGAAGAACTTGCCGAAGAAGCCCGCCGCCGGTGGGATGCCCGCCAGCGAGAGCAGGCTGATCGTCATCGCCAGCGCCAGCATCGGGCTGCGGCGCTGCAAGCCTGCCAAGTCGCGGATGTCCTCGCTGCCAGTCGCCTCTGTGAACAGCACGATGCCCGCGAAGATCAACAAGTTGCTGAAAGTGTACATAAACAGGTAGAAGGCGGTGCTGCTGACGCCGTAGGTTGGGTCGCCTGATTGCAGCGCGGCCACGCCCACCAGCGCATACCCCGCCTGCGCGATGCTAGAATAGGCCAGCAGGCGCTTGAGGTTGCTCTGGCGCAGCGCCAGCACGTTGCCGATGATCATCGAAAGCACCGCCGCAATAGCGATCAAGTTGACCCACACTGCCTGCATCTCCTGCCCTTGCAGGACGAGGGACTGCGGGAACACCACCACCAAGAAGCGCAGCAGCAGGGCGAAGCTGGCCGCTTTGCTGGCCACGCTCACGAAGGCCGTCACCGGCGTAGGCGCGCCCTCGTACACGTCTGGCGTCCAGAAGTGGAAGGGAACCACGCTCACCTTGAAGCCAAAGCCCACCAAGATCATCACCAGCGCGATCACCACCGGCGCGAGGTTATCGCCGATGATGTCGCCGCGCACCAGCGCCTCCGCGATCATCGTGATGTTGGTGTGGCCGCTGAAGCCGAACAGCAGGCTGAAGCCGAACAGCAAGATCGCGCTGGCGAAGCTCCCAAACAGGAAGTACTTCAAGCCGCTCTCAGCGCTGCGCTCGCTTGAGCGCTGGAACGATGCCAGAATGTACAGCGGGATCGAGACCGTCTCAAGCGCGATGAAGATCATGATGAGGTCGTTGGCGGCCACCAGCAAGCACGCGCCCAGCGTGCTGATGATGACGATCAAGTGATACTCGCCACGGTTGCGCGTGCCGCGGTCGTCAATCGCCATCAGACAGGCAATCGCGCCCGCCAAACAGACCATCACCTGAAAGATCTGCGTCACACCGTCGTAGACGATCGTCCCACCCCAGAACACCGTCTGCTCCGTCGGCGGCCAGATGAACGGGGTGAAGGCCACCGCCGCCGTCCCGAACGCCGCCACGTAGGCGATGCCGCGCCGATGCTGCGCGCCCAAGTAGGCATCCAGCAGCAGGACGACCACGGCCATCACCGTCAGCCCGACGACCGGCGCAATCGACGCGATGCTCTGCAAGAAGTTGAATTCAGTCGCCGTTGGCACGTTTACATCCTCCCCAGCAGCATGAGCACGGGGACAACCCCGTCAGTAATCATTGGGGCCATGATGCTAGGATACAGCCCCAGCACAATGAGCGGCACGCCCAGCAGCAGCAAGACGACGCGCTCCACTAACGTGATCGGCGGCAGGTTGCCGTAGCGCTCACGGTTGTACTCGCCAAAGAACACCTGACTGGTCACGCGCAGCACATACGCCGCCGTGATGACGATGCCCAGCGCGGCCAACATCACCAAGATCGAGTAGTAGCTGCTGAGGGTCGTCACGCCGAGGTTGAGGCTGATCGCGTCGGAGGCCTCCCACATGCCTTGAAAGATGGGGAACTCCGCCACAAAACCGCTGAAGCCCGGCATACCCATGCTCGTCAAGCCGCCGATGATGAAGAAGACCCCCGTCCACGGCAGGATCTTCATAAAGCCGCCCAGCGAGGGGATGTCGCGCGTGTGGGCGCGGTCGTAGACCATCCCCACACAGCCGAAGAACAAGGCGGTCATCGCCCCGTGGCTGAACATCTGCAAACCTGCGCCTGTCATGCCGACCGCGTTCATCGTCGCCCAGCCCATCGTCACCAAGCCCATGTGGCTGACGGACGAGAAGCCAATAACGTACTTGAAATCGCGCTGGCGGAAGGCAATCAACGCCCCATACACCACGTTGACCGTCGCCAAGAACACGATCCACGGCAGATGCGTTTGCGCGCCCTCTGGCATCATCTGCACGGCCGTCCGCAGCGCAGCGAACGCCCCCAGCTTCATCAGCACGCCCGCGTGGATCATCGAGACGGCGGTCGGCGCGGCCACATGCCCATCAGGTGACCAGTTGTGGAAGGGGAACAACCCGGCCATCACGCCGAAGCCGATGAAGATAAAGGGGAACCAGAACACCTGAAATGAGACTTCGCCCAAGAAGGGCAGCGTAAACGCCCCGTTTTCCGCCGCCAGCGTGAGCTGCACCAGATCAAAGCTGACGGGCGCTGCGTTGGGGCTGACGAGGCCTGCGGCGATGGCGGTTTGCAGCACCTGCGCCCCAGCCTCCGTCTCGAAGTAGGTGGCAGCCGTGACGACCATCGCAATCGCGCCCACCAGCGCCACCACCGAGCCGATCAAGATGTACAGCGTGAGCTTCATCGCCGCGTACTCGCGCAGCTTCACCCAGCCCCACCCTGCGATCAAGATGTACATCGGGAAGATGGCCAGCTCGTAGAAGAAGAACAGCAGGAACATATCCAGCGAGATGAACACGCCCATCACGCCCGCCACCAGCAGCATGAAGAACGAGTAAAACTCGCGCTGCCGGTCGCTGATCTGCCAGCTAATCAACACGCCCGCCACGGCCACCATCCCGGTGAGCAGCACCATCGGCCCGCTCAGGCCGTCCATGCCGAGGTGGTAGGAGATGCCCACGCTGGGAACCCACGGGATGTTCTCCACGTAAAATTGGCGATCTTTGAAGGCAGCGGTCGCGCGAAAGCTGCCTTCCGCCGCCTCGACCGTCGTCTGTGGGATGGCCCCTGCGTTGACGGCGTTGAGGTAGCTGAAGTAGACCAACGCGCTGAGCGCCAGCGTCACCACCGCCGAGGTGATCGCCACCCCGCGGATGATGTCACGGCTGCTCGCCGGGATGAACAGGATCAACACCCCTGCCACGACAGGGATGAAGATCAACGCGCTGAGGACGGGGAACCCAAATTCCATGTTGTTATCCTATCCCGTGCATAAACAGGTGCGTCACCGAGGTGTTGATGACGCTTAAAATCCAGTTGGGCGCAATGCCCGTCACCAAGATCAAGACCATCAGCGGGGCCACCGCGATCAACTCGCGGCGCTCGATCTCAAGGTGATAGTCTTTCCAGTGCAGGTTGAAGGGGCCGTGCAGCACCGCGCGGATGCCCTTCAAGATGTAGCTGCCGGTGAACAGCAGGCCGATCATGGCGATGGCCGTCAGCGCGGTGAACACCGGCCACGAGCCGCGCACCACCAAGAACTCGCTCACAAAGCCGTTCAACCCGGGCAAGCCGAGGCTGGCCATGCTCATGTAGATGAAGATCACGCCGAAGATCGGGGCTTTCACCCACAAGCCGCCGTACTCGTCGAGGTTGCGCGTGTGCGTCTTGTGGTAGATGCCGCCCGCCAGCAAGAACATCCCCGCGCTGGAGAGGCCGTGGTTGAACATCTGAAGCACCGCGCCGTTGGTGGCGATGATCGCGTTCTGCATCGACGCCGCATCCAGCCCCGCGCCGGTTGCGTCGGCCCATGCTTTGCCGTAGAGCGCAGCCATGACCGCCAACCCCATGCCGACGAAGCCCATGTGGTTGACCGAGCTGTACGCCACCAACCGTTTGATGTCGTTCTGGCCGAAGGCCGCAAACGCCCCCAGCACGATCCCCAACACCGACAGCACCGCGAACAGCGTCGCCACGTCAATCCCGAGCAGCGGAACCTCGCTAATCCACACATCGGGGAAGAACGGGATCACCAAGCGCAGGAAGCCATACGCGCCCAGCTTGAGCATGACGCCCGCCAGCAGCATCGAGCCAGCGGTGGGCGCTTCGCCGTGCGCGTCTGGCAGCCACGTGTGGAACGGCCAGATCGGCACTTTGATGCAAAACGCAAGGAAGAAGCCGACGAACGCCAGCGCCTTCACCGTGTTGACCGAGATGCCGAGGAAGGCCGGGGCATCCGCGGCGAAGTTGGGCCATGTCGCCGTGATCTGCGCGATGTCGTACGTCCCTGCGCTGAAGCCGATCAACTGCGTCGCCAGCAGCATCCCCAGCGTGCCGCCGATGCTGTAGATCATGAACTTGGTGGAGGCGTAGTGCCGGTTCGGGCCGCCCCACTGGTTGATGACGAAGTACATCGGCACGAGCGACAGCTCATAGAACAGGAAGAAGATCATCAAGTCCATGCTGACGAACACGCCCATCAAGCCCGCTTCGAAGAACAGCAGCAGCGCAAGGTGGGTGTTGGGGCGATCTTCGATCTCCCAGCTAATCAGCACGGCCAGCGGCGTGAGGATGCCGGTCAGCAGCACCATCGCCACGCTGATCCCGTCTACGCCCACGTGCCAGCTCGCATCGAGGAGCTGGAACCACGGCACTTTGACCACAAACAAGAATTGATCCTGACCGAGCGTGGCGTTCGCTTGATAGGCGAAGAACACCACCACCGAGACCGCGCCCACGAACAGCGCCCCGCCCAGCGCGATCACCCGCGACAGCAAGCGGCTCTGCGGCAGCACCATCAGCAGCAGGCCAATCACCGCCGGAGCGACGATCAGGAAGGATAAGATATCAACACCCAAAATCGACATAACGCTCCCCTTAGCCCGCTGTCACGACGCCGCTCGAGACGGCCAAGACAATGCCGATAATCAAGAAGGCGATCAACACCGCCAGCAGATACTGCTGGATGCGCCCTGACTGCGTCCCGCGCAGCCAGCCGCCCACCGTGTAAATCCAACGCGGGATGCCGTCGCCCACCCCGTCGATCAGCCACGAGTTGAGCATCTTGATCAGGTCACCCAGCCATGTGAAGAACGCGCCAATCGCGTGCAGCGTCCCGTCGATCACGCCGCGGTCGAGGAAGGTATTCACCTGCCGCGCGATCCACTGCGAAGGCTTCACAAACAGGACGCTGTAGAGGTCGTCCATGTAGTAGCGTTTCTGAAGCGTGGTGTAGACGGCGCTGCCGAGGATGCGCTCCATCGGATCCATCTCGCCCGCTTGCAGCGGCTTGCGCCCGTACATGCGCCAGCCGAGGTACAGGCCGCCCAACGCCACCGCGAACGACACCAACACCGGGAAGGGGTTAAACGGCGGGTGGAAGGGTGCAAAGTTCGGCTCTGGCAGCACGGAATACTCAAGGAAGTGGAACAGCGGATTGCCCTCTGGGCTGAAGATCGGCCCGAACACGGGGAAGTACTCCGGCACGCCAACGAAGCCCGCGAACAGCGCGAAGAACGACAGGATGATGAGGGGGAGCTGCATCGTGATGCTCACGATGCTGCGCGGCCCGCCGAGGCTGGCATGTTTGGCTTCTTCCGTGCGCGGCTCGCCGAGGAAGGTCAAGCAGATTTGGCGCATCGTGTAGAAGGCCGTCAGGAAGGCAGCAGTCGCCAGCAGGAAGAACACCAGCGCCTGCGGCCCATAGCCCTTGAGCGTGCCGTACCACGCCTCCGCGAGGATTTCATCCTTCGACCAGAAGCCCGAAGTGATCAACGGGAAGCCTGCCAGCGCCAGACCGCCGATCACAAACCCGACGAACGTCACCGGGATCTTCTTGGCCAGCCCGCCCATGTTGCGCATGTCCTGCGGGTCAAAGGCGTGGCCGTGGCCATGCTCCTCATGGTGGCCGTGATCATGGGCGTGATGGTCGTCGTGCGCGGTGTGGGCCGCCTCGTGGTGCGCGTCTGCCGCCTGCGCCGTCTCGTAGTAGGGGCGCGTGGCCGGTTCTGGTTCAGGTTCGTGGTCGTGCCCGTGCGCGTGCAGATGATGCGCGCCGTGCTCCATCGCGTGGATGACCGAACCGGACGCCATGAACAGCAGCGCTTTGAAGAAGGCATGCGTGATCAGGTGGAAGGCCGCGGCCACATACGCGCCGATGCCCAGCGCCGCCATCATGAAGCCGAGCTGCGAGATCGTCGAATAGGCCAGCACCCCTTTCACGTCGTTCTGCGCGACGGCCATCGTCGCCGCGAACAGCGCCGTGAACGCCCCCACTACCGCCAGCAGCACCAGCGGCAGGTTGTAGACGCCAATGTGGGGGTTGGCCACACCGCCGACCGGGTCGCCCGCGCCCACAAACAGCGGGAACATGCGCAGCACCGCATAGATGCCCGCGCTCACCATCGCCGCCGCGTGGATCATCGCGCTCACCGGCGTGGGGCCTTCCATCGCATCCGGCAGCCACACGTGCAGCGGGAACTGCGCCGACTTGCCAATCGTGCCGATGATGAGGAAGCTGCCGATCAAGCCGCCCGCGCTGATGCCCAAGCTGCCGAACAAAATGGCCGGGGCGGTGTTGATCGCGTTGAGCAGCGCCGGATCCTGCATAATGTCGCGGAAGTTGAGCGTGCCGGTCATCGCATAGAGGTAGGCGATCCCCAGCAGCATGATCACATCGGCGACGCGCGTCACGGTGAAGGCTTTGATCGCCGCGCGGTAGGCGCTGTGCTTCTCAAACCAGAAGCCGATGAGCATGTATGAGCACAAGCCCATCACCTCCCAACCGACGAACAGCAGCAGCAGGTTATCGGCCACCGTCAGGGTGAGCATGGCCGCCGCAAACAAGCTGATGAGCGCGAAAAAGCGGCTTTGGCGCGGGTCATGCGCCATGTAGCCGATGCTGTAGATGAAGATGCACAGCACCGCAATCGGCACCATCACCAGCAGCAGCGCGTTGAGCGGATCCACCATCACGCCCATGCGGAAGGCGGTCGTGCCAGTCGCCAGCCACTCAATCGCGCTGGCGAAGACGATTTCCTCGCCAAAGTGCTTGACGCCGAGCGCCTGCCCCACGATGTTGAGCGAGATCAGCAGCGCCATCACCACGCCGCTGATGCCCACCGTCACGCTCAACACGCGGCTGAGCGGCGTCACGACGGGCACTTCCATCCCGCCGTAGTCGGGGTGGTGGCCGCCGTACTCGTGGCTCGTGGCGGGGATCAACCGCGCGCGGTTGGTGGCAAAGGTGATGATGATGAAGGCCACCAGCGGCCCCACCGGCACCAGCCACGGCAAAAAGTTGGGGTCATTGAATAACAAGGCCATGTCCATAAGCGCTTAATCCTACCCTCGCAGCGCGTCGGCTTCTTCCGGGATGACGGAACGCCGAGTGCGGTAAATCGAGATAATAATGGCCAAGCCGACCGCCGCCTCTGCCGCGGCGATGACAAACACGAAGGCAGCGAACGCAAACCCGTTGACTTCCGTCGGGGCGGTGAAGCGCCAAAACGCCACAAGGTTGATGTTGACCGCGTTCAGCATCAGCTCCACGCTCATCAACACGGCGATACCGTTGCGGCGCGACAGCACCCCGAACGTGCCAATGCTGAACAGCGCAGCAGCCACAACCAGATACATCCATAACGGCGGCATCGTTCCCCCCTACGCTAGATCGTCAATGTCACGGGCGATCACGATCGCGCCGATCATCGCCGCGGTCAGTAAGAGTGAGGCCACCTCAAACGGGATGACGAAGCCGTTCCCGCTGGCCAGCGCAATGCCCAAGTCCACCGTGCGGATGACCTCATCCGACGCAGGCGGCTGTGGGTTCGCCGCGAACAGCGGCAAGATCACCCCAGCGACGATCAACACGAACAGCAGCACCGACCCCACCAAGCTGATCTGCGGGCGCACGTACAAATCCCGCAGGTTGGTGAGGCTGCGCGTGAGCATCACCGCGAAGGTGAACAGAATGGCAATCGCGCCGATGTAGACCAAAATCTGCACAGCGGCGAGGAACGGCGCGCTCAGCGTCAGGTACAAGCCCGACACGCCAAACAGCGACGTCATCAGCCAGATCGTCCCCCGAAAGAGGTTCTTGGCGGTCACGACGGCGTAGCCCCCGGCCAGCGTGATGAAGCTGAACACGAAGAACGCCACCGTTACCATGTTGAATTCGAAATCCATCTCTCCCCTGTCCTTGCGTTAATCACCCACAGCGGGCGAAGTCATCCGCGCTTGCTGGCGGCGTTCATTGGCCAGCCGCGCCTCCCGCCCGATGTTGCGCCAGCGGTTGAGGATCGGCGCGATCATCAGCGCGTTGGCCGCCAGCAGCGCCAACGTCAGCGGCAGCATGTCGAACAAGTTGGCCCCCGCAAGCTGCATGTTGCCCGCCGCGTCCAGCGGAACCAGCCCCACCGTCTTAAAGATCATCACAATCCCCGAGGTCACCAGCACCAGCACAATGCTCAGCGGCACGAGGAAGAACCAGTTAAAGTTCATCACTTGGTCGATGCGCAGGCGTGGGACGGTGTTGCGAATCCACAGCGAGACGAAGTAGAACAGCGCCGATTTGATCCCCAACCACAAGAAGGCGATGATCGGCTCGTTCCACAGCGGCCCCAGCCACCCGCCAAAGAACAGGATCGTGATCAGCACCGCGTTGGTGAACACGTGCAAGAACTCCGCCGCGAAGAACATGCCGAACTTCATCCCGCTGTATTCGATGTTGAAGCCCGCCACCAGCTCCGACTCCGCTTCAATCAAGTCGAAGGGCGCGCGGCCTGTCTCGGCTTGGCTGCTGATGAAGAACAGCACCGCCGCCAGCGGTGAGAGGAACACAAACCACATGCCGCTCTGCGCGTAGATGATGTCGAGCATGCTCATGCTGCCCGCCAACATGACCGGGATCATCAGGCTGAAGACCAGCGGGATCTCGTAGCTCACCAGCAGCGCCACCACGCGGAACGCCCCCAGCAGCGCGTACTTGTTGTTGCTGGCCCAGCCCGCCGTCATGATCGCCAGCGTCCCCAGCGAGGCCACCGCCACAAAATAAAGCACCCCGATCTCAAGGTCTGCGCCGTAGTGATACGGGGTGTAGGGGATCACCGCCCAGATCAAAATGACCGAGGCAAACGATACCAGCGGGGCCAAGTTATAAAGCAGACGATCCGCCGAGGTGGGGGTAATGTCCTCTTTGAGCAGCAGCTTGATCAAATCGGCGAAAGTTTGCAGCAAGCCGAACGGGCCGACACGGTTGGGGCCGATGCGATCTTGGATGCGCGCCGCCACCTTGCGTTCCACCCAGATGAGGAAGATCACCGTGACGAGCGGCACACCGCTCACAAGCAGCACCCCCGCAAAGATCGAGAGGAACTGCGCCAGCCCTTGATCCATCCCGCCGCGATACAGCGCCTCACAAAGTCCCGTACAATCCATAAAGAACGCTCCTCTTTGATGGGCTTAGCGCCACGTCAGCACGTCTTTGCGCCACGCATAAATCAGCGCATCGGCTAACAAGAAGATGAACAAAAAGCCCGCGCCGAACGCGAACAAGTCGAGCTGGGAATAGGCCATCGCCCACGGGAACAAGAACACCATTTCCACATCGAACACGAGAAACACCAGCCCGTAGATATAGTACTGGACGCGGAACTGCACCCACGTGTCGCCCACTGTCTCCACGCCGCACTCGTAGGTTTGGCTCTTGAGCACGTTGGGCTTCCTCGGGCGCAGGATAGCCGCAATCAAAATTGGCAGGGCGGGGAAGATCGGCGCCATGATCGCAAACACACCGACAAATGCCCACTCGTTCAGGACGGTCATGGAGTTGTCTCCCTGAATAAAAGTTCCCTCTTTGACACTCTTAGATGTCTGGGATCGGCTGATAGATTGCGCGATTTCTCACAAACGCGCCATATTGTAGCATCTCACCCACTGCCGAGGCAATAATGCACTTAGGCCGTGGCACCAGTCACCGCGGCGGATTTTAGCACACAACCCAACGCCCTCAAAATGATTGGTTGCTCAGAACCAGCCGTAGAACGCGGCCGTGCAACCAGTTACACTACCGACTGAGAACTTGATTAGCGTAGAAATGAGGCCGCCTTTGCAAGTCATCGCCCCTGATGCCGCCCTCTGGGACGCTTTCATCCGCCAGCATCCGCATGGGCATGTGCTCCAGCTTTCGGCGTGGGCTGCGCTCAAGCAGGCCTTTGGTTGGTCAGCGGAGCGCGTCGCGCTGTGCGAGGACGGTCAGATCGTGGCCGGGGCACAGGTGCTGTTCACGCCGCTGCCGCTGGGCGTGGGCACAATGGCCTATCTGCCGTTCGGCGGGCTGGTGAGCGCGCCGCATCATTGGCCGCCGCTGTGGGAGGCGGTGCGCGCGGCATGCCGCCGCCGCCGCGCCGTGTTCCTCAAGTGGGAGCCGGGCTTCCACGCCCCCCCGCTGGACGATCTGCGCCGTTGGGGCTTTCAGCCCTCCCCACAGACGATCCAGCCGCCTAACACGATCTTGATCGACCTTGCCGATGATGACGCGATGCTGGCGCGGATGAATCAAGGCACGCGCCGCAAAATCCGCCAAGCGCTCAAGGGAGGCGTGCGTTACTACGAGGCCAGCGCAGACGATCTGCCGCGCTTCACTGCGTTGATGACCGCCACGGGCGAGCGCAACGCCTTCGGCGTGCACGCCCCCGCTTACTATGAGCTGGCGTATCGGCTGTTCGTCCCACAGGATGCTGCGCTCATCCTTGCCGAACACGAGGGGCAGGCGCTGGCGGGGGTGTTCGTGTTCGCGCTCGGCGAGACCGCGTGGTATCTCTACGGCGCGTCTGCTGACGAGAAGCGCCACCTCATGGCCAGCTATGGCGTGCAGTGGCAAGCCATTCAATGGGCGCGGGCGCGCGGCTGCCGCGTCTACGACATGTGGGGCATTCCTGACGCAGACGAGGCCGCCCTCGAAGCGCAGTTCGAGCACCGCAGCGATGGTCTGTGGGGGGTGTATGGCTTCAAGCGTGGTTGGGGCGGGCGCGTGGCGCGCGCGGCGGGCGCATGGGATCTGCCCTATCAGGGGCTGCTCTACCAGCTTTATCGGCTGTATGTGCGGCGTCGAAAGGCTGCCCTATGAGCGACCTTACCATCACCCCCATCGACGACCGCACCTCGTGGAACTATGCTCTGCGCCAATTTGAGACGGCGCACATCCTGCAAACGTGGGAATGGGGCGAGTTCAAACGCGCCACCACCGGCTGGGAGCCGCTGCGCTGGGCCTTCCGCCGCGATGGGCAGATTGTCGCCCTCATCAGCTTGGGCGTGCGCCGCGTCGGCCCCTTCGCCCTCATGTACGCCCCCAAAGGCTTCGTGTGCGCGCCAGACGACCTTGCCACGGCCGAGCAGGTCTTAGCGCATCTGGAGCGCTTCAGCCGCCGCCAGCCGACCGTCTGGCTCAAAATCGACCCCGATATCGTGCTGGCAACGGGGCTGCCCAACAGCCCGGACGATCTCCCGCACCCAACTGGGCAGCGCTGGCAAGCCCTGTTGATGCGGCGCGGGTGGCGCTTCAGCGCGGATCAAGTGCAGTTTCGCAACACGCTGTGCATTGACCTCACCCGCGATGAGGACGCGCTGCTGGCCGCCATGAGCCAAAACACCCGCCGCAAGGTGCGCGCTGCCGAAAAGCACGGGGTGACGATCCGCACGGGCACGCTGGCTGACCTGCCGCTGCTGTACTCGCTGTATCAGATCACTGGGGAGCGCGACGGGTTTCTCATCCGTCCCTATGACTATTACCAGCGGGCATGGCGCAACTTTATGGAGGACGGCCTTGCCCACGCGCTCATCGCCGAGCTGCATGGTCACCCCATCGCCCATGTCATCCTGCTGCACTTTGGCCGCAAGTGCTGGTACTTCTACGGGGCGAGCAGCAACGACCACCGCGAGGCTATGCCCAACTACGCCTTACAGTGGGCGGCCATCCGCTGGGCCAAGGCGCAGGGCTATGCGGTCTACGATATGTGGGGCGCGCCCGACGACTTTGTGGAGACCGATCCGCTGTGGGGAGTATACGAGTTCAAGCGCGGCTTCCGCGGCACGATCACCCGCCACCTCGGCGCATGGGACTATGCCCCCTTCCCGCCGCTCTACTGGGGCTACACGCGCGCCGTCCCCGCGCTGCGGCGCATGTCTAAATGGCTGCCCTCACCCCCTGTCCCCTCTCCCACGCGCCGCTGCGCGGCTGGGGCGAGGGGGGCCGCTCTCATCCCTAAATCCCCGCTCCTGTGGCGAGGGGACTCGCCCCTTCTCCTTCGAGAGAAGGGGTTGGGGATGAGGCCTTGCCATCTTAGACACTCCCACGCTGCGCCGTCTGATGCGGCGCTCATGATGGTAAGGTAAAACGTTGAGGGGAGGCGTGAACCGAGGCAGGATCAAGATCGCCTGTTCACTGTTCCCTGTCCACTTGTTGATTGAAAGGTCTGCCTATGCTGCCCATTCCCTACGACACGCAGATGATCGCCACCAACGGCGTGCGCCTGCACACGGTTCTTGCCGGCAACCCCAACGGAGAGCCGATAATCTTCCTGCACGGCTTCCCCGATTTCTGGTATGGCTGGCACAACCAGATCCCCTTCTTTGCCGAGCGCGGCTACCGCGTCATCGTCCCTGACCAGCGCGGCTACAACCTGAGCGACAAGCCGTCCGACGTGCTGGCGTATCGCATCAACACCCTCGCCACCGACATCAACGGCTTGATCGACGCGCTGGGCTGCGACAAGGTGCACCTCGTCGGGCATGACTGGGGGGCGGCGGTGGCATGGTGGGTGGCGACTATGTTCCCCGAGCGGCTCAAGACGCTCAACATCCTCAACGTGCCCTACCCCACAGTGATGATGAAGCAGTTCCAATCGGGCGATTTATCGCAGCTTCTCAAGAGTTGGTACATGTTCTTCTTCCAGATCCCCGCGCTGCCGGAGGCGCTGGTGAGCGCGGCAGGCTATGAGCGCATGGGGGACATCCTGCGGCGCACTTCGAATCCGGGCAGCTTCAGCGATGAGGACATCGCGCGGTACAAAGAGGCATGGGCACAGCCGGGCGCGATGACCGCCACCATCAACTGGTACCGCGCCATGTTCCGCAGCGCCAGCGAGACGCGCCAAACCGCCAAGCAGAACGCCCTCGCCAGCGGCAAGAAGATTCCAACCCCAACGCTCATCCTCTGGGGCGAGAAAGACCTGTTCCTCGGGACGGCAGTCGCCCGCGAGAGCCTCAAAGTGGTTGAACAGGGCGAGCTGGTGTTCTTTCCCAAGTCGACGCATTGGATTCAGCACGACGAACCCGACGACGTGAACAAGTACCTGCTGGCGTGGATCACGCAGGATCACAGCAGCGCATAGCGCAGCCGCTGCAGATGAGGATGAAACAACTGCGGTTGAAGTGGCTCTTATGGGGCTTCATGGCGCTGGCAGGGGCTTGGCTGCTGCTCCAACTGAGCTTGATGCTGGTGGTGCACGTCTACGGCATATCGCGTGAGCCAGTGAGCACAGCGGACGCGCTGGTTGTGTTAGGGGCCGGGGTGAACCGTGACGGGCGGGCCGGGCCAGCCCTGACGCGCCGCTCTACGCTGGGGGCAGAGCTGTTCGCGCAGGGGGCCGCGCCGCAGGTCGTTTGCTCTGGTGGCCAGCCCCCCGACCGCCCCACCAGCGAAGCCGCCGCCTGCCGCGATGTGCTGCTGCGCCTGCACGTCCCTGATGAGGCTATCCTGCGCGAAGACCGCAGCCACAGCACCGAAGAAAACGCCCTCCACACTGCCCAGCTGCTGCCGCAGGCGCGCGTTATCGTCGTGAGCGACAGCTACCATCTGCTGCGGGCTGGGATTTTGTTCCGCAGTTACGGCTTTGATGTGCAGTTGGCGGGCGTCGGGCCGGAGCGCAGCCTGAGCTGGCGGCACTACCTCAACTCGGTCGTGCGCGAGGCGCTGGCGCTGCAATGGCAGTTCGTCAAGGACTTGCTCGGCCTGCCCTTTACGCGCGTCAGCGGTTTCTAACACAGCGCGCATCCGGCACGCGTAGGGGAATAGTACAACTCTCACCCATTTTAAGTGTCAAGCTGGCATATAATTGAAAGCAGTGAATTTGACTCATGCGCTGAATAGGGGGCATATGCGCCGTTTCTTTGTGCTGCTTTTATTCGGGTTATTTACCGCGCTGTCGCTGCAAGCACAGGCTCAACCAGCCGAGCTAGCGGTGGCCTCTTTCTACCCAACCCAAGAGACGGCCGTCCCCACCGACAGTCGTATCGTGGTGGTGTTCAACCGTCCGGTCGTCCCGCTGACGCTCAGCTCCGATCAAGCCAGCTTGCCCACCCCCTTGCAGATTGAACCGTCTGTGGCGGGCAAGGGCGAGTGGGTGAACACGTCGATCTACCAATTCACGCCCGATGTTGCCTTCGCAGGCGGCACGACCTACAACGTCACCATCCCTGCGGGCAGTTTGACCGCCGTCGACGGCAGCGCGCTGGGCGAGGCGTTCCGCGCGTCCTTCATCGTGCAGCGCCCGTCGATTGTGGCCACCACGCCCAGCGCGGACGAGGTCAACGTGTCGCAGCGAGCGCAGGTCGTCATCACCTTCTCTGAAGCGGTAGATCAAACCAGCGCGCAGAGCTTGCGCGTCACGCCGGAGGGCGGCGCGCCCATCGCAGGGACGCTCCGCTGGAACGAAGCCAGCACAGAGGTTATCTTCACCCCGGCCGAACGCCTCGCGCTCAACACCAACTACCGCGTAGACTTTGGCCGGCCGGTGATGGCCGCGGGCGGCGGCAGCGTGGACATGACGGGCATTCCCTTCTCGTTTAAGACGGTGCCGCTGCCGTCTGTCCTGAGCACGTACCCGTTCGACGGCCAGACCGACGTCGCGCTTGAGGAATTCGGCAACTTAATTGAGATTGGCTTTGTTTCCAACATGAACGAGGCCAGCCTGCGCGAACACATCACGATTGAGCCAGCCCCGCGCAGTGGCGGTTATGACTTCTTCAGCTCATTCCGCAACACCTACATCAAGGGCGGGCTTAACCTTGCCCCGCGCACTCGTTACACCGTCACAATTGGCGCAGACGCAGAAGATGCCGAGGGCAACAAGCTGGGCGTGCCGTTTTCATTCAGTTTTGAGACGGGCGACGTCCCAGCAGTGATAGCGCTGCGTTCGCCCGGGAAAGTCGGCCTCTACAACGCCACCCGCGGCGACTACGGCTTCTACGTGGCCTATCGCAACATCGAATCGTTCACCGCCGCTGTTCAACGCTTTTCCATCGATCAGTTTGTGCGGATGGTTACCCGTAATTACTCGTTCAAAGGCGTGTCTGACGGCATGGAGGTTGTGGAACGCCAGCCGCTCGGCCAACTCACATTCGTCAGCGAAGCGCCGCCCAACCAGTACCGCTTCCAACTGATTGACTTGGCGGCGCTCATACAGCAAGGGAGCTGCATCGGCGCACCCGTCAGCCGCGTTCAGGTGGGCGACACAGCGCAGGTCATCCTGCGCGATGGGCCGGTGCGGGCGCGGCGCGAGCCGGGGGGTGAGATCATCGAACTGCTCTACCGCGGCTACACCCTGCGCGTGATCGGCGGGCCGGTGTGCGAGGGAGGCTTCCAGTTCTGGAACGTGCTGCTGCGTGATAACGTCAATGCGTGGGTGGCGGAAGGCAGCGCCGATGAGTACTTCATCGCGCCGACCGCGCTGGTAAACGACACCACCCCACCGCAGATCATCACCGCAGATACAACCGTGATGCCCGGGCTGTACCATGTCCAAGTCAGCACGCCAGAGCTTGCAGGCGTGGGCTGGCCTGATCTGTCGCAGCAGGGGCATCTCATGATCGTCAGCACCGCCAGCTTGACGATCAAGACCGCCATCGAGGAAGCCATCGTGTGGGTGGTGGATCTCAACACGGGCGAGCCATTGGCGAACGTGCCTGTTACGCTCTACATCAGCGCCATGACGGACGACATGCCTAACGTGCTGGCAGCGCTAGACGCGCAAACCAACGCGCAGGGCGTGGCGACCTTCAGCATCCCCCGCGACCAGTTGATGAGCAGCGCTTATGTGGCCGTCGTGGAGACAGACGAGCACTTCGGCGTCGTCGCCAGCAACATGGATGACGGCATCTCGCCGTATTGGTTCGGGCTGAACACCAATTTCCGCCAAGACTACCACCGGATGCACTTCTTCACCGATCGCCCGCTGTACCGCCCGGGGCAGACGGTCAACTTCAAGGGCATCGCGCGCGTGCAGACGGACATCAGCTACACCCTGCCGGAGGAGCGCACCGCTACCGTCATCATCCGCGACATCAACTATAACGAGGTGTTCCGCCAGACCTACACCCTGAACGATTTCGGCACGTTGGATGGGACGTTCACCATCCCGTTAGATGCTGAGCTGGGCGATTACTTCGTTGAGATGGAGATGCTTTCGCCTTTCCACGAGTTCCCTGAACGCTTCGATGCGACGTTCTCAGTGGCGGAGTTCCGCACGCCGGAGTTCTTCGTGACAGGCCAAGCCGCCCAGCCAGAGGTGGTGCAAGGCGCTGAGGCCAGCGTCACGTTCAACGCGGCGTACTTCTTCGGCGGGCCGGTCAGCAGCGCTCAAGTCGAGTACACCGTGCAGCAGCGGCCCTACGTGTTCAGCTATGCTGGCCCAGACTTCTACAGCTTCACCAACTTCGACTACTACAGCGGGATGCCGTATGACGACGGCTTTGGCAGCGTGATCGCCAGCGGCTCGCTCACCGCTGACAGCGCGGGGGACGCCACGGTGTCGCTGCCGACGACGCTGCCCGACAACGGCCGCAGCGCGCGCCTGATCGTCGAAGCCAACTTCCGCGATGAGAGCGGCCAGACCATCAGCGGGCGCGTGCCGGTGGTCGTCCACGTGGCGGAGGCCTACGTCGGTGTGCGCCCGGAGCGCTACGTCTACGCGGCCGATGAAGAAGTAACGATCAACTTGATCGCGGTGGATTGGCAGAGCAACCCGCTCCCACGACAGGACATCGACATCATCATCGACCGCATCGAGTGGCGCAGCGTGCAAGAGCTGGGGCCAGATGGCCGCACGGTGTTCAACTCGTTCCCTGAATACATACCTGTGGAACGAGAGCGCTTCATCCCCACCGGCCCGGATGGTCGCACGACGTATCCTTTCCGCCCTGCTGAGCCGGGCATGTACCGCGTGACGGCCATCACGCGCGACGCAGACGGGCGCGAACACACCGCCAACGAGTACTTCTGGGTGGGCGGCGGCAGCTTCAGCCTGCGTGAGACGAACAGCAAACGCATTGAGTTAGTCGCTGACAAGCTCGATTACATGATCGGCGACACCGCGCAAATCCTCATCACGTCGCCCTTCCAAGGCGAGGTCGAGGCGCTGGTGACCGTCGAACGTGGGCGCACACTGCGCTATGAGCGTGTGCGCTTCAGCGGCAGCTTGCTGTACGACCTGCCGATTGAGGCGGACTACGCCCCGAACGTGTTCGTGAGCGTGGTGCTGGTCAGCCCGGCGGCCAACAACGAAGATCGAATTGCCGATTTCCGCGTTGGCTATGTCGGCCTCAACGTGGAGCGCACCCGCCGCGAGATCACGCTCACCGTCGAGCGCACCATCGATGAGCGCCCCGCTGAGACAGCCCTGCCCGCGCAGACCGTGCGCTACACCATCACCGCCACCGACTACCTCGGCAACCCTGTGCAGGCTGAGATCAGCGCGCAGATGATCGACGAGGCTGTCCTCTCCCTTATGCCCGACATGACCGAGCCGCTGCTGGATCGCTTCTTCGGGCCGCAGACCATCAGCGTCCGCACGGGCACGCTGCTGGTCTTCAATGGCGACGCCGCGCGCCAAGAGATCCTTGACACGTTCAAGGGCGGCGGTGGCGGCGGCGGCGGCGGGCCGATGGGCATCGCCGAGGTGCGCGATGAGCTGCTCGACGCGGCCTACTGGAACGCCGTCCTGCGCACCGATGAAAACGGCGTCGTGAGCTTTGACGTGCGCCTGCCCGACAACGTGACGACGTGGCGGCTGACGCTGCGCGCGCTCAACCGTGGCGAGGACGGCAATCTGCTGGTAGGCGAGGCCACCGACACGCTGCGCAGCACCAAGCCGCTCATCATCCGCCCGACCACGCCGCGCTTCTTCACCCTCGGCGATCGCGTCATGCTCGGCGCAGTCGTCAACAACAACACCGATGAAGCGCAAACCGTCGACGTGCGCATCAACGCGACCGGCGTGCAGTTCGTCGATCTGGCGACCGAGACGCAGACCGTGCGCATCCCGCCGCAAGGCCGCGCCGACGTCTCATGGGAGGTCATCGTCACCGACGATAGCGCCGTGACGGCCATCTTCAGCGCCGAAAGCGCCAGCTTTGCCGATGCGACCATCTCCGCCGTGAGCATCGACCGTGACGGCACGCTGCGCGTCTACCGCTACGACGTGCCGGAGTTTGTGGGCACGGCGGGCGTGCTGGCCACGCCCGGCCCCATCACCGAGCGCTTGATCCTCCCCTCCGATGTGACCAGCGGCACGCTTGACGTCCAAGTGGAGCCGTCGCTGGCGGCGGTGGCGCTGCGCGCGGCGGAAGTCGCACGGCGCAGCGACGACGACTGCCTTGAGTGCGTCATCAGCAAGCTCATCATCAACGTGACAGCCTACAACGCGCTGAGCGCGTCTGGCGCGCTTACGCCCGACCTGCGCGCCGCCGTGGCCGATCAAGTGGCGCAGGCGCGCGCCCGTCTGCTCAGCAGTCAGCTGGCCGACGGCGGCTGGGCGTGGACGAGCACGACCCTCAGCGATCCGCTGATGACAACCTATGCGCTGCTGGGCTTGACGCTCATCAACGAATACGACGGCTCGATCAACCGCGACCCGATCCAAAACGCGGTGAACTATCTCAACCGCGCTGCGCTGCCCATCGACGCGCGCCGCGAGGTGTGGGAGCTGAACCGCAGCGCCTTTGAGCTGTGGGTGCTGGCGCGCAGCGGCAGCCCGAATCCGTCGCGCACGTCTAACCTCTACGAGCAGGCCGCGCGTCTGCACCTCTACGCGAAGGCGCTGCTGGCGCAGACGCTCATGATGAGCGCCCCGCAAGACCCGCGCGCTGCCAATCTCATCAGCGAGCTGGCCAGCGCCGCCCGCTTGAGCGCCAGCGGCGCGCGTTGGGAAGAGCCGACGCGCGACGTCTTCAACTGGAACACCGACACCCGCACCAGCGCGATAGTGCTGCAAACGCTTATCATGGCCGAGGCTGACGCGGCGCTGCTGGCCAACGGCGTGCGCGGCCTCATCACCGCCCGCCGCGCCGACATCTGGCCGACGCTGCAAGAGACCGCGTGGGCGCTCTGGGCGTTGACCGACTTCGCCCGCGCCACCGGCGAGCTGAACCCGAGCTTTGCCTTCGATGTCGCGCTCAATGGTGAGGCGCTGCTCAGCGGCCAAGCCAGCGCAGACACTGCGGCCGACGTCACCACAGAGCGCGTGCCCGTGGCGGAGCTGGCCAGCGGGGCCAACACGCTGGTGTTCGACCGTACCGCAGGCGAGGGCGTGCTGTACTACACTGTGAACGTACAGGCCGACCTGCCGATCACTGCGTTTGAGGAATACGCCAGCGGCTTCTTTGTCTCGCGCCGCTACCTGCGCCCCGGGACAAACGAGCCGGTCAGCAGCGCCGCCGTCGGCGAACAGGTTGAGGTGCGCATCACCGTCATCGCCCCCAACGATCAGTACTTTGTGATCGTCGAGGACTACCTCCCCGCGGGCATGGAGGCCATCAACCCGCGCTTGCAGACCAGCGCCCAAACCGGCACAGCGCCTGAGCTGAACCCGCTGGATCCGCTGGCGCGCGGTTGGGGCTGGTGGCTGTTCGACGACATCCAGTTCCGCACGCAGAAGGTCGTCATGAGTGCGTCCTATCTGCCGCGCGGCACGTATGAGTTCGTCTACACCATGCGGGCGACCATCCCGGGCGTGTACAACGTCATCCCGGCGACTGCGCGCGAGCACTACTTCCCCGATATCTACGGGCGCAGCGCCGGCCAAATCTTCACTGTGACGCGCTAGCGTCAGCGCATGGAGGAGGGGCGGCCCATCGGGTCGCCCCTTGTGTGCAATCGCACACAATTTCCACAAGCAAGCCCCACACGCTTCAAATTTGTTGTATGATCTGAGTGATATTAAAGATCGATAAGTTAGGGGAATTCATAGTGTCACAAGAGAAACATTATGAGATGCTGTGGGACTGCCAGTTCTGCGGCACGAAAAAGCTGCTTGGCAAGACGCACCGCTTCTGCCCCAACTGTGGCGCGCCTCAAAACCCTGCATCACGCTACTTCCCAGCCGATTCTGAGAAGGTGGCCGTGGAAGATCACGTTTACGTTGGCGCGGATATCACCTGCCCTGCGTGCAATCAGCTGAACGCTGCCAGCTCCGAGTTCTGCCAGCAGTGCGGCTCGCCGCTGGCAGCAGGGGTGGTCGCGCAGACGCTCGGCTCACAGTCCCGCGCGTTGGACGAAGTGTTCGAGTCGAGCGGCTCGCGCGATGTCGTCAAAGAAAAGTTCGACGCCGAGATGGAGCGCATCGGCGTGAAGAAGAAAAACGATCAACAGGGCATCCCGCGCTGGTTGATCATCGCAGCGGTGGCGGCGCTCTTGGTGTGCGGCGCAGCCGTCTTCATCCTCACCCGCACCGTCGAGGCGACCGTGACCGTAGCAGGCCACGAGTGGACGCGCACCACCTACATCGAGCAGTACAGCGCATTTACCGAGTCGAGCTGGTGGAACGTGCCGCCCGCGGGCGACAGTGTGGTGCGCGGGGCTTGCACGCGCCAGCAGCGCAGCGTGCGCCAAGTGCCCGATGGCGAGGACTGCCGCGTCGTGCGCATGGATCGCGGCGACGGCACGTTCAGCGAGAGCCAAGTCTGCACCACGCGCTACCGTTCCGAGCCGATCTACGACGATTGGTGCGTGTTCCGCGGCTATCGCTGGGAGCCAGCGCGCCAAGTCGTGATGAAGGGCGGCCTCAACGACACGCCCGACTGGGGCAACCCCAACCTCAACTGTGCCGACCAGCGCCGCGTCGGGTGCGAACGCATCGACCGCCGCGAGGAAGTCTACGAGCTGCTGCTGCGCGGCGAAGAACACAATTATCGCTGTCCTGTCCAGCCAGAGATGTGGCGCAGCGCCCGCATCGAGCAGGCCTTCAAGCTGCAAGTGATGGCCATTAACAACGCCAACCCGCGCTGCGACACGTTGGAACCGGTGAACTAAACGCAGCGGGGCGACCAAACTGGCCGCCCCGTTGTATTTCCTCACTGATCTTGTTTAGCACTCTGTGTAGTCGCAGGTTGTGCAGCGGCGGCAGCCCTCGGCGCGAATTAGCGAGATCGTGCCGCACTCAGGGCACATGTCCGCGCCGCTCTTGAAGCCGACTACCTCTTTCGGTGAGAGGGTTACGTTCGCACCGCTGCCGTATCCTCCGTTGGTCTGGCGGCTCTGCGTCGGCGCAACCGGCTCCACCCCTGCTATCGGCAGGCCAAGCTGCTGCGGCGCATCCTCTTTGAAGTAGTACTCTGCGATCGCATTCGCCACGGCATCCGGCAGGGACAGCACGCGGTTCGAGCCGATGCCGGTCGGGCGCGCCCCGCCGATGCCCTGAAGCTGCTCCATGATGAGGCGCAGCATCTCACGGCGGTTGTGCGGCGCCGTCGTGCGCAGCTGCAAGCTGATCATACGGCCCATCGCCTCTGCGTCGGCTTGGATGTCGCTGCCCGCCTTGCCCACCGTGATGAACACCTCAAACGGGTTGCCGTGCTCGTCATTGTTCATCGTGATGTAGGACGTGCCGAACGGCGTGCGGAACTTGACGGTTGTGCCGCTTAAGCGCACCGGGCGCGGATACTCTTTGTGGGGCGTCTGAACAGGCTCCGGCACGAACTTTTCTTCCTTGCGCAGGCCCTCCATCTCTTTCTCGGCGCGCTCATCGCCTTTGAGCATCAGCACTTGCTCATCGCGGCTGCCGTCTCGGTAGATCGTGCCGCCCTTGCAGCCCAGATCGTACATTTGTAGGTAGAGCTGGCTCACCTGCTCCACAGTGTAGTGGTTGGGCACGTTGCACGTCTTGCTGATGGCGCTGTCGATCCAGCGTTGGAACGCGCCCTGCACCTTAACGTGCTCCTCTGGTGAGAGATCCATCGCCGTGACGAAGTAATCCGGCAGTTTTTCCGCGCCCGGGTTCTTGGCGTACCAATCAGCCACGACAGGCACTTGCTCCTCATGCAGGCCGAGGCGGCTCTTGCGGTAGTAGACCCACGAGAAGAACGGCTCGATGCCCGTGCTGGTGTTGACCATGGTTCCGGTGGTGCCTGTTGGTGCTTGTGTCAGCAGGGTGACGTTGCGCAGCCCCTTCGCCTTAACGCGCTGGCGCACCTCCTCCGGCATCTGCTGCATGAAGCCGCTTTGCAGCACCTTCTCCGCGTCGAAGGCCTCAAACGCGCCCTTCTCAGCGGCGAGGTCAGCGCTGGTCTCATAGGCAGCGATGGCAATGGCCTTATACAGCTTGTCGATGAAGGCGACGCTCTCATCGCTGCCGTAGCGCACACCGCAGTAGAGCATCAGCTCTGCCACGCCCATCGTGCCGAGGCCGACGCGCCGCTCGCTGGTTTGTTTGCGTTCGTTTTCCTCAAAAAAGTAGGGCGTGCTGTCGATCACGTTGTCGAGGAAGCGCACTGCGTAGCGCACGGTGCGATCCAGCGTGTCCCACGCGACGTCGTTGGTGGCCGGGTCATAGAACTTCGCAAGGTTGATTGCGCCGAGGTTGCACACGCTCCACGCGCTCAAGGGCTGCTCGCCGCACGGGTTGGTGCTGATGAGCGGGCTGAAGTACCAACTGTTGCTCATCTTGTTGCTGCGCTCGCGGAACCACACGCCCGGCTCGGCGCTGGCCCATGCGCTCTCGATGATGGCGTTCCACAGCTCGCGCGCTTTGATCGTCTTGTAGTGGATCACCTTGCCGCCCTTGGCCTGCCACGCTTCGAGGTCGCCGTCCCACGTCTCATCGTAGTCGGGCGCGCTCGTGTCAGGGAACATCAAGTCCCAGTCCGCATCGGCTTTGACAGCGTCCATAAAGCGGTCGCTGATGCCCACGCTGATGTTAGCGTTGGTGATATTGCCCGCCTCGCGCTTGCTGTTGATGAAGTTGAAGACATCCGGATGCCAGTCGTTGAGGATGAGCATCAACGCGCCCCTTCTACTGCCACCCTGCTCGATCAAGCCAGTGACGAAGCTGTAAAGCGCGCCCCACGAGACCGCCCCGCTGGAACGCCCGTTCACCCCCTTCACGTAGGCATGGCGCGGCCGCAGCGACGAGATGTTGATCCCCACGCCGCCGCCGCGCGACATGATCTCAGTCATCTGCTCTAGGGTTGTAATAATGCCAGACCTGCTGTCTTTGGGAGACGGAATCACATAGCAGTTGTAGTAGGTCAGCTTTTGATCGGTGCCCGCGCCGGTGAGGATGCGCCCACCCGGGACGAACTTCCAATCGTCCAGCAGCCAACGGAAGTTCTTCGTCCACGTCTGGCGCAGTTCGTCGCTGCGTTCGATCGCGGCGATGCCCGCCGCCACGCGATCCATCATTTGTTCAGGTTGGGTCTCCAACGGTTTGTCGACGTTCTCAAGGTCACGTTCGACGATCTGCCCATCGTTCAACTTTACGGTGACCTTTGGCAGGTTGATGGCCGTGACCGTGCCGACCTCACGCTGGCCCGTCTTAGTATCGACGACGACGATCACCGTATCGCCAACCGCCAGCGTCGCGCGCGTCATGTCTTTTTGAGCATAGCGATCCAAAAAAATCTTATAGCCCAGCTCATGCAGCGCGTTGGGTTTGTTTACCGTTGATTGCACCATGCATCACCTCATTCGGTTGTTCATCACAGACAAATCGAAGCCCTGTAGAGCGCCCCTTTGCTGGCTCCACAATCGACAGACACTCTTTTGGCTCTCATACAAGACGATGGCGGAACAGGCTGCACAAGCCGTTCCTGTGCCCCAATGACCTCCCACGCGAAGGATTTGAGCGAATAGACAGAGGTGGGCTATCGGGCTGTACCGTTGCGCGTCAGCGGCGGATTTGCACCGCACTTTCCCCACTCTCCAAGGCTCCCTTGACTCTCTGTCTCCGAGGTTATGAAAAGGTTAAGCAGCCGTAATCTATTGACAATGTATCATAGACGTCCCCACTTGGCAAACCAACTGGGATAAGTTGGGAAAAAGTGGCATAAACGAAAACGGCACAGAGAAGCCTGTGCCGTAGCAGATGTTTTAACAGAAGGCTTACCGCGCCGTTAATTCTTCGGGCGGCGCAGGAAAGCCGGAATGTCGTCTGTGCTTTCTTCGCCCCATGTGCGCGGCTGCATGGGCTGAGGGGGCGCGGGTGGTGGCGTTTGCGGGGGCTGCGCTTGGCGCGGCGGCTGTGCGGGCTGCTGCGTGGCAGCGCTCACGTATTCGTTGTGGCGTGGCTGCTCTGGCGCTTGGCGGGCAGGCTGAACGGGGCGGTGCGATTGCTCGTTGGCGATGCGGCGCTCGGCACGGCTTTGATCAAAGCCGGTGGCAATCACCGTGATACGCACTTCGTCGCCCATCGTGTCGTCAACTTGCGCGCCGAAGATCATGTTCACGTCGGGGTGGGCGCTCTGGCGGATGATCTCCGCGGCCTCGTTGCACTCGAACAAGGTGAGATCTTTGCCGCCGGTGATGTTGAACAGGATGCCGCGCGCGCCGTCGATCGTCACGTCGAGCAAGCCGCTCTGGATGGCCATCTCAGCGGCACGACGCGCGCGATCATCGCCCGAGGAGCGCCCGACCGCCATGAGCGCGGCGCCGCCTTCGCTCATGATCGTGCGCACGTCGGCGAAGTCGAGGTTGATCAAAGCGGGCACAGTGATCAGCTCTGAGATGCCTTGAATGCCCTGCCGCAGCACATCGTCCGCCAGCGAGAAGGCCTGCTGAAGCGTGGCGCGCTTGTCCGCGATGGAGAGCAAGCGGTCGTTGGGGATCACGATGAGCGTGTCGACCTGCGCTTTGAGGTTTTCGATGCCGGCCTGCGCCATCTGGCTGCGACGCGTGCCCTCGAAGGTGAAGGGGCGCGTCACCACGCCGATCGTCAGCGCGCCCAGCTCTTTGGAGATCTGCGCGATGACGGGCGCGGCCCCTGTGCCCGTGCCGCCGCCCATGCCGCAGGCGATGAACACCATGTCCGCGCCGCGGATCACGTCATACAGCTCGTCGGCGCTTTCCTCCGCAGCCTTGCGGCCAATCTCAGGGTTGCCGCCCGCCCCCAAACCCTTTGTCAACTTGTCCCCGATGCGAACTTTTGTCTTGGATTTGGAGAGCATGAGCGCTTGGGCATCGGTGTTGACCGTGATGAACTCAACGCCGCCCAGTCCTTCATTAATCATGCGGTTGACGGCGTTGCTGCCGCCGCCGCCCACACCAACCACCTTGATCTGTGCCAAGCCTGCTGGATTAAAATCGCCCATCATAGGTTAGACAATCCTTCATATCCCCCGGAGGGATCCCCCCAGAACTATATTTGTTAATTGTACGCACTTCGATGATGCGCGCAAGCTGACCCGCACCGTATATCCCACAATAACCCCAATTATCCCAAATCAACTTGATCAGGGGTTCCCCTCGTCAGGCAGCAGGCGACGGAACAAGCGGCTGACCGCCCGCACCACGACGTTGAAGCCCGGTTCATCCTGCGAGGCCTCATCATCGGCCAGCACAGCGCGTTCAAGGTTCAGCCCCACCCGCAGCAGCCCAACGCTGGTGGCATAGGCCGGCGAGCGCAGCGCGTCCGCCATGCCGGTGAGGCGCTCCGGCTTGCCGATCCGCACAGGGCATTGGAGGATGCGCGCCGCCGTCTCCTGCATCCCGGGCAGCAGCGACGCGCCGCCCGTCAGCACAGCGCCCGCCCGCAGCAGGCGGTCATACCCGCTGCGCTTAACTTCCTGATGCACTCGGTCGAAAATTTCCGCAACGCGCGCCTCAATAACATCCGCCATTTGATACCGCGAGATCTCACGCGGGCCGCTGTCGCCGAACGGTTCCACAAGGAAGGTTTCGAGTTGAGACACCGAGCGCGGCAGCGTGCTGCCATGCTGGAGTTTGACCATCTCCGCCAGCTCAAACGGCACATTCATCCAGTATGTCAGGTCATCTGTGACGTGGTTGCCACCGAGGGAGATCACGGCTGTGTGCCAGACAGCGCCCTCAATCAGCACGGCGAGGTCGGTCGTCCCGCCGCCGATGTCAATCACCACCACGCCCATCTCGCGCTCTTGGTCGGTCAGGACGGCTTCAGCGGCGGCCAGCGGGTTCAAGATGAAGCGATCTGCCTGCACACCTGCCGCGGCGGTGGCCTGCTCAATGTTGCTCAGGCTGGTGCTGCTGGCGGTGATGATGTGCGCGTCCACCTCAAGGCGGAAGCAGTGCATGCCAATCGGGTTGCGCACGCCGTCCTGCCCGTCGAGCGTGTAGCTGCGGGGGATGACGTGCAGGATTTCACGGTTGTGCGGGATGGCGATGGTGCGGGCAGCGTCAAGCGCGCGGTCGAGGTCGTCTTGGCGCACACTGCGCGCGCCGGTGATGCCAGTCATGCCGCGGCTGGTCATCGACTGGATGTGCCCCCCGGCCACGCTCACGAAGGCGCGCTGGATCTGGAAGCCGCTGGTTTTCTCTGCTTTGTGCACAGAGGCCGACACCGCCGCTGAGAGGGCCGCCACATCGTTGACTACGCCCTTCTTCATGCCCTTGCTCGGCTCAAGGCCGAGGCCGACCACGTAGATGTCGTCCACGCGGACTTCGCCAACGATGGTACAAATCTTGTGGGTGCCGATGTCAAGGCCAACTACAATCTCACTCATGAATCGCGCTCTACGATCCCCATTGCTTGGTATAGTACGGATAGTCGGGGTCGGCCACGTTGACCTCCCCGGGTTGAATGCCGCGCGCCATCAGATCCGCCGCGATGGCGCGGTAAATGGCCACTTTCTCAGCGATATGCTGCCCCGTCCCCAACCACACCTGCCAGCCGCCCGGGTCAACAAAGCCGAGGCCTTTGGCCGGTTCATAGCGCAGGCGCGTCACAGTCGGGATGAGCGTTTGCAGCTGCAGCGCGCCCAGCACCAGCTCTGGGCTGACGCGCCCGCGGTCGCTCATCGGCCCTTCCGGCACGAACTCCGAGGCCTGCACGACGAGCAGATCAGGCCGATCCACGCGCTGCGCCATGATGCGCCCCTGCACGTCGACCCACACCGCCGCACCGCCCTGCTCCCAGACGATGGCAGGCTCGCGCTCCTCCAAGATGATGTGCACCATCTGCGGCGGCCACGTGATGCGCACGCGCGCGTCGGCGATGCTGGGCGAGCGCAGCAAGTTCGCGCGCACTTGCTGGGGGTTCACCCAGAAGATGTGCATGTTGGCGATATCCGCAAAGGCGAATACCTCCTCCTTCGTCAGGTATTTCAGGCCGCCAACGGCGATGCTGCGCACGTAGAACACGCTCGACGTGTAGAAGAACACCAGCACCAGCGACAGCACCACGATGATCGCCGCGCTCACCCAGCGCCAGCTAAAGCCCTTGTCGCGCGGGGCGCTGTGGTTGACTGCAATCGGTTCGACGCTGGGTGTGACACGGCTGTCGCGCAGCACACCGGTATAGCCTGTGCCCCGCTGGCGCCGTTCACGGCGGTTACGTGTGCCTATCATCGCGCAAACTCGGTCTGATGGTGCTTCACTTCAATCATAGTGTATCGGCGGCACATGCGCAATTCAGTCACGGGCATAGGAGTATGTATGCCTCAGCAGATAACCGCGGGCTAAAGCCCCCTTCAGAGGGCGCGCCCCAGCCGGATGCTTCAGCAAATAGACACTCACACAAAGATGAAGGCCGCATCACTGTTCAGTTACCACTCCCCCACGAACTGGATTTCAGGCTCCAGCAAAACGCCGCAGCGCTGCTGCACCACCGCCTGCACATGCTCGATCAAGGCGCGATAGTCGGCGGCGCGGGTGTGGCCGTCGCTCAAGAAGAAGTTGGCGTGCAGCGGCGAGACCTGCGCCGTCCCAATCTGATAGCCTTTAAGGCCGCAGCTTTCGATCAGCCGCCCCGCATAGTCGCCGGGCGGGTTCTTGAACACGCTCCCCAAGCTAGCGCCAGTCGGCTGGGTGCGGCGGCGGTGGGCAGTGTATTCGGCCATGCGTGCGTGGATCGCGTCGGGGTCGTCTGGCTCAAAGCGCAGGCCGACCTCCAGCACGAGGAACGGCTCCGAGTGATGTTTGAGCGCCGAGCTGCGATAGGCGAAGGCCAGCGCGTCGGGCGTCCACCGCCTGATCGTCCCGTCGAGGTGAGCAATCCGCGCGTGGGTGACGCTAGCCGCCATATCCGAGCCGTGCGCGCCCGCGTTGTTCACCAGCGCCCCGCCCACCGTCCCGGGGACGCCGATGGCCCATTCAAAGCCGCGCCAGCCCCGCGTGGCCGCTGCCCGTGCCAGCGCCAGCAGGCCTGTACCAGCGCGCGCCTCCACCACGCCGTCGACGCTCCACGCCAGCCCTGCCGCGCGGTTGACGATCACCAGCCCGCGCACGCCTGCATCGCTCACGAGGATGTTGGCCCCGCCGCCGATCACGCGGACGGGCACGCCCGCCTCCTGCGCCGCCGTGAACACCTCCACAAGCTGGCTGTCGGTCGTGGCGCTGTCTGCCACGAACAAAAAGTCCGCCGGGCCGCCGATGCGCGCCGCCGTGTACTTGCCGATGGGCTGATGCTGCGGCAGCGTCGCCGCGATCGCTCCCCAGCGCGTCATGAGGCCCCACGCGCCGCGAGGAACAGCTCCCCGATCTTGGGGGCATCGCCCGCGCTCATTATCAAGATCACTGCAGGCGCGGCAACCTCAGCGATCAAGGCTTGGGCCGTCGCGTGGAGGTCGCCGGTGGCGCGCGCGTCAGGGTGCGTCATACGCGCCACCACGTCGCGGCTGTGGACGCGATCCGTAAACGCCTCCCGCGATGGGAAGATATCCGTCACCAGCGCGTGATGCGCCTGATCAAAGGCGCGCGCGTATTCGTCGAGGAGTTCCAACGTGCGGGAGAAGGTGTGCGGCTGCCACACGGCCCACAGCGTATGCCGCGGGTAGCGACGACGGGCCGCCTCAATCGTGGTGGCGATGGCGGTTGGGTGGTGGGCGTAGTCGTCGATCACAATGACGCCATCAGCCTCGCCTTTGACCTCAAAGCGCCGTCCCGTCCCGCGGAAGCTGGCCAGCGCCGCCAGCGCCTCCGCCAGCGCCACGCCGTGAGCCTCCGCCGCCAGCGCCGCCCCCAGCGCGTTGAGGGCGTTATGCTGCCCATAGACGCCCAGCTCAGCCTCGGCCACGGTCGCATCGCCGCGGCGCACTGCAAAGCGCATGCGGTCGCCCTCATAGCGCAGGTCGGCCACCCGCCACTCGCCCGCACCACAGCCATACGTCACCACCGGCGCAGGGCTGAACTCCGCAAGCCGGCGCGCGTCGTCCTCAGCGCAGACGATCAAGCGGCCGCGCGGGTCAAGCTGGCGCACGAACGCCGCAAAGCTGGCAATCATCGCGTCATACGTCGGGAAGAAATCTGGATGATCGTACTCAAGGCTGGTCACGAGCGCCACCTGTGGGCGCAGGCCGTGGAACATGTTGTCGTACTCGTCCGCTTCGATCACAAAGGCGCGGCCTGCGCCGTGATGGGCGTTGTCGCCGGTGTTGGCCAGCACACCGCCCACGATGTAGGACGGATCGTGGCCGGTCGTTCGCAGGATGTGCGCCAGCATCGCGCTGGTGGTGGTCTTGCCGTGCGTCCCGGCAACGGCCAGTGTCTGATACCCGTCCAGCAGCGCTGTCAGCATCTCCGAGCGTTTGAGGACGGGCAGACCGCGCTCACGGGCGGCCTGCACTTCAGGGTTATCGGGCTGCACCGCTGATGAGATGATGACGGCCTGCGCATCGCCGATCTGCGCAGCCGCGTGGCCGATGAACACGTGCGCACCCGCCGCCGCCAGCTGCCGCGTAAGGGCGTTCTCGGCGCGGTCTGACCCCGTGACGCGATACCCACGCTGAAGCATCACACGCGCAATGGCCGACATGCCAAAGCCGCCCACGCCCACAAAATGCACCGGCTGCGTTGGAGAAAAGCCCATAGACTACAGCACGACAAAGACGATGAACAAGATCACGATCACGATCACCGCCAGCAGGTCACCCGTGCTGCCCGCGCCGCCGCCTACCAGCACCAGCGGGATCGCGCCGATGTTCTGGGCGCTGGGGCTGTTGACCGTGGGGGCGGTGATGAACTGCTGGAAAGGGTACTCGTTGATGTCCAGCAGATACCAAATGCCGCCACCCAGCAGATAGCCGTTGAAGAAGCCCAACATCGCCCCCAAGATGCCCGCCCCGAGGTTGTTGCGCGCGCGCGGCTGCACCCCGCGCAGTTC
This sequence comes from Anaerolinea sp., assembly GCA_046719465.1. GTDB lineage: Bacteria > Chloroflexota > Anaerolineae > Aggregatilineales > Phototrophicaceae > JANWYT01. Next base: position 45,032 of record JBDNCV010000006.1, read on the forward strand.
ACGATTTTGATACACCGTGAAGGTGATGAACAGCAGGATCGCCAGCTCGATCAAGAAGACCTGCTCCCGCGGGAGCGTGAAGAACAGCAGCCCGCGCGAGAAGTTGTCAAACTGCAAGATGGCGAACATCGCCAGCATCAGCCCGCCCGTCGCCACCAGCTCTTGATTCCAACCACGCAGAAAGCCGATAAAGCCGAACACCAGCGCGATAATCCACATCATCGAGTAGAGTTCAACCATGCGCGCCCCCTCTCAGATCAGCGCCAAGACGACGATGAACAGCGCCACCACCGCCAGCGATAACAAGTCGCCGTTCGTGCCGTTGTTCGTCAGCACGTAGAGCGGCAAATTGGCGATGGCTGACGCGCTGGCCGTCCCGGGCGGTGGGGCGACAATGTACGGCGCGAGTGGGTACTGCCCGTTCGGCAGGCGGTTGATGTCCAGCAGATACCAGATGGTGCCGCCGATGAGGTAGCCGTTGGCAAAGCCGACCAGCGCCCCCAGCGCGCGCGTTTGCAGCGGGTCGCGGTTGTCTGGGCGCTGCCCTGCTTGGCGGCCTAAGCGGTCATCATAGGCCAGCCCCACGATGATCAAGAACAAGATCGTCTGGATGTAGAAGCGCTGGTCGTTGGGGAAGGCCAACAAAAGCTGCCCACGGATGACGTTGTCAAACTGGAACAGTCCGAACAGGCCAAGCATGATGCCCGCCATCGAGATGACTTCTTTTGACCAGCCGCGCCGCCAGCCCAACACCGCAAAGGTGATCGCCAGCGTCCACACCAAAATGTTCAGTTCGATCACGTCTCGTCACCCGTCATCCGGATCAACTCCTGCACTAATGCCGCCGCGCCTTCCCGCGCGATGCTGCGCGCCGCGGTGCGCATTGCTTCCCATTGTACCGTATCTTGCAGCAGTCTGCGGAGTGTTGGCAGAAGCTGCTCGGCCATGTCCTCATCGTTCAGGCGGAGCGCCGCGCCGCGCTCCGCCAGCCAGTCGGCGTTGGTGCGCTGGTAGCGCCACGCGTGCGGGTATGGGACGAGCACCGCTGGCAGCCCAAAGTGCGGCAGCTCACCCAGCGTGCTAGCCCCCGCGCGGCACAGCGCCACATCCGCCGCCGCCAGCGCCAGCGCCATTTCCGTATGCAGATAGGGGTAAGCGTGGTAGTGCGGGTGCGGCTCCGTCGCCGCCTGTGAGCGTTCCCAGTCGAGCGTGCCCGTCACGTGGATCACCTGCACGCCCTCCGCCAGCAGCGTCGGCAGGATCGCCTCCAGTGCTTGGTTGATGCTGCGCGCGCCGCGGCTCCCGCCGAACACGAGCAGCGTCCGACGTGTGGGGTCAAGCTTGAAGTGGGCTTGGCCGGCTTCGCGCGTTGCTGTCAGCATCTGCTGGCGCAGCGGGTAGCCTGTGACCACCGTCTGCCCGTCTCGAAAGTAGCGCTGCGACGCCTCCACCGTCACGGCCACGCGCGGCCCCAACTTGGCGAGATATGCAATCGTCTTGCCGGGTTCAATATCGGGCAAATAAACCAACATCGGGACGCGCAGCGCCCACGCCGCCAGCGCCACCGGCACATTCGGCCAGCCGCCCGTCAGCAAGATGGCCTGCGGCCGCTAGATCG
>JBDNCV010000060.1:0-22533 GCA_046719465.1 Anaerolinea sp.
GCTATCCGTCAGGGAAACCATGACAAACGCGAAGAAGAAACAAGGCCGAGACAGCCTCAAACGCCATCCGTTTGAGAGGTTCGACATTCGCGAGACGCCGGACGCGCTCATCATCTCTGAACCTCCTTCTCCTGTGCTTAGTACCTCTTTCATGATGTTGTTCGGCATGCCAATGGCGTGCTTGGCGTGCTTTGTGCTGGCGTTTGCGCTGCGCGACGGGGGCGCAGCGCTGGTGGCAGCCCTCATCTTCATCCCATTCGCCATTTTATTTGTCGTGACGATCGCCATCGGAGGCGTGAATACGCGGCTTGTGATGATTACCCATGACGCGATTCGGATCACGCAGCAGCCGATCTCGCTGCGCAAGCGCCAGATTCCGCTGAAAGGGCTGCAAGGTTTCCGGGTCGTGAAATATGATGACGGTGATGGTTATGTATATCAGTTACGGATAATGCCGAGCGAGTATGTTCTATACCAATCATCTTCTGAAGACCCCCTACTCAAGTTACAGTCTCGTATTGAGAACTTTCTTGGGAGATAGGAAACCCCATCGAGAACGTCCTCAGGTGGTGATAAGCGGCCTGCGCTTTTGGTTAGGTTGCTTGTGCGCAGGCGCGAAACTCGCTACCATGTGAAGTAAGACAGCCAGTAGAAAAAGGTCGCCTTATGGATCGGCGGATGGTGGAATTTGTGCGGGCGCTGCGCGCAGCGGGCGTGCGCATCAGCGTAGCCGAGAGCCAAGATGCGCTGTTCGGCATTGAGAAAGTGGGCATCTTCAACCCAGAAATTTTCCGCACTGCGCTCAAGACGACGCTTGTCAAAGAGCGCCATGATCAAGGCACGTTTGATTACTTCTTCCCGCTGTTCTTCAGCGCCAACCAGCCGCCGATGGAGGACATCAACGAGGAACTGACCCCCGAGCAGCAGCAGATGATGCAGCAGGCGCTCGACGCGCTGATGGGCGACATGGAGGCGCTGCGCCAACTGCTCGAGCAGCTCCTCAACGGCCAGCGCTTCAGCGATGAGCAGCTTCAGCAGATGGGCCAGCAGGCTGGCCTCGACAGCGGCAGCGACATGTATCAGCGCGCGTGGTTCGAGCGCCGCATGAACAGTCAATCCGGCCTCAGCCAGCTCAGCCAGATGATTCAAGAACTTCTGGAAATGCTGGCCGAGATGGGCTTCAGCCAAGAGCAGCTCAACCAGTTAGAGCAGATGCTGCGCCAGAACATGCGCGGCCTCTCCGATCAGATCAGCCAATACGCGGGCGCGACGCTCGCCCAGCAGATGGGCCAGCGTGAGCCTGACCCCAAGCCTGACCTGATGGACGTGCCCTTCCAACGCCTGACAGACAGCGACATTCAAGCCCTGCGCGATCAAATGCGCCAGCTCGCCGCGCGCCTGCGCAGCCGCAACGCCCTACGCCAGAAGCGCGCCCGCACCGGTGACTTTGACCCGCGCCGCACGCTGCGCTCCAACATGCGCTACGGCGGCGTGCCCATCCGCTTGCAGCACCGCAACCAGCACAAGAAACCCTCGCTGGTGTTGATCTGCGACTTGAGCACCTCGATGCGCTACATGGTTGAGTTCTTCCTCACGCTGGTGTATCAACTGCAAGACCAAGTCAAGCGCACCCACAGCTTCATCTTCATCAGCGACCTCGTCGATATCACGATGGATCTCGAGGAACACGACAGCCGAGTCGCTGTAGAGAAGGTCATGCGCGAGAACCCGCCGGGTTACTACAGCACTGACCTCGGCAACAGCCTAGCGACCTTCAGCCGCGACTTCATGTCGCTCATCGACAATCGCACAACCGTGATCATCCTCGGCGATGGGCGCAACAACCACAACGATCCGCGCCTTGACATCGCCGCCGACATGCACCGCAAAGCGCGCCGCCTGTTCTGGTTCTGCCCAGAGCCGCCGCCCCAATGGGGCACAGGCGACAGCGACATGCACCTCTACGCCCCGCTTAGCGACGGCGTGATGCTCGTCCGCAACCTGCGCGAGCTGGCCAACAGCATCGACCGCATGATGGCCGACAGCTAGGCGTTTGTCTGAGGCAGGGACGGGGCTTGTCCTGTTCGTTGGATGCGATCGCAGACGCGGCAGGCCATGCCCTGACACTGTCCATTGACCCTTGTCCACGGGAGTATCTAAGGTCGCGGTGATGCGTCATCTCGTCTTGTTCGGTTGGTGCTACAAGGCCTCATCCCCCACCCCCCTTCTCCCACGGGAGAAGGGGGCAAAAGTCCCCTCTCTGCGAGAGAGGGGATTTAGGGGTGAGGCTTCACCATCTGTTTAGGTTTAGACACTCCCTTGCCCACTGGTCGCTTAAACAGAGTGTGGGAAGAAACAATGTGTACAAGCCTCTCTCATTGGACACTCTGTCGCAAAACTCCGTAGGACTTTCCACGTGGCTGCCCAAGCAGCCCGCCGCGGCTTGTGCTACAGTGGGGCAGTCATTCACTGCACTACTGGAGTTCCTGTCATGCGCCGTCTCGTCTCCGCCACTGCCGACCAACTGAAACCGTCGGGCATCCGTCGTTTTTTTGACATCGCCGCCACGATGGAAGATGTCGTCACGTTGGGCATCGGTGAACCCAGCTTCGTCACGCCGCAGCACATCGCCGAGGCGGGCCTCGCCACCCTACGCGAGGGGCGCACCGGCTACACGGCCAACGCGGGCGAGCTGGCGCTGCGTCAGGCGATTGCCCGCTACGTGCAGCGGCTCTACGGGCTGCGCTATGACCCCCTCGAGGAAGTGCTGGTCACCGTTGGCGTGAGCGAAGCGCTCTGGTTGGCGATGAAGGCCGTGCTCGACCCGGGCGATGAGGCGCTGGTGGTCGAGCCGTGCTTCGTGGCCAACGCGGCTGCTGTCGAGATGGCGGGGGGCGTGCCTGTCATGGTTCCGACGCGCGTCGAGCATGAGTTCCAAGTGACGGCGGCTGACCTTGAAGCCCGCATCACCCCGCGCACCAAAGCCATCCTCATCAGCTATCCCAACAACCCGACTGGCGCTGTCCTCACCCTTGAGCATATGCAGCAGGTGGCGATGATCGCCGAGAAGTACGACCTCGTGGTCATCTCAGATGAGATCTACGAGCGCTTGGTTTACGATGTGGCGCATGTGGCTTTCGCCAGCTTGCCGCGCATGCACGAGCGCACCATCGTTCTAAGCGGGATGAGCAAGTCGTTTGCGATGACCGGTTGGCGCATCGGCTATGCGCTTGCGCCGGAGCCGATCCTGAGCGCGATGAAGAAGTTTCACCAGTATCTCATCATGTCCGCGCCCACGATGGGCCAATTCGCGGCCATCCAAGCGCTGGAACACGGCGACGACGACGTGGAGCGCATGCGCCAAGCCTACGACTGCCGCCGCCGTTTGATCGTCGCGGGCTTCAACGACTTAGGCATGACGTGCTTCATGCCGCGCGGCGCGTTCTACGCCTTCCCGTCGATCCAGCATACGGGCATGGACGACGACGCCTTCTGTGACCTGCTGCTGCACGAGGAACGCTGCGCGCTCATCCCGGGCAGCGCGTTCGGCCCCAGCGGGGCGGGCTTCGTCCGCGCCAGCTACGCCTCCAGCGAGGAGAACATCGAACGGGCGCTCGAACGGATCGCGCGCTTCATGCAGCGGCACGGTTGGTTGCAATCGGCCACGCTCCCCGCCGCTGCACTCTAATCGCATCTCCTCGTGAAAAGTGCTAAAATCGGGAGCGATATGGAAACTAGTGCGCTCCCGATGACCACGCATACGCCCTCCCATCGTTTCTCTATTGGCATCTGCGGCCTGCAAGAGCCGATGCGTTCGGATTTGATGGCAATCGTCAGCCGTTTGAGCGGGGAGGTGTTGGAGGCAAGCCACACCAGCGAGCTGAGCGCGTGGTATCACACGCAAAGCGTCGACGCGATACTGGTTGACGATGAACTGCTTGACAAGGATACTGTCCTTCAAGACTGCCTCAGCGCGAGCACCACACCAACCATTGTGCTGACGCACCACCTCGCGCGGACGGAGCGAGCGCTCGCGCTGGGGGCTGCGGATGTCTTTTCGTATCAGCTCAACCGTGAGCTGCTAGCGCGGCGTATCGAGAACAACATCATCGCCTACCGCGCGCACCGTCAGATGACAACCTACCGCGGGCGGTTCGAGGCGCTTTACGACGGTGCACCGGTCATGATGCATGTGCTGTCCGAGAACGGCGTTCTGCTGCGCGTCAATCAGAAATGGCAAGAAACGCTTGGCTACCGCGCAGAGAAGGTGGAGGGAAACCCCTACCTTGAGTTGGTAGCGCCAGAAGCGCGCGCGTCGTTCCCACTGCGGCTGCAGCAGACGTTCACGCAGGGCTTCATCCGCAACGTCCACACCAGCTTGATCGCTGCAGATAGCACCATACACCACTTCATAGTGGATTCCAACGTGTTCCTCGACGCCAGCGGTGAGCGCGTGACGGTCTCAATGCTGCGCGACGTGACGGACATTCAGCGCAGCGAAGCCCGCCTGAGCGAGTCCAACCGCCTGTATCAGGCGATCTTTGAAGGGGCCAACGACGCCATTCTGCTCATCGACGTCGTCGAACGCTGCATCATCGAGGCCAACCCCGCCGCCTGCCGCCTATTGGGATACGACCTCGTAGAGATGCGCGGGCGAGACATCACCACGCTGGAAGACGGCGATACCTTCCTCACAATGCTCGATGCGCCTACGGACGGTCGTAAGACCTTCTTAGATGACATCACGCTGCGCCGCAAAGACGGCTCGCAAGTGCCCGTCGAGAGCCACTGCCGCTTGATTGAGTTCGAGGGGCATTCGGCGATCTTGGCCATCTTGCGCAACATCACGATGCGCCAGCTGCTGCTGCAAAAAGAAAAAGAGATGCGCCTGCTGGCCGAGACGCTGCGCGACAGCGCCGATGCCTTCACCCATGCTGAGACGCTCAACGACGTGTTGGACACGGCCATTGCCATGGTGCAGCGTGTTATCCCTGCGCCAGCGGCCAACGTGGCCCAGCTGGACGGCGATTACGCGCGGATGCTGCGCTGGAGCGGCTACCGCGAGGTGGGCTTCAGCGACGACGACCTCGCGTCCATTCGCATTAACGTCAAAGACGCCCCGCATTACGCTCAGATGGTTGAGACACAACGCGCGCTCTTCTATCCTGATGTCTTCGCGCGCGGTTGGTCAAAGGTGCCCATCGCAACCCGCTATTGGATTCGCTCGTGGATCGGCGTGCCGCTGCTGCTGCGTGGGCAAGTCTATGGCTTCTTGAACGTCGACAGCCCTGACGTCAACGCTTTCACCACCGAGCACGTTGAAGCGATGGAGGTGTTCGCGCGTCAAGCATCCATCGCACTGGAACGGGTGACGCTGCTGGAGGAGCTGCGAACTGCGAAGGCCTCCCTAGAACAGACTGTGGCAGAGCGCACCGATGCGCTCATCCAAGCCAATCGCTCGCTGCGCAACTACATCGACGAACTGCGCACCACCCAAGACGCGCTCAACCAAGAGCGCAGCCTGCTGCAAAAGATCATCAACAGCATCGGTGACATGATCTACGTCAAAGACACCGAAGGCCGCTACTTGCTGGCCAACCAAGCAACCCTGCATGCGGTGGGCGCGCGAACATTGGAAGAGTTCGTCGGGCGGACGATGGCCGATTTCTTCGACCCAGACTACACCGACCGCCACAACGAGATCGACAAGCACATCTTGGCCACCGGCCAGCCGTTGATCAACTACAACAACACGATGCGCTATGCCGATGGGTCAATCCATCGTCAGTTGTTGAGCAAGCAGCCTCTGCATGACACGCAGGGGCGAATCGTTGGATTGGTGGGGATCAACCGCGACATCACTGAGATCGAACTCATCGAACAAAACCTGCGCGAGGAGCGCGAACAGCTCGGCCAAGTGCTGCGCAGCGCCCGCTGCCTGCTGTGGACGGCGTCCCTCGTCGAGAATGACGACAGCATCACATGGGACTTGGAGATCATCAACGAGGATGCGGCCCAAGAGCTGCTGCCCTTGGAACTGCACGGCAAGCGCTACAGTGAGTGCTGGCCACAGAGCATCGTGCCGGAGGATGCGCACCGCCGCGACTACACGCTGCGCACGCATTTAGCGTTTAACCGTCCCCGCTTCAGCCATGAAATTCGCTGTCAGGCCGCCGATGGCAGCCTGATGTGGCTGGCCGAGGATGTGATGATCAAGCGCATCGACGACAAGCATTATCGCTTGGTCGGGGTATGCACCGACATCACCGAGCGCAAAGCGTCCGAGGCGGCGCTTCAGACGGCTTACGACGACCTCGAACGGCGCATCCAGCTGCGCATGGCGGAGCTGATCGAAGTCAACAACACGCTGCGCGCTGAAATTGCCGAGCGCCAGCGCGCTGAAGACGCCGAACGCCGCCAGCGCCTGCTGGCCGAGGCCCTCAGCCAGAGCCTAGCCACGCTCAACAGCAGCTTCGACCGCGACGCGCTGTTCGAGTATCTGCTGGACACCATTGATGAGATCATCCCGCATCGCGCGGCTAATATCATACTGGTTGACCACAGCACCCTCACCGGGCAGGTCGTGCGCATGCGCGGCTACCCCCACGCCGAATTTGTGAAGAATCAAAAAGTGCCGCTCTACAAAATGCCGGACAAATTGCAGATCCTGCGCGAGGGCAGCCACTTCATCATCTCAGACACGCACGAATATGAACATTGGCTCAATCAACCGGAATTTAACTGGATTCGTTCCTCCCTCTCTGTGCCGATTACGCTGGATGAAGGCGTCATCGGCTTCCTCAACCTCGACAGCGAGCTGCCGCACAACTTCACCTTGCAGCATGCGGAATGGCTGACAGCCTTTGCCAATCAAGCGGCGCTGGCCTTGCGGAATGCGCGCCTTGTGGAGCAAATCCGCCACTACGCTGCCGACCTTGAGCGCCTCGCGCAGACGCGCACCGCACAGCTGCGCGCGGTGTTGGGGTCGATCCGCGATGGCTTGATCTATCACAACCTCGACCAAGAGGCGCAGTATCTCAACCGCGCGCTGGTCGAGATGCTGGGCTACAGCATGCAAGAGTGGATGAGCAACACGCTGGATTATCGCCAGATGCTCGACGGTGAGGCCGAGGCCGTCAGCCGTCAGGTCGAGCGGATCGACCGGCTGGTGCGCGTGCGCGATTACGCTCAAGAAGAAGTCAAGCTGCGCCGCAAGGATGGCAGCACCTTCCCAGCGCTGCTCACGCGGTTGGTGGTGCGCGATGAGGACACCAACGCGCTGGGCACGTTGACGCTCATCCGCGACATCAGCGAGGAAAAAGCCCTGCAAGAACAACGCGAACGCTTCATCGCCAACGCCTCGCACGAGCTGCGCACGCCCATCGCCAACATGAAGACGCGCCTCTACCTGATGACGCGCAAACCTGAGAGCATCCCCGAAAACCTTGAGATTATCGTCAAGGTCACCAACTGGATGCAGCGCCTCGTGGACGACATGTTCGACTTGTCGCGCTTCCAACGCGGCTTGTTGGAACTCGAACGCGAGCCGGTCGACATTCGCAGCCTGCTGCGCGATACGATGGTGTTCCAACAGCCGGAAGCCGAGCGCAAAGACATCCTGCTGACGCTCAACGCGCCGACCGAGCCGATCATCGTCTCGGTTGATCCGTACCGCATCATGCAGGTCTTTTCGAATCTGGTGAGCAATGCCATCCACTACACGCCGGTGGAGGGGCGCGTGTCGGTCGAGGTGCGCGTCAACCAAACTGAGGTGGTGATCACCGTGGCGGACAGCGGCAGCGGCATCGCCGAGGAGCACCTTGAGCACCTCTTTAAGCCCTTCTACCGCGGCACGACCGAGAGCCGCGGCGCAGGCTTGGGGCTGGCAATTGCCCACGAGATTGTGACGCTGCACGGGGGGCGCATCACCGTTGAAAGCGCTGTCGGCGTCGGCAGCCGCTTCATTGTGCATCTGCCGCTGGAAGACGTGACCGAGCCAGAGGCATGACCGCGCTGGAACAAGCCCATGCCCTGCTGCTGACGGGCGACGTGGACGACGCGCTGGCGCTGCTAGCAAGCGCCGATGACGACGACGCGCGCCGCTTGCGTGCCCAAGTGCTGGCGCGCTCAGGCCGACCTGTGAACGCGCTGGCTGATCTCGACCGCTTGGCGCAGCCCACACATGAGGATTATCTGCTGCGGGCGCGCCTGCTCAACGCGCTGGAGCGCCCGCGAGAGGCTGCTGCCGTGCTGGAATCGCTGCACGCGGCCGCCCCGCAAGATAAGCGTCTGTGCGAGCTGCTCTACGATCAGCTCATGGCGATGGGGGACGCGCAGGCCGCCGTGGAGGTCGCCCGCCCGCTGAGCGAGGATTGGCGCTGGCGGATGCGCTTGGCCGAGGCCGAAGCCGAAGCAGGCCAACCCGCCGCCGCGCTCGCCCACTACGAGCAGGCGCTGCACGCGCTGCGCAGCCGCCACCCCGCCTCTATTCCCCTCTACCTGCACAGCGCGTATGTCTCGGGGTTGATTGGGGCGGCCAGCGCCGCCATTGACTGTGGACAGTTTGCGCAAGCGCGGGCGCACCTCGCCGCCGCGGCTGCCCACTCCGACGACCCTGCCATTGCCTGCTACGATGCGCTGGCGCGGCGCGGCCTCGGCGACCCCGACGCCGAGGCCGCCCTCCAAGCCGCCCTCGCCCAATGCAGCCCCACCCTCCGCGCGGCGCTGGGGGGGGGGTGATCACGCCTAACGACAGTTGATTGTATTCTCGACTGTTCGGGAGTTTAGTCCAGTCCTATCTACGATTCGAAATCTGGACGTGCATCTTGTAGCGCTGCTGCAAGACCAACCCGACCATGTAAAGGTGCCGCTGCCACGTGTCAAGGTAGCTGAGCTGATAACACGCCCATCACGGTCAACCTGTTCGACGCGCACAGCGTCACCGTCTAGGTCGGAATACTCAAAGACGATGCTGTGAGATCTACAAGTGCCGTTATTTCTGACGCTGCTCAAGACAGGACTGCTCGGCACGCGGGTTGGCGTGGGTTCTATGCGCGGCGGGAACACTATAGGCGCAGCGGCTGCCGCCCCCACCATGCCAGCCATCACCAGACCAGAGAGTGTGACTAGCAGGCCAATGCCGCTGGTAACGCGCTTGTTTGCCATGATGCTGTCCTAACGCTTGATGTTGATGTCGTATTTACGGTAAGCTCCCTTGTCTGCGAGGCTCTGGTCGGAACGGCTCTTAAGCGCAAGCGCGCCAGCCCCAACCGCGGCGGCTACCCCCCCTGCAGCAAGTGCCAGCTTACCGAGGTCGTTCAGCATGTTCGTGCCCGCGCCAGTCTTACTCTTGAGAATTTTGTTCAGAAGGGCGACTTCGGTGTTGATGGCAGGCCCCAATTTTGCCCGCCCAGTCTTGTTGTACCAGATGACGTAGATGATGATCCCAGCGAGGAACGCAGCAGCAAAAAAGTGCGGGGCGGCAGTCGTTACTCTGCCCCAACTGGTGATCTCCAAGACGACTCGGCTACCCACGAACGCACCAAACATCGGCAGCCCAACCATGAGCAAAAGCGCCACAAACCACGTGGCAAAGCCTGAAATGGGGTGATTTTGACGCAGTTTTGCCTTGAGCGCCTTCACCTCATCACGCGTGTTGTATTCAAACTGAGTGATCGGCAGATCCATCGGCTCAACACGTTGGCCTCTGTAGTTGATCTCCTTGACGCTTGACTCGCGCACCCAACCAGAAAGCACCTGTCCAGTCGTGCTGACATAGCCCACATTGTACCAATCGCGGGCGTTCGTGCGCGATAGGAGGATCACATGACTGCCATTCGGCATCTGAGTACGTGGTTCGGCGCTATTGCTGGGCAACATCTTAAGATCCTCATAGCCACCGCTGCCGATTTGGCTGGCGATGCGCCCGATAACGGCATTCTCCTCGAGGCTCAACTCTGCCACTGAGGCTGTTTTCGCCTCTCCGAACAACGGCTTAGCAACTGTCGGCGCTAGGCCTGCAGGGGCGCTGTGAGCGCCTACACTGCCGCTGGGCACATTTTTCTGAATGAACTGCACGAGTTTGAGAACGTCACCCTCGTTGTTGATCTTCACCGGTGTGCGTTCCAGCAGGGGGGCGATGGCCGCGTTGAGGCCTGCGGAGGATGGCAGATCGATGTTGCCCATAACAACAGGCACCAACCGCACCTGCTGTGCCAACGCAGCACGGATCGCCATCATGTCCATATCTTTGGGCGAATGTGTCCAATCAGTGCGCAGCCAGTTCTCACCGATCAGCACTAGCACTAACCGCGCTGCTTTGACACGTTCTGAGATAACCTCTGCTGGCATGTCGCCGGGTTCGACTAAGCCACCCGAGCCAAACACGATCTTTGCTCCGGAGATAGAGCGCTGAATGGATTGATAGATCGAATCTGCTGCGACTTGATCGTCTGATCGATAGAGGAGAATGACATCAGCCATGGGTATGAACTCCTTAGTTTTGGGCATGTTACTAAAAAGTATGCACCGAAAATTTTTTTTCGCAATGAATTTATACATCAATTTACAACACTTAATTTTTGCATTGCGTTAAGCAACTGCATTCAAAACTCCAAATCTATAGCGTTTTTGTAACAATATTTTTGTGCTATACGCATGCCGTGTCTCGTCCACATTTGGTCAACTGTGTACCATCAGTGAATAGACCAAAGCGCAGGAGTGTCTAAATCACGGGTGATGGCCCTGCCACCTGCCCCTCATCCCTTGTGCTAGGTTGAACGCCGGACGCTAAAGCATCCGGCTGCCACACGCCCCCTGAAGGGGGCTTTAGCCCCCGCACGCCAGCCAGAGGCTTGAGCCTCTGGCGCACGGCCACCTTCTGCTGCGGCTTAGACACTCGCTTTCAAGAGGGGAGCGTCTAACGTGGTGGCGATGCGCGATCTTCCCCCCTCGCCCGGTCTCGCCTGCGGCCAGCCTGTTCCTCTCCCACACGGGGCGAGCGGCAGCACCAGCTATTTCGACACGCCCCAAAGCGCGCAGCACTTAACTCGCTTGGCACAATGCGCTACAATGCGGCCTGTTTGCATACGAGACCACAGGCCGCCATACCCTATGTCCATCACCCCCCTCATTGACGCCGTTCGGGACGCTGTGACGCTGTGCCGCACCATTCAGGCGCAGGCCGTGCAGGGCATCAACAAATTTAGCGCCGCCAAAGGCAGCAGCGAACCGGTCACCATTGCCGACTATGGGGCGCAGGCGCTCCTCGGGCGGGCGCTCATGCAGCACTTCCCTGAAGACGCCGTCATCAGCGAGGAGAGCGGCCAACAGTTCGCTACCATCGTCAGCGCCGAACGGCAGCAGGCCGTGATCGACATCCTGAGCGCGCTGCTGGGCATGCCCGTCCGCGTGGAGGATGTGGTGCAGTGGCTGGATTTCGGCAAAGATCGCGCCGCCGCGCGCGTGTGGGTGATCGACCCCATCGACGGCACGCGCGGCTTTATTGCCGGGCGGCACTACGCCATCTGCGTTGGGCTGCTGGTGGACGGGCAGCCCAGCGCGGGGGTGATCGGCGCGCCGATGTACGCCGACGGGCAGGGCGCGATCTTCTACGGCGACGAGGGCGGCCTGCATCGGCTGAACCTCGCCACCGGCCAAGACGCTGCGACGCGCGTCTCGACGCGGCGCGAACCGTCTGAGTGGATCGCCGTGCAGAGCTACGAGGACGCGGCCCGCGGCCAGCGCGACGCCGTGCGCGTGCTGACGCAGGCCGGTTTGATCGACCGCGTGCAGGTGCGCGATATCGACAGCATGGAGAAATACGCGCTGGTGGCCTGCGGCGATGCCGATATGATGATCCGCCTGCCGCAGCCCAACCGCTCAGCGCCCCACATGATCTGGGATCACGCGGCGGGCATCGCGCTGGTGCGGGCAGGCGGCGGCGTTGCCACCGATTTCGACGGCAGCCCGCTGGACTTCAGTCGGGGCAAGGTGCTGCCGAATCAGGGGATGATCGTCAGCAGCGGGGTGATGCACGATCAGCTGGTTGAGGCGGCGCGCACGGTGGGCGGCATCAAGCCCGTGATCGTCTAGCGCCCCGTTCAGAGGTAGCCTTGTAAGATCGCCACGAGCTGGCGCGCGCGATGTTGGAAGGTGTGCTCGGCCAGCAGGCGGGCGCGGGCGCGTTCGCCCACGGCGCGGCGCTCGGCTTCGTGCGTCAGCAGGTAGCGGTAGCGCTCGATGGCCTCCTCGGCGCTGTGGACGATGAACACCTCCCGTTCCGGCTCAAACCACAGCTCGATCCCGTCGTAGGGGTTGGCGACGATGCACGCCCCGAGCGCGGCCAGCTCAAACGGGCGCGAGGACGACGATCCGTACACGCTGGCGTGCGCCCCGCGCGTGATGCACAGGTTGATGCGGCTGCGGCAGGCGTACTCGCGCAGCTTGCTGAAGCTCAGATAGGGCAGCGTCTGCGCGCGGCCAAGATCGCCCAAGCCCAGCCCGCGCACGCGGAACACCGCCTCGGGCAGCGCGTTGGAGGCGTCGCGCAGCATAGCATCAATCCACTCGCCGCGATACTCGCGCCCGTGCCCATAGAACATCACGTCGATATCCTGCGCCACCGGCAGCGGGCTGAACACGTCCGGGTCAGCGCCGTACCAGACCGCATGGGCGGCCTTTGCGCCCAATGCCTCCAACAGCGCGCAGCCGCCCGTGCTGTTGCTGATGAAGGCCGCATACTCGCCAAGATCAGCGCCTTGATAGATGCGAAAGCCGCTGGCGAAGCCCTGCATGGTGGGCAAGCTGGCGGGGACGTCGCCGTCGTAATAGAAGATCGGCTTGCGATGCTTGGCGTAGAGCGCGGCAGGCACGCCGCGCAGATGGTTGAGCGGCACGGTGAGGAACAGCAGCGCGTCGGTATCGGGATGTTGGGTGAGCAAACGGTCGAGGTGGCGCTCCCACAGCGGCGCGATGAGCGCCTGCGCGGCGCGCCGCACGAGCCGGTCAGTGGCGCTCTCATCAGAGGTGGGCGGGGCTGAGCGCGCAGGCATCACCCGCCGCGCCGCATCGCGCAGCCACTTGAACAGGTCGCCCTGCCAGCGGGCGGGGTTGGCCGCCTGCCGCCACCAGAGCGACTCAATCGGTTTGCCTTGATACGGCGCGGCGATCACCTCGACGCCGATTTCGTAGAGCGCCTTGAGGAGCTGCCACCATGCGGGCGTCGCGGAGAAGGGCTGCGTCAGATCCAGCGATGAGACGACAACCAGCAGCTTCATCCGCGATCCTGCAAGCGGGCGAGGAAGCGCTCCACGTGGATGATATAGCGAACGTGCGTCCCTTCGCCGATCAGCTCGCGGTCGTCCCACGCGCGCACCTCGAACGTGATGCGCCGGTCTTCCACGCGCGTCACTTCGGCCAGCGCTGTCACCGTCTCGTACAGTGGTGTGGCCGCGATGTGTTTGACAGACATCTCAATCCCGACCGACGAGAACTCTTCTTCAATGCCAGCTTCGATGGCGCGGATGGCAGCATTTTCCATCAATGCAACGAGCGACGGCGTCGAGAACACTTGCAGCGACCCGCTGCCCATCGCCAGAGCAGACGTGGTTTCATCTGCAAGTATCGAGGCTTCACCGATCAGGCCAACTCGAATGAAATGGGGCATCGCATCATCCTAACTCACTCGGATGTATACTTAAGAGCCTAATGTTACGCACAAGAACTTTTCGTCCAATAGGCGAGACATGCCTCGGCCTGCGTCCAAGATCAGTTACAATTAAAAGTATAACGCGATTGGAGTGTGAAAGAAACAATGCCGCAAGATCAAGCCACCATTGACCGCATCACGCGCGCCCAAGATCAACACTCCGAGGCGTTGCTGCGGCTGCCCAACGTCGTCGGGACGGCGCTGGGCGTCAAGATGATTGACGATGAGCCAACCGGCGATCTGGCGCTGGTGGTGCTCGTGCGGCAGAAAGTGCCGCTGGAGCGCCTCAAGCCTGAAGAACGCATCCCCGCCGAGATCGACGGGGTGCTAGTAGACGTACAAGAAGTGGGGGATGTGCTGGCGTTGTAGCCGTGCGCGCCGGTTAGGTGTAGCTGGCGGGCGTGCTCTGTGAGCCTTTTTTGCCGTCTGGCCATGTGGTGTTCTCGTTGAACTTCAGGCCGGTGACGTTCGCCCCCTGCATGTTGGCATCTTTGAGGTTGGCCCCGCTTACGTCCGCGTTGGTGAGGTTGACGGCGGTCAGCCGTGCCCCTTGCAGGTTCGCCCCTTGCAAGTTGGCGACGGTCATATTGGCCCCGTTGAGGTCAGCAAACGGGAGCTGCGCCACGCTCATATTGGCCCCCGTCAGGTTGCAGCCGCGCAGGATAGCTTCTTGCAGGTTGGAGGCGCTCAAGTTCGCTCCGCGGAAGTTTGCGCCCTCAAAGTCTAGACGGTGCAGGCTAATCGACGACAGATCCACGCCTGCGAGGCGAGGTTTGGGGCCTGCGTTGATGAGTGACAGGATCAGCTCTTTACGTGTTAGCTCTGCCATTCCGCTTGAATTCCTCTTGATAGTAGGCGATCACCTGTTTAATTGTATCATCAAGTGACGTGGTTGGCCGCCAGCCGGTGAAGCGCTCGATCTTCTCGATGCTGGGGACGCGCCGCCGGAAGTCCTCAAAGCCCGGGGCATAGGCTTGATCGTAGGGGATCATCACGATCTCGCTGGCGCTGTCGGCATAGTCACGCACGCGCTCGGCAAGGGCGCGGATGCTGATCTCCTCGTTGCTGCCGATGTTGAACAGCTCGCCGACGGCTGCCTCCGTCTGCATCAGGCGGTAGATCGCGTCCACGACGTCGCTCACGTTGCCAAAGCAGCGCTGCTGCTCGCCGTCGCCATACACTTGAATCGGGCGGTTGAGCAGCGCCGCCTGCACAAAGCGCGGCAGCACCATGCCGTACTGGCCGCTCTGGCGCGGGCCGACCGTGTTGAACAAACGGAACAGCACCACCGGCAGCCCCGTTTCATGGTAGTAGGCCAGCGCGAGGAACTCATCTACCATCTTGCTCGCGGCGTAGCTCCAGCGGTTTTTGCTGGTCGGCCCCAGCAAGCTGTCGTCCTCCTCGCGGAAGGGGAAGCTCACCCCCTTGCCGTAGACCTCGCTGGTGGAGGCGATCAAGATCTTGCGCCGGTAGCGGCGCGCCGTCTTCAGCAGCGTCTCTGTCCCGCCGATGTTGACCTCAATCGTGTTGATTGGCTCATTGATGATCTTCTCCACGCCGACCATCGCGGCCAGATGCACGATCACGTCGCACTCGCTCACCAATCGGTCGATCACGTGGATGTTGCGGATGTCCTCAATGGCGTAGCGAAAGTTGCGATGGTTGGCGATGGCCTCAATGTTGGCGAACCGCCCCGTGCTGAGGTTGTCAATCACGGTCACTTGGTGGCCGTGGCGCAGCAGATACTCTGAAAGGTGGCTGCCGACAAAGCCCGCGCCGCCGGTGATGAGGATGTGCATAGTGTCTCCGTGGGTCATGTGGATGCGGTCACAGGGTCGGCCAAGCTGGGGAGGGTTTGCTCGTCCAGCTCGGCGATGAAGTGCGCCAGCCAGCGACCCGCGCGTTCGATGTCTTTCAAGTCCAACGTCTCGTTGACCGAGTGCATGTTGCGGATCGGCAAGCTGATCAGCGCGGTGGGGATGCCCTCTAACGCGGTTTGGATCGACCATGCGTCCGTTCCGCTGCGCATGGGGATCACATCGATCTGATGCTTGATCTCGTGGCGCTTAGCGGTGTCGATCAGGCGCTCGTAAAGCTTGGGGTGGAAGTTCACCCCCAGCCCGATGGCCGGGCCGCCGCCGATCTCGTTGGCGCTGTCCTGCGGGACGCCGCTCTGCGGGGCAAAGGTCACATCAAGGGCGATAGCGATGTCGGGCGCGATATGCTGCGCGGCGGTCAGCGCCCCATAGAGGCCGTTCTCCTCCTGCACGGTGGCCGTGGCGTAGACGTCCCATGTGTGGTTGAGGGCTTGCAAGTGGCGCAGCGTCTCGCTCATGATGGCGATGCACGCGCGGTCATCAAAGGCCTTGCCCGAGACCAGCCCGTTGAGCAGTTCACGCATGGGCGCATCCGGCGTGATGATCGTCCCGACGCGGACGAGCTGCACGACTTCCTCATGCGGCAGGCCAACATCCACCACCAGTTGATCGAGCGCGGGGTATTGGCCGCGCGCCTCGGCGCTGAGCAAGTGAGGCGGGGTCGCGGCGATAACCCCCTTAAGCGGGCGCGCCCCGTGCACAATCACCGGTTGGGCGAGCTGCAAGCGCGCGTCGATCCCAGCAACGCCGCTCACGAACAAGAAGCCGTCCACCACCTCGCGGACGATCATCCCGATCTCGTCCATGTGGGCCGCCAGCATGATCTTACCCTGCCCCGCGCCGCGCTTGATGCCGATGAAACTGCCCAGCCCGTCACGGTCGGTTGTGTCAACCCACGGCTGCCACGTCTCGGCCAGCAGGGCGGCGATGGGCGCTTCGTGCCCGCTGACGCCGTGCGCCTCTGAGAGAGCCTTGAGGTGCGTCTTGAGTTCGTACAACGGTGTCATCCTGTCGCTTGGTGGTTAGGTGTCGTGCGCCATTATAGCACTCCTACGCGAAACTGGCGTATGTTCGGATTGGGGGTGGTACGAAAAAAGCGGACAGGGCGTGCCCTGTCTCTACACTACACATTACACATGATACGTAGGGGCGCGGCCTGCCGCGCCCGCAGCGCCTGCCCCTTTACGGTACAATAGGCACACAATCACCCTCCAACCACGGAGCGCTTGATGGATCCGATCACGCTGTTGGCGGCCTACGCCTTCCACATTCTCGACCGTGCAGGCGCGGCGGCCCAGTCAACCTATGTGGGCAAAGTGCTGGAGCTGCTGGCAGTGCGCCGCTTGCTGGAGCAAGCTCACCTGCGCTACCCGCACCATGACGTGGTGGCGCGCCTTGCACAGGTCATGCGCCAGCGTGCGGATACGCCGCCGCGCCTTCCCAAAGACTTTTCGCTGGAGGCAACGCTGGCCGCGCTCCCGGGGGCGGATGACCTGCGGCAGTTCCTCTATGAGCTGGCGGAGTGCCGCATCGCAGCGGCAGGGCCGGGCTTGTTCGGGACGGGGCAGAAAGTCACCGCGCGCGAGGCGGCCTTCTTGCACGCCCTGCGCATCGAGCTTGGCCTCGAGCAGCCCGCCTAAATGCACACAGCCCCCGATGAGCGAGGGCTGCGCAGGTGGTTCAAACGGGCTGATGCGCCCTAGTTGCAGCGGATCATCCCCAGCGCTTGCAAGACCGAGTTCACACCCGGGATCTGGCAGTACAGGTTGAGCGTATCGACCAGCACAAACACGCCAATCGTCAAGACGCAGCAGAAGACCATCAGCCCCACGCACCCGATCAAGATCGGTCGCCACGGCGAGGCCCCTTGCTCGCGCATGGCGTAGGGGTCATAGTCGTAGCCGACGGGCGGCGGCGGCGCGCCATAGCCCGCGGGCGGCTGGCCATAGTAACCAGCGTACTGCGGATCCTGATAGCCCTGCGCGTAGGGATCCGGTTGGCTGTAGGTCGGCGGGGGCGAGTAAGGGTCGACGCTCGGCGGCACATAACCGGGGGCAGGCGGCGCTTGATACGGGTTTTGGGGCTGCGGCAGCACCGACGGCGGCTGATATGGGTTCACCGGCGCGACAGGCGGCGCAGCGGGCGCGGCCTGCGGGGGCTGATATGGGTTCACCGGCGCGACAGGCGGCGCAGCGGGCACGGCCTGCGGTGGCTGATATGGGTTGGCGGCCGAGGCAGGCGGCGGAGCCTGATACGGGTTGGCGCTCCCCGGGCGCACCACCTCAAAGCCCAGCGTGACCGTCTCGCCGAGGCCGATCATGTCGCCGTTCTTCAACAATGTGCTGCCCGCCAGCCGCTTGCCGTTGATGAACGTGCCGTTGGTGCTGCCCAAGTCTTCGATCATGTAGGTGTCGCCGCTGCGGGTGAAGCGGAGGTGGTGGCGGCTGACTTCGCGGTCGTTGATGGCGATGGTGTTGGTGATGTCTCGCCCCAGATTGATCACATCGTCGCGCAGCTCATACACTTGGTTGGGCTGCGGCCCACGCCTGACGACGAGGCGGAAACTCTCACCAGCTTGCATACAGACAGGCCTCCAGCGCCGTGATGAAACGTCATCGAATCCGATGAGATTGTAGATTTATTCTGCAGGAGTGTCAACGGATCGCCTACTGTGGCACTTTCTTTACGTTTCCTTATGTGTCTTTGTGAAAAAACAGCGCTATACTGTTAACAGTTTAGAAAAGCATAAGTCTTGCCGAGGAATTTACGATGTCACACGCTGGCATTGATTCACTTGAAAACGTCATACATACCCCAGAGAAGATCTGGTTTGAAATGCACCGCGAAAAGGACGCCTGCGATGTGCTGGTGCGGATGGACGATGGGCTGATCTACACAGCTACGTTCGTCACGTTTGACTACATCAAGCGTCAGATGGATCTCAATCATGCGGTGGCGCGCGAGCTGGAGGATACGCCCTGTGTGCGCTACGCCGTCATCGACACGGTGCACGTGGTCGTTGAATCGCTGGTAAAAGATGTCATCGAAGACACCATCGACAACCTGCTGGCGCTCGACGTGTTCGAAAGCTACTTCGTCCGCGTGACGGAGACCGAGGCCGAGCGCATCACCCGAACTAACAAGCGTGACCAAAAACGGGCAACCAAAGAACACGCGGCGGTCGTCATCAGCGAGGTGCTGGTCGTCAACGAGTAAGCGCGTTATTACCCCACGTGATCTGTAGGGATGCCCACACGCATCCCTTTTTTTTGTTCAACCGCGGCCTATAATCGACACGGCGCAAGGCCGACGCCCCCACTCAGAGAGGACACACCATGCAGGAACGCTACGAAGACAGCCACCTTTATCGCATTCGCCACAGCGCAGCCCACATCATGGCGCAAGCCGTGATGGAGCGGCTGCCGGGCACGAAGATCACCATCGGCCCACCGATTGAAGATGGCTTCTACTACGACTTTGACCTGCCGCGCCCCATTGAGGACGCTGACATCAAATGGATCGAAAGCCGCATGAAGAAGATCATCGCGGGCAATCACCCCTTCACCGTCCGCGAGGTGACGCCGGAGGAAGCGCGCGAGCTGTTCAAAGACCAACCCTACAAGCTGGAACTGATCGACGACTTGGTGAATGGTCGCGTGGACGAAAACGGCCAACAGGTTCAAGCGCCAGCCACCACGCTGACGGTCTACACACAGGACAAGTTCACCGACCTCTGCCGCGGGCCGCACGTTGCCAACACT
This sequence comes from Anaerolinea sp., assembly GCA_046719465.1. Lineage (GTDB taxonomy): Bacteria > Chloroflexota > Anaerolineae > Aggregatilineales > Phototrophicaceae > JANWYT01. Next base: position 19,347 of record JBDNCV010000060.1, read on the forward strand.
CAAGAGATCAACCCTAACGCGATCAACATCAGCTTCCGCCCGCCGTCAGGGGCCTATTGGCGCGGCGATGAGAAGCGCCAGCAGCTCACGCGCATCTATGGCACGGCCTTCGAAACGCCCGAAGAACTGCAAGACTATCTGCACCGCCTTGAAGAAGCCCGCAAGCGCGATCACCGCGTGTTGGGTGAGCAGCTCGAGCTGTTCATCATCGACCCGCTGGTGGGCAAGGGGCTGCCCTTGTGGCTGCCGCGCGGGGCGACGCTGCGCGACACGTTGGAACGCTGGCTGCGCAAGCGCCAAGCTGAGGCGGGCTATCAGCACGTCGTCTCGCCCCACATCGGCAACTTGAACCTCTACAAGACCAGCGGCCACTACCCCTACTATGCCGACAGCCAATACACGCCGATTGACGTGGACGATGAGCAGTTCATGCTCAAGCCGATGAACTGCCCGCACCACATCATGATCTACAAGAGCCAGCCGCACAGCTACCGCGAGCTGCCGATCCGGCTGGCCGAGTTTGGCACGGTCTACCGCTACGAGAAAGCCGGGCAGCTCAACGGCTTGACGCGCGTCCGCGGCTTCACGGTGGACGACGCGCACTTGTTCGTCCGCCCGGATCAAGTGGAGGCCGAGTTCATTAAGGTGGTGGAACTGGCGCAGTTCGTGTTCGGCTCGTTGGGGATGACAGAGTTCCGCGCGCGCGTCGGCATCCGCGATCCGCAGTCACCCAAGTACGTCGGCAGCGACGACCTGTGGAACAGTTCGACGCAGGCCATCATCAACGCCTGCGAGAAGATGGGGATGCGCTACACAGTCGAGGAGGGCGAGGCGGCCTTCTACGGCCCCAAGCTGGACTTGGTGTTCCGCGATGCGCTCAAACGCGATTGGCAGCTCGGCACAGTGCAGATCGACCCGAACCTGCCGGAGCGCTTCGACCTTGAGTACATCGACAGCGACAACACGCGCAAACGCCCGCTGATGATCCATCGCGCGCTGTTCGGCAGCGTGGAGCGCTTCTGCGGCATTTTGATCGAGCACTTCGCAGGCGCGTTCCCGGTGTGGCTGGCCCCGGTGCAGGCGGTGGTGATCCCGATCCGCGAGGATCACAACGAGTACGCCGAGCGCGTCCGCAAGCACCTTGAGGCGGCAGGCCTGCGCGTCGAAGCTGACCTACGCGACAAGAACATGCGCAACAAGATCAAAGAGCAGCGTAAGATGCTCATCCCCTACCTCTTGATCGTGGGCGATCAAGACGTGGCTAACGAGACGGTGAGCGTGCGCCTGCGGACGGACGAGGACAAAGGCGCGATGCCGCTGGCAGCCTTCGCGGCGATGGTGCAGCAGCTTGTTGAGAGCCACAGCCTCGAGCTGATGGCGTAACGCGAAGGGCAGCCCATAGGCTGCCCTGTTTCCCGTCTTAGCCCAAAATCCAGCCCCGTCTCTGATCATAGCGCCAGCGCATAGGCGTTGGCGGGCGACAGGTGGAATCAACGCGCGTTTGTTCTGCATCGAGGAAGTTGAACTCAATCATGATATCAGGAGCGATCCCCGTTACGATGCGGCGGATCGTTTCGCGGGCGTTGTTGCGGGCCATGGTGAAGTTATCTTGGTTGCTGATGGCGTTCTCAACAGCCGCATTCATGAGCATGTACTCGCCGAGTTCACGGGTGGCCGTCCAGTCGGGAAACAGCGCAGTGGAGCGGTCGCGCTCATCGACGGGGGTCATGCTGCACGAGAGCAGTTCGGCCTTTGGAAGCGTGATGCGCACCGCGTTCTGCCCCATGCTTTCTACTTTAAATTCATCGCGCAGCAAATTATAGCCGTAACGCACAACAACATCGGCTTCATAGGTTGCGCCATAGCCACCCGCGTTAAGCAGACCACGCTGTACGTTGACGCGCGTCCGAACCTTGCGCATAACCTCTTCCGCTGTGACCAACTGCGAGTTAGCGGTCAGCGTGGAGGTGATCGTGTCGGTGAGGTTCACCGTGGCGCGCGCCGGCTCGATGTTAAGAAAGCGGTCGATGGCATCGCGTCCGACGGCGGCTATCAACCAAAACCCGCCTATGATCAACAGCGCCACCACGATGATCGATGCAATGCTTCTGAAGATACCAGACATCATCAGATTGCCCTTCTCTGAGTGCTTTCGCTTGAACATTAGCCACGCATCCAAACGTCGCGTTCCGGGTCGTACTGCCACATGAGCGGCTGACGCAGGCGGCAGGTGTTGTCCATGCGGCGTTCGGTCGGGGTCTCTAAAAACACGAACTCGACCTGCGCGGTCGGGCTGAGGCTGCGCACGATCTGCGTGATCGTCTGCTGCGCGCTGGCACGTGCGCCGTCGAAGTTATCACTGCTGTCCAACACTTCATTCACGGCCCCGCGCATGAGCATAAACTCGCCCAGCTGCTTGGCCGCCTGCCAATCCGCCGTGAGCGACATGGAGCGATCAACTTCGGTGGGCGGGGTCATGCTGCACGAGAGCAGCTCGGCCCGTGGCATGGTGACGCGGATGCGGTTCTCGCTGATCGGCTCCACCTTGAACTCTGGACGGGAGAAATCATAGCCGATTTTGACGACGACGTCGGTCTCATAGGTTGCGCCGTAGCCCAGCGCGTTGCCAATGCCGCCCGTCACGTTGACGCGTGCCTGAAAATCACGGATGGTTTTTTCCGCGGTGACGAGCTGCGCGCGCGCAATCAGCGTGCTGCTGACGTTCTCGCTGAGCAGAACCGCTGCTTCAACCGGAGGAGCCGAGATGTTGAAAATGCCCCCAAGCACCTCACCAATCAGATTGACAGTTAGAATAATGGCCGCTGCGCCGACTAGTCCAAAAGCCACGATACGCCCAAGAGGTTGAGCTGACAGCTCGGCGACAATGCCGCCCAGATGTGGGGATGAGTTTTTCTCTTTTTCGCGCATCTTAATCTCAAACAAAGTTCGTCATACGAACGACATCTACATCATACGGTATTCAGGACACAAAGCGCAATTAAAAAGCTCTAAAAATCCGCGGCTACTCCATACCAGCGAACACATCTGAAACCGGCACGGCAAAGCCGGGCAGCACTTCACCCCCGCGCAGCGTCTCGCCCATGCTCAGCAGGTGGCGCTCTGTCGGCGTGAACACCTCCACAAGTTTGAGGCGCGGGTACACCAGCCACACCAACGGGCAGCCGTG
>JBDNCV010000061.1:0-22343 GCA_046719465.1 Anaerolinea sp.
CGATGAGCGTATGGCGCTGGCCGAGGCTTCTCTGACGGATGTGCTGGGCAGCCTGACACCGTGCTGAATCAGCGCTGAAACGTCCACTTGCGGAACTTGATCTGGACGGCTTGGTTGGCAATACACTCAGCCACCTGTATCATCTCAGGCTAGCGCAGCGCGTCAGGGCACAAAGGCATATCAGTCACCGGATATGCCTTTTTTGATGTCAGCATCACGTCAAAAACATTTCTAAAATAGTTTCGATCTGTGTGTTTGTGTGTGACCTTGAAGCGACCGCTGCAATTGGTTATGTCCAATAGAGTCCTATATGGATTGACTTGGTAAGTTGCCTCACATACGATGGTTTTGTGGCAGCCACTTGTCAATGAACGCTGAGGGGTATAGGTCACTTGTGCCCTATACGCCCAACTTGAGGAGTAATCAACCTATGACATGTTCAGATCTCAGCGCGCTGCCGCTGGATGACAAACTCGTGTTATTTGTGAGTCGCAGTGTGCCAAACGAGGCATGGCAAGGCATCGCTAAGCGGCATTGCTGGGAGATGATCGCTTGTGATGAGATGCTGCCAGCCCTCGGTGTTTTCGTCATGTTGATGCCCGATATCGTCATTCTCGACGGCTGTGATGCGCTGGGCATCGAGGTAGGCGCACACATACAGGACGTGATCGACACCGCGCCGCAGCGGTTAGTGATCATCATTGAATTGGGGCGCGTGGCGAACGTGACACGCGCTGGAAACGTGCTGCGAATGCAAGTTATGGCGCATGCTTCTCCAGCAGAAATCATGTCTCTGCTCAGCAAACTGCTGTCCTCTGACTGGGTGCAGCATGGTTTGTAAAACGCCGCCACCGTGTTAAAGTACGCGCATCCGATTTACACAAGCGAGATGTGTCAATGCTGCCATCCACTGGGCAAACGCGGACGGTTGTTCAACAGAATCACGCTTTTATTGCGCCTGATGGGCATGTGTGGGGGGCGCTCCCGCGTTGGAGCAGCGCCCAAGGCGCGATCTTGATTTCACCTCAGATGCGGGGCAAGCCGCGCTTTGGGCAGTATCTGATCATGATGGGATCGGAGGGGGTGGGCGCGGCCCCCGCGGCGGGCGTGCAGCGCTTCATCTACGTGATGGACGGTCAGATCGTCGTGGACGTGGCATCAGAACAGCACACGCTGCAAGCTGGCCACTTTGCGTACCTCCCACCCGATACGCCCCACGAGGTGCGCAGCGATGCCACTGAAGCGCGCTTGCTGATTTTCGAGAAGCGCTATGAGGTGTCATCGTTGGTTCCTGATACGCGGCCTGCGGCTCACTTTGGCCACGCATGGGCTGGTGAGGGCACGCCGTTTATGGGCGATGAGGCGGCAAGGCTGCGCGTGCTGCTCCCCACTGACCTTGCCTATGACATGGCCATCAACTTGTTCACATTCCAGCCCGGGGCAGCGCTGCCCTTCGTAGAGACACACATCATGGAGCATGGGCTGTATCTGCTGGAAGGGCAAGGCGTCTACCGGCTCGACGAGTGCTGGTATCCGATTCACGCAGGGGACAGCATCTGGATGGGGCCGTACTGCCCGCAGTGGTTTTGTGCCATCGGCAAGACACAAAGCACCTATATCTACTACAAAGACGTCAACCGCGACCCGTTGGCAGAGTGAGGCGACACGATGAAACTGCTTGAGATCGACTTGGCACGCTTACAAACTGAGCTGGAGAAACTAGCCACGTTCTCGGATGTGCCGCCCCCTGCCGTGACGCGCATCCTGTTCACTCCGACTGAGCTGGCGGCACGCGACTACATCCGCCAGTTGATGCGCGAGGCAGGCCTCGTCCTACGTGAGGACGCTGTGGGCAACATCTTTGCGCGCTGGGAGGGGCAAGATCCGACGCTGCCCGCGATTGCGACTGGCTCTCATATCGACGCGATTCCGTATTCTGGGCGTTATGATGGCACGGTGGGCGTGCTGGGGGCGATTGAGGCTGTGCGCGCGCTGCGACGGGCTGACCACATCCCGCAGCGCTCGATTGAGATCATCATGTTCACTGCGGAGGAGCCGACGCGCTTCGGCGTGGGCTGTCTGGGGAGTCGTGCGCTGGCGGGGGTTCTAACGCCGGAGCACTTGCGCCAACTGCGCGACAAGGACGGCGTCGACTTTGACAGCGCGCGGCAGCACGCCGGTTACAATGCGCCGCTGGAGACGGTCAAGCTGCCTGCTGGGCATTACAGCGGCTTCATCGAGCTGCATATTGAACAGGGTCACCGCCTTGAACGGGCAGGCTTGCCCATCGGAATTGTGAGCGCGATTGCCGCCCCTGCCACGCTGCGGGTCATCATTGATGGGCAGGGCGGCCATGCAGGCGCAGTGTTGATGCCAGAACGACACGACGCGCTCACCGCCAGCGCGGAGCTAATCCTTGCCGTTGAGCGCATCGCACGCGCTAGCACAAGCCCAGACGCAGTAGCCACCGTTGGGTACTTGGAGGTGTATCCGGGGGCGGTGAACAGCATCCCGAGCCGCGTCACGCTGCAAGTGGACATCCGCGATATTAACCTTGCCTCGCGCGATGCGATGCTTGACGGCATTGTGACGGCGCTGCATGAGATCACCGAGCGGCGCGGCGTGCAACCCGAGGTGAGCATCTTGAACCGTGATGCGCCCTGCACGTCGGGCGATGCGTTGGTGTCGCTGCTGCGGCAGACGGCAGAAGCGTTGGGGCTGCCGTATCAAGTTATGGTGAGCCGCGCCTATCACGACACGCTGTTCATGGCGCAGATCTGCCCGACTACGATGATCTTTGTGCCATCGCAGCACGGCTACAGCCACCGTCCAGAGGAATACACATCGCCCCAAGAGATCGCTAATGGGGTGATGATGTTAGCTCAGGCGCTGGCAACGGCCAGCCAGTCCTGAGCATGACCTTGAGAGCAGCTTTATTGCATGACCTCAGCGGCAGTGGTTTCGATCACAAGGCCTGCCCTGAAACGCTCCATAAATGCAGCGAAGCCATCTACATCTGCTAGGTTGGGCGCGACAGTGGTACCGCTCTTCCCAGCGAAAACGCGATTTTCGAGAAACTCATCGAGCGATTCAGCGTTTTTGCGCTGACGCATGTATTCTGCCAGCAAGGCGATGCCCCATGCGCCACCCTCACCTGCGGTTTCCATCACGGATACAGGAACGTTCATGGCGGCCGCCATCATGCGCTGCCCGACTTCGGGCGTCTTGAAGAAGCCCCCGTGACCAAGAACGCGATCGATGTTAACGTTTTCGCCTTCGAACAGAATGTCGAGGCCTATCTTCAGGGTAGCCAGCGAAGCGAAAAGATGCGTCCGCACAAAGTTGGCAAGCGTGAAGTGGCTCTCCGGCGTGCGGACGAACAAAGGTCGTCCTCGTTCTAAATGGACAATGTGTTCACCCGAGACGAAGTTATAGGCTAGCAGCCCGCCGCCGTCGGGATCAGCCGCCAATGCCTGCTGATAAATTGTCTCAAAAAGCCGTGATGGATCGATCTCAATGCCCATCGCCTGCGCGAACTCGCCAAACAGCCCCGCCCATGCGTTGAGATCAGAGGTGCAGTTGTTGCTGTGAACCATCGCCACAGGCTTGCCGGCTGGCGTTGTCACGATGTCGATCTCGGGGTAGAGCTTGGATAGTGCATGTTCCAGCACGATCATGGCAAATACAGATGTGCCTGCCGACACATTCGCGGTGCGCTCTGTGACGCTGTTGGTCGCAACCATGCCGGTTCCAGCGTCACCTTCGGGCGGGCAAAGTGGAACGCCAGCTTGAAGCTCGCCCGATGGATCTATCAGGGCTGCGCCTTCTTCGGTCAGTGTTCCAGCGCTCTCGCCTGCGACCAACACCTTAGGCAGAATGTCTTGCAGCTTCCACGGCAGATTCCTTGTTTGGAGGTGTTGGTTGACCTGTTCGATACGACGTTGATCGAAGTCGTTGGTTGCGCTGTCAATAGGGAACATGCCTGATGCGTCACCAATCCCAAGCACCTTCTGATTGGTCAACCGCCAGTGAACGTAACCCGCCAGCGTGGTGATATATGCAATGTCGGGCACATGCGGCTCGTTATTCAGGATGGCTTGATAGAGATGGGCGATGCTCCAGCGTAACGGGATGTTGAACTCGAGCAATTCGGTAAGTTCTTGTGCGGCTGGCCCGGTGTTCGTATTGCGCCATGTGCGGAAAGGTACAAGCAGCTCGCCGTGTGCATTAAAGGCCATGTAGCCGTGCATCATGCCGCTGAAGCCGATCGCGCCAATCGTGCGGAGTGGAACACCGTAAGCAGACTGCACGGCCTCTCGCACTTCACGGTAGGCGGCTCGCAAACCGATCCACACGTCATCTAACTTGTACGTCCATAGGCCATTCTCGTAGAGGTTTTCCCATGCATAACTGCCTGATGCAATGGGCGTAAAATCCTCGCCGATCAACACGGCCTTGATCCGTGTGGATCCAAACTCTACTCCGAGCGAAGTTTTGCCACTAATAATAGCGTCTTTTATAGCGTCGGTTGGCATAGAATATATCCTATCTTAAATGAATCTAACTCGATTATACGCCTATTGTTTGGTGCAGTGACGATGCGCTATCGGATCAGATGTGTTGCGCGATGGTTTAAATTACCGAGGAAAGCACAACACGTCTAGGTGATGGTTTGTAAACGGTTGCCAGTTAAACGGCTCGCGCTTGCCTGATAGATGCAGCACTTGCAGCTCGTAACAGTGATCTTGCAGTAACTTGCGCGCCTCTTCTTGCCACTCGGGTGAGGTATCACGCCATAGCTCAAAGACAATATGCGGACGAAAACGACGAATCGCCTCGCGCGCGCCTAACAGCGCTTGACAATCACTGCCTTCGATGTCGCTTTTAACAACATCAAGCCTCGGCCAACGCTGCTCGGCTATAAAATCGTCAAGGGTGATTGTCTGCACTGATATGTGTTCTTGAACGTCCTTGATGTAGTCGGCTTGTAGAGATGATTTACCGTAGTCTCTGGCAATGGCAAATGTCATCTCAGCGGCGCGCTCAGCGACTGCCTTGCCGTAATAGGTGAGCTGATCGAAGTTATTGCGTTGACGATCGGCTTCTAGGCGTGCTAGTAAATAAGGATTAGCCTCGAATGCTGCGACGCGCCCCGATTTTCCTACTAACTTGCTCATGAGTAAGCTGTAATAACCTAGATTGGCGCCAATGTCGATCACGTAACCACCAGCAGGCACAATAGTGCGCAGCACCTGCGCAAGGGATGATTGATACACACCGCTGAAAAATAGCTGGCGCTCGGTGGCGTGTTGGCAGTTTAGCTCCATCACGAAACCATCTGGCAGACGGACTTCGACTGGCGCAGTCGGGCAAAATGCGCTCATCGCGCGCGCCAGACGCGCCAGACCTTTGACTGGACGATGCGGCATGGCTGCTTGCGCACATCGAGTGATGTATGCCAAGACAGACACAACGTGAAACACCTACACCCCCTAGCCTGTGCAGTTTTTCATCCACGCGGTTGGCAGCTTGCTGCGCTGACGTTATGACGACTTTGTTCGCAGCCTCAGCGAGTTGCTGACGACAAACACGCTGGAGAAGGCCATCGCAGCCGCGGCGAGGATGGGCATCAGCAGGCCAGCCATAGCCACCGGGATGAGCGAGATGTTGTAGATGAACGCCCAGAACAAGTTCTGGTGAATCGTGCGCATGGTGGCGCGGCTGAGCATGACCGCCCGCGCAACGCCGCGCAGGTCACCGCTGACCAGCGTCACGTCGGAGGCTTCCATAGCGATGTCAGTGCCTGTGCCGATGGCGATACCTACATCCGCTTGGGCGAGGGCAGGCGCGTCATTGATACCGTCACCGACCATGGCCACACGCTTCCCCTCAGCCTGAAGCTGCTTGACGACCTCAGACTTTTGCTGCGGCAGCACCTCGGCGATCACGCGCTCGATGCCCACCTCAGCGGCGATGGCACGGGCCGTGCGCTCGTTGTCACCCGTCACCATGACGACTTCCAGCCCCTGCGCCTTGAGCGCGGCAACCGCCTCGCGCGAGCCTGCCTTGATCGTGTCGGCAATGCCGATCATGCCTGCAACGGCATCATCCACGACCATGAGGACGACCGTCCGCGCGCGCTGTTCGAGGTCTTCAATATGCGGGGCCAGCGTCTCGAGCGAGTGTCCCAGCTCCTTGAGGTAGCGGGGGCTGCCGATGATCACTGCACGGCCATCTACAATGGCGCGCACACCGCGTCCAGACTCAGCCTCGAAGGCTTCCGGTTGGCTCAGCGTGAGCTGCTCCGCTTGGGCAGCGCGCACGATGGCTTGGCCCAGCGGATGCTCGCTGCCCCGCTCAGCGCTGGCGGCAAGACGCAGCAGCTCCGCCTCGCTGATGCCCGGCAGCGGGACGACATCGGTCACGCTTGGCTCGCCTTGGGTGATTGTGCCGGTCTTGTCGAGGGCGATCACTTGGACGCGCTTGGCGTTCTCGAGCGATTCGCTGTTCTTGAACAGAATGCCCATCTCAGCGCCGCGCCCTGTCCCGACCATGATCGCGGTGGGAGTGGCGAGGCCGAGCGCGCACGGGCAGGCGATCACCAACACAGCGACTGCGTTCACCAGTGCGCTGGTCAGCCCCACTTGGCCGACGAACAACCAACCGAGGATCGTCAGCGTGGCCAGCACCAGCACAATCGGCACGAAGACGCCAGAGACGCGATCCGCGATGCGCTGGATGGGGGCTTTCGACCCCTGCGCTTGCTCCACGAGGCGGATGATCTGGGCGAGGGCCGTTTCCGCGCCCACGTGGCGCGCCTCAATGACAAGCCGACCGTTCTTGTTGATCGTCGCGCCGATGACCTCGCTGCCAGTCTGCTTGTTGACGGGCAGGCTCTCGCCTGTGAGCATCGACTCGTCGACGGCAGAACGCCCCTCGACGACGACCCCATCCACGGGGATGCGCTCGCCCGGACGCACCAATACCAGATCGCCCACCAGCACCTCATCAGCGGGGACGACGACCTCTTGCCCCTCGCGCAGCAGGGTAGCTGTCTTGGGGGCCAGCCCCATCAGCTTGCGGATTGCCTCGCTGGTGCGGCCTTTGGCGCGCGCCTCCAACAGCTTGCCGAGCGTCACCAGTGTGAGGATCACCGCGCCCGTCTCAAAGTACACATGATCACCCAGCGCGGGGATGTTGAAGGCGATGCCAATCAGCACGGCGATGCTGTAGAGATACGCCGCCCACGTGCCGATGGCGATGAGCGTGTCCATATTGGCGCTGCGGTTGCGCGCAGCCTTCCACGCGCCGACGGTGTACTGTCGCCCGAGCAAAAGCTGCACTGGCGTAGCCAGAAACAAGAACACAAACGGCCAACCGCTCCACAGCAGCCACTCCAGCGCGGGGGGCACGCCGTGCATGGCGGCCATGCCGGGCTGAGACATCTCGGCCATCGTCATGCCGCTCATATAGACGGCCATGAGGATATCACGCCCCATACTGACGATGAACAAGGGCAGGGTGAAGATCGCCCCGATGACGATGAGGCGGCGTTGGCGGGCGATCTCGGCCTCGCGGGCGGCGCGTTCCGCATCTTGAGGCGCTTCGGCGGCGGCGGTGTCGATCACGCCGTAGCCCGCTGCCTCGACTGCTTTGATGAGGTCACTGCGTCGTGCGACGTTCGGCAGGTAGCGCACCAGCGCCTTCTCGGTCGCAAGGTTGACCTGCACATCCAGCACGCCCGGGGCTTTCTGCACGGCGCGTTCAACCGTGCGGACGCAGCTTGCGCAGGTCATGCCGGTGATGGGCAGCTCCACGCTGGCGACCGCCACGCCGTAGCCTGCATTGTCGATCTGTTCGATCAGTTGGGGGACAGCGACCACCTGCGGGTCGTATTCCACACTGGCGCGCTCAGTGGCGAGGTTCACGTTTACGCTGCTCACGCCCTCGGCTTTGCTCAGGGCGCGTTCCACTGTACGGACGCAGCTTGCACAAGTCATACCAGTAATCGGCAGGTCAATCACTGCCGTTGAGTTGGCCATAGAGAACATCCTTTACAATAGTCGCTGCTGTTTACTAGACTGTGATAAGTGCTGTGGTCTTACACAGCTGCGGCACGATAGCGGCTTAAAATTCAAGGAGACGGTGGAATGAAGCGTTTGTGGGTTGTAATGGTTCTTTGGGTAATGGCATTGAACGCGTGGCCGCTGCTCAGCAGCGCGGAGGGGCCAACAGGCGGGCGCGCTGGACGGGCGGAACTGCGCTTCTTGCAGGGGATGATCGACCATCATCAGATGGCGCTCGATATGGCCAATGACTGCCTTGCTAACGCCAGCACGCCCGCGGTTTTAACGCTGTGCGAGTCTATTATCACCGCTCAGACTGCGGAGATCGAACAGATGCAGGCGTGGCTGCTGGCGTGGTACAACGTGGCGTATGAGCCGATGTCGATGCTGCCTGCGCCTGCCGCGCCAGATCCTCACGCGGGGCACGCGGGGCATGCCGGGCATGGGGCAAGCAGCGGCCCGTTCACCGACCCAGCGATGACCATGGGCATGTTCGCTGGGCTAAGTCGGCTTGAGGGGGTCGCGTATGAGGTGGCATGGCTGGAGGCGATGATCGACCACCACGACGACGCACTGCACATGTCGGAGCGGCTGCTGCGGCGCGTCCCTGCGGCGGAGGGGCACGCGGAGCTGCTGGCATTGGCAGCGCAGATCATTGCTGATCAAAGCGCCGAAATTGCGCTGATGGAGGCGATGATCGTCGAACTTGGCGGGTGAACAACAGAGGCTGAGCGAGTTGCTCAGCCCTTGTTGTTATGGCGCGAGTTGGTGTGTAAGGTCAAGGGTTTGGCCCGCGTTCACCTCGACATTTTCAAGGGTATATCCATCTGGTGTGCCCACATGAGGTACGACTAAAAGAGCCACAACTGCTAGGAGCACTACGCCACCGATGATGAGCAACGGACGCCGGTTCATGGCAGCTCCCCTCTAACCGTACCACACGACGATTTATCCATATATTATGAGTGTATGCGAAAAAGAGGGGGCTGCAACCGACGGCTGCCCCATGCTCTAGAAATATCGGATAACGCTGGTGGGGTAGCGCTGACGCAGCCGAGCATAAAACAGGCAGATCAACAGCAGCAGTGGAATACTCAAGATCGTGAGCAGCATAGACAACACAAAGGGGCGACTAGTGACGTGCTCAACCAGCAGATAGAGCACATCCAGTATCTTGGGGTGAAGCACATAGAAGATGAGCGCGTTCTGCCCCAACACGGTCAGCGCGCGTCGTAAGGGGGATGGGATGTGCGCGCGCAGGGCGTGATACGCGCCCAGCAGCAGGCATGCCAGCGCTAGATAGCCCAGCAGATACGCTAAGTCTGGTGGATGTTTTGTGAAGATCAAGCGGCTGTCGCGGTAGAGGCTGCCAAAGCCGTTCCAGAGGACGACGCCCACCCACAGTATGCCTAAGGCGAAACCCATACCGAGCATGACGCGCACAAATGAGATCTGGCGCGCTTGAATGAGGCGCATCATGATGTAGCCGAGCAGCACGACGGGCAGCCACGGCAGCAGCGAGAACTCGACGCTCCACGGGGCGGTGTGCTGCGGCGCGAGCAGCACCGCCACCAGCAGCGACTCGCTAAACGGCTGGCCGTGGACGGCGTAGAGCGCCTGCGTTGCAAGCGTCAACCCGAGGGCGATCAACCCAAGCGCCAGCAGCGGCAGACGGCGCAAGAACGCCATACAGATCAAACAGAGACCGATAGCAGTCAATACTGAGATGCGATAGCCGTAGCTCTGCGGCAGCAGATCAAGGTTGACGAGCGTCAGATCAAGCGCGACCAAAATCAGCCCGCGGATGACCAGAAAGCGGGTAATTTCCAAGGTGGGCCAACCGCGCCGCTCCCGCGAGGTGATGAACATCGCCAAGCTGATGCCTGCCAGCAAGAAGAAGATGGGCGAGGCCGCTTGCAGCAAGAAGCCGATCAGCGCGTGCGATTGGCTCAGATCAGGGACGATCATATTGTCCCAGCCGAAGGCCACACGATAATCGAAGTTGGGGATGCGCCACGTGGTGTGGCTGATGAGCATCAGCAGCATGGCGACGCCGCGAACGGCGTCAATGGCTGCGATGCGCGAGGGTTGATCTTTATTCAAGCGCGCGTTCGAACCAGCATAGTCTACAACTATGCTGCAGGATAGCAGATGCTGCTATACGATACGAGGTAGAGTTTTTCTACGCTACTGTGGGGGGATGCCGACCAACATCATAAAAGCGATCACCCCCCACATGGCGGCTGTGCCGATGATCCACACGGGCAGCGCAGGCGACGGGATGGCGCTGGCATCACCGGGCATCTGCTTCACGTCTGTCCACAAGCCACCGATGAAGTACGCCCAGAACAGCGCGATGTAGCCAAACCAGTATTGAAAGATCACGGTAACAACCCCCTGTATTCCCAGCGGGTGGCTGAGGCCGAGGATCGTCAGGATGACGTTGACCGCCACATAGGGGACGAGCGTCAAGCCGAGTATCTCAGCCGCGCGCACCGGCTTCTGCGTGGGGGCGGTGACGAAGCGCAGCGCGGCGTTCGGCAGCCAAAAGAACACCCCCCAAAAGCCCCACTGTGCCGATGATGAGCAGTGGCAGGCGCACATCCCAGCCGCCGCCGAGGATGTGAATCACATACTGCCAATCGGGGAAGAACGGCGCATCTGGTGCGTAGAACAGCGCATCGACGAAGAAGTAGCCGAAGCCGGTCATGAGGTTGTAGGCAGCGAGGTACATGATCAACAGGCGCGTATACGGGCGGTTAGCCTGCGCCAGCCCATGAAATACCGCCACGGCGATCAGCCCTAGCACGATATTCACGATGGCTGCGCTGCCCGAGATGACCATCTGCGCGTTCGTATCGGTACAGGATTGCCCAACACTCCGAACAACTGCACCCGCGCGATCCCTGTCCCGACCAGCAGCATAGCGATTGCGTGGGTCAGCTCATGGATGATCTGCGACATCAACGCTGCAACCAGCGCCAACACGATGAACAACGACCACTTCTTTTGAGTTGATGAGGATGGCAATCTGACCTCCGATTCGTTGGCATACAGGTAACGCGGACATTCATGACATAAAAATGCCCTTCGTGTTGGCGCTTGCGATATGAGCATAACCAATCCGAAGGGCGGGGCGCAACGAATCGACGTGCGCGAAATGTTAAGAGATGTTAAAGCCTGCTGCGAGCGTTCGGCTCACAGCAGAGGCGCTCATGGGCTGACGATGGGCAGGTTGGCGCAGTTGCCGCTTACCGTAAGCGCGCTGCCGAACAAACTGGTCTGCACCCACGCATTGAAGTAATTCGTCTTCCACCATGAGTTATCTGCAAGGCGACCAATCGGGATCAGCTCACCCATCTGGACTTGATCTTGCAAATAACTGACGTCAGCGATGGGCTGGGTGTAGATGAACACGGGGCTGTTGATCGTCAGCAGGCAGGGGCCAGTCGGAACGGTGGGCTGGGGCGGTGGCGGGCTGGTCGGCTGCGGCGGGGGTTGGGTCGGTGCGGCAGTGGGTGCTGCAACAAACGGCGGCGGCGTGATCACGGCGGGGTTGCACGTCCCTTGCAGTGTGACGACACCCGCTGAGACCCACCCCGTGAGCGTCCCTGTACGGATGTTGTAGAAGCTTCCATCAGGCGCAATGCCGAGGACTTCGGCGCTCGTCCCGAAGGCGAGGCCGCCGACGACCGGCGCAGACGTGCTCGCCGAGCTGCGGATGTTGACGTTGGTTGAAGTCGGCGTCAAAGTGCAGGCGGCGCTTGGAGGCGCGGCTGTGCTCCCGTCACAGCCTCCGACGCTGGCGGCCGCCCAGCAGATGTTGAACGATACCGTTTCAGCGCTGGTCACTTCGAGGCGATAGCTGCGGCCACGGCTGGGGATGAGGAAGCGCCCGCCCACCAGACTGCCGCTGATGCGCCCTGCCTCTTCGCCGGTGCTTTCGTCAATCAACACGACCGACGGGCCACCGGTGGGGGATCCACTGGTGATGATGAGCGCGCCGAGGTCATCAATGGCCGGCACGACGAACACGGCAATCGGCTGGGCCATGCTCACGCTGCCATCGACGGACTGCCCAAGGGGCAGCGATACAACCGCGATCGGGTTAACCTCCGTCAGGATGACGCCCACGACGCCGCTGGTGTTGTTGACCGTTTGCACTGCCACGGTGTAGATGCCAGCGGCCAACGTGGCGCTGAGCGTGACGGTAAATTGGCCGCTGGGGTTGGTCTCGGAAGCAAGGGCGGACTCGCCACTCAGAATGAACAGCGCGGGCTGTGCCGTCTGCCCGAAGGCTTGGAGCGTGACTTGTGCTGGTGTCTCCAGCACGAGGTCATAGGTCAAAGCGGGCTGGGCCGTATCGATGTTGTTGATGAGCGCCTGCCCAAGAGTAAGGGTGCCGCTAGACCCTTGCGCTTGTGTGCTCTGATATGTGAGCAGCACAAGCCCCAACAGCAGTAAAAAGAATGGTCGCATCGCAATGTCCCCCCTTATCATTGAGCAATTTGCTATGCAACCATCCTAACCGATTTTTCAGATCGTGCCTGACGCGACCCTTAAGACAAGGCGTAGGTTTGGCAGTAGGTTTGATAGAGCGACTGCGCGTGGGCAGCGGGGTCAGCGTAGTATTCCAGCGGCGATACAGGCAATCTAACAGTATGCTCAGCAGGACGGACTTTGGGCTGAGTCTGCGCGAAACGGCGGATGACTTCAGCATGGGGTTTAAGCGTGCCATCAGGCCGCACCAGCCCAAAGTGTCGCTCATGGGTGGCCCCGTGGGGGTCACACGGGGGGCGATCCCACAGCGACTCGTGATAATCGGCGAAGCACCACAGCATCGCGCCCGTTGAGCCTACCTGCTGCAAACGGGGCAGCACCGCTTCGACATACTCCGCCAGCGCCGTCTCGCTCGCCATGAACTGAGTGCGCGGCTGGCCCCCATAGCTGATCCACTCCCATGTTTCGCTGGCGCGGCCATCTGGAGCAGTACAGCCGCCCCACTCCTCAGCGAGGCAGGGCTTGCCACACAGCGCGCTAACCAGTGCACAGGTGAAGGGCACAAAGTCAGGGTCGAGGTTGTGGCGTGCCCACGGGATGTACATGGGGTAACCGTGCATGACGGCGACATCCGTTTCGGCGTAGACATCGTGGACGCGCAGGCCGTTATCCTCAAGCAGGCTGGCGACGTGCAGGCCGCAGGTGACAAGGTGTTTGGTGTCGATGCTGCGGATGAGCGCCACCATGTCACGCACCCATGCGCGGCCTGCTTCTGCCGTGTGCGGGTGGGCGAACAGGTCTGGCTCGTTGCCGAGGTTCCACATCCAGATCGCTTCATGCTGGTGGTATTCGCGCACAACGGTTTCCAGCAGCAGACGGCTGGCCGCCAGCGCCTGCGAATCGTGGAACATGTTGCGGTACAGCGTGGGGACGATCTGCCCACCGCTGATGACCTGCCTCACGTGAGGCGACGCAGCAGGCGCGCTCGCGTCGAGCATCCAGCGCGGCGCCCAGTTGGGGCCGCTCATGTGGCCGGTGAAGAAGGTGACATCCAGCCCCAGCCCACGCGCGGCGGCGATGTCGCACACCTGCCCAAAGTGGCGCAGGCACTCCACGCTGACGGTATCCGGTGTCGGCTGCCAGTCATCCCAGAGCAAGAAAATCCGCACGACATTCATCCCGAGGTCGGCGATGAGGCTGAACTCCGCCTCCACCTCAGCAGCGTCAAAGTTTGACCACCAGTACATCGCTTTGCGGCGCGGCCAGTAGTTCACGCCGAGCACGAATTGATCTGATGGGAAGCGCATAGCAGACGACCTTTCAGTTGGCGGGTGGCAAGACGACGACGGTGATGGAACGCCCGGGGACTTCAACCGATTCGGCATTATCGAGGGTGAAAGTGACCGGCGGTGTTTGATCGGGTGAGAATTGATGTACCTCGGCGGTAGTAGCGGTAAATCCTTCCAGAACGAGCGGCACGCGCTGCGGGTCATCACCGAGGTTGACCAGCATCACCGAAAGCTGGCCATCCTCGCGCAGCGCGGCGTAAGCACTGACCAGCGGCACGGTGGAACTGGCGTTGAGCAGCGCACTGCCGAAGTGCGTGTACATCAGGTAGGTGTAGTAGGTGGGGCGCACATCGAACGAGCCAAGCAGGCCCCATGCTCGTCCAGCCGTGCCTTGTAGATCCCAGTAGGCGACGATCTCCACGCCGTTGACGATAAGCCGTCCCAGCGCATCCGCGAGCCAGATGGCGTTGAAGTGGCTGTCGAGGCTGGCTTCGCCGCCGGTGCTGTTGGCCGAGTTGGAGTTGATCTCCGTGACGGCGAGCGGGATGTCGCGCCCGGCAGCCTCGCGGATGATCTGCCGCAGCAGCGGGATTGTGATGTCCCATTCGTCGTTGATCGTGCGCAGCTCATCGACCGTTGCGCCGCGGTTGCCGAACGTGGGAAAGGGATAGCGATGGATGGCCACGTAGTCGATCAAATCACCGTTGGCCTTCAAGAACTCCACAAGCCAGTCTTTGCCGTTCTCGTCGGCGTGGTCGCTGGCAGGATGAAAAATCACGCGACCGTCGACAATATCAAGCGGGATGTACTGGGTAATGTCCGGCCCGACGAAGATGATGTCGGGGTCGACTTCACGCATGGCCAGCGCGATGGCGCGCCACTCCGCGACAAAACGCTCGACAGGGTAAGAGTCGATGCCCATCAGGGCGGTGAACAAGTTTGGCTCGTTGCCGATGCTCCAATAGCGGATGTTGTAATCGCGCGTTTGATTGGTGTAGCGAACGATGTCAGCTGCCGCTTCTGGTGTGCCGCCCAGCAAGCGAACCGACAGCAGCGGCTCTGCGCCGATGGCGCGTGATTGCAGCACAAACAAGTCGATGATGTTGTTGCGCAGGTCTTGACGGTCGGTGTCACCCCCGCCGAAACGCATGAAGCGCAGCCCCATGGCCTGCGCTTGTGGCATCAAGCTGGCGGGGATGATGGTGTATAAGTTCATGTTGGAGCCGTAAACGTAGGGGTTGATAGGTGCGACGATGCTGGTCGCATCCACAGTGACGACCCCCGTCTCTTGCTGCGCTGTGGCGGGCAGCACAGCGCAAATTAAACAAACTATCGTCAACCATTGGCGAAAGCTCTTCATGCTTATTTCCTTGATGTTGTTGGGGCGTGTCGAGACGCCCCGACCGGTCTACTTGTCCACACCTGTGATGACCACGCCGCGCATGAAGAAACGCTGCGCGAAGAAGAAGATCGCCAGTGGCAGAATCATCGCCAGCAGCGATGTCGCTTGGATCAACTCAGGACGTGGGCCGTATTGGAAGTTAAAGACCTGCACACCGACGCTGATTGGTTGCAGCTCAGGCTTGCCAATCAAGTAGATGAGTGGGCCGAAGTAGTCATTCCACGCGAAGATAAAGTGGAACAACCCGACTGAGATGAGCGCCGGGTAGGCCTGCGGCAAGATGACGCTGACGAGGATCCGCAGCGGCCCTGCCCCGTCGATCATCGCTGCCTCATCCAATTCTTTGGGCAGCGTCATGAAGAACTGCCGCAGCAAGAACACGTTGTAGGCGTTGGCAAAGAAGTGCGGCACGATGAGCGGCAGCCATGACCCCGTCCAGCCAATCTTGGCGAAGAAGGCATAAGTGGGGATGAGCGTCACCTGCCCGGGCAAGATGATTGTGCCGATGAGGATCAGGAACAGTACATTCTTTCCCGGGATGGGGAAACGCGCAAAGGCATACGCGACGCAGATGCTCGACAGCAGCGTGCCGATCATGCCGACGACGGCGATCACCAACGTATTCCAGAACAGCAGCGGGAAGTTGAGCAGCGTCCACGCCTCGGGGAAGTTCTCCCAGCGCAGCTCAAGCTGGCGCACTGGCTCTAACTGGCGCCAGTTGCCTTCCCATTCGATAAAGCCTGCTTCAGGGTTATCGGGGTCGATGAACTGGCTCAACTGCCGCCCGGGCCGCACAAGCGCCAACGCTTGGACGCTGCCATCGGGCAGGGGAACCTCATAAACATCGTAGGCACGGCCTTCATAGGTATATTTGACCGCAGCTAGCGGCAGCACCGGGCTGTTGTTGCTGCCGGTGAGCTGTTCTTGGCTTTTCACCGCGGTAATTGCCATGTTGCCGAACGGCATCAGGTAGATCAGCGCGAAGATGAACGCCACCATGGTGACCATCGCGCTGAGTGCGAACTTGCGCAGTTGCAGGCTGTAGAAGGGTGAGGTGTTTACATAGCGTTTTGGAACTGTCGCGGCCATGTGTCAATCTCCGTTCGCGTAATACACCCAACGCCGCGAGGTCGTAAACAGGATGACTGTCAACACCATGGCGATGATGAAAATGAACCAAGCTAAGGTAGCGCCGTACCCCATATCAAAAAAGGTAAACGCTGTTTTGTAGAGATGCATGTTAAAAAAGTAGGCGGAATTGTTGGGGTTGCCTGTGCCGCGCGTCATCACATACGGCACGACGAAGTACTGCATCAGGCCGATCACCGACAGCACAAGGTTGTAGAAGATCACCGGCGAGATCATCGGCAGGGTAATCCGCAAGAACTTGGCGCTTGCCCCTGCACCGTCGACCTCGGCCGCATCGTACAGCTCATTGGGGACGCCCTGCATTGTCGCCAGCATAGTGAGCATGGCGTTCCCCACGCCCCAAACGCCAATCAACATAAACGCGACGAGGATCCACTGCTCATCTTGTATCCAGTTGGGTGGGTTCTGCACGCCAAACTCGCGCAGCAAGCGGTTCAGCCAGCCGGTCTGGCCGTTGAGGAAGGCCTGCCAAACAAAAATCCCCGAGATAGCAGGCACCATGTAGGGCATGTAGTACAACGGGCGCCAAAGGCTCTTGCCCCAAAGGTATTTGGAGTTGAGCAAGGCCGCCATGAACAGCGGGACGATGATCCCGAAGGGCACGGCGATGATCGCAAAGCGGATCGTCACCCCCAGCGAGTTGAGCGCGATGGGATCGTTGAACAAACGCACCCAGTTCGCTAGGCCAACGAAGTTCATCGGACGGTCGGTGGCGAGTGAGAAGTCGGTAAAGGTGAACACCAACGAAATCACGATGGGCGCGGCGGTGAACAGGGTGAAACCGATGATCCACGGAGAGAGAAAAATCCAGCCCCAGAGGCGCTGCTGGCGCTCCAAGCTGTGGACTTTCTCTTTGCGTTTGGGCGCTGCAAGCGGGGCTGCGTCTATGGTGGAATTAGGAACGGCCATAGCACTTGTCCTTGACTAGGTTGTCATTCGACATACCTTACAATATTATAAAGGATGAAAGCCGCGCAGCCTATCGACTGCGCGGCGGTTGGGTAGAAGGGCTTAGTTGCCGTTCACGATGTTCTGCATGTCGGCTTCGAAACGAGCCAGCTCGGCCGCAAGGTCGATGGTGGCGCCGGTGTCACCTTCAATCAAGCTCAGTAACGAGAACTCACGATCGTAAGCGCGCGAATAATTCGGCACGTTCGACTCGTGATGCTGCGTGCCGGGGACGGCATAGGCCAAGCTCTCGCTGGCGACGTTCCAGTTGATCTCCCACGGGTAGCGGTTGGTGATGGCGTCCACCCACTGCTGCTGCGCTTCAGGCAGGGCAGGGTAAGCGCCGTAGGCCGAGGCCAGTGTGGGCGCGGCGGTTGTCACCAAGTAGGTGAGAACTTTGAAAGCGGCCTCAGGGTTGCGCGAGGCGCGGGTGATGCGGAAGGTGTCGGCATCGAGCGCGACGCGCTGCACACCGTCGAAGTTCGCAGGCACCGGCGCGATGTTCCACTCGAAGCGGCCCACGCTGTTATCAAGGCAGCAGGTGTACCACAGCGGCGTGATGGCCATGGCGAGGTTGCCAGATGCAAAGGCGCTGGGCTGGAGCAGCTCACTGGCCGAGTAAGTGGCGTTCGGTGCGAAGCCTTCACCCCATATAGCGTTGTGATACCACCGCGTGGCCTCAACCCACTCATCTGGGATCGAGATAGTGTTAGTAGCCTCGTCGTAGAACCTAGAGGGTTGCAGGTTCGTCCAGATAAGGCGGATGCGCGCCCACTGGAAGTTCATGCCGAACTGCTCCACGGCGGTTTTGTCGAAGTCAGGGCTGGTGGCGTCGTTGCCGTTGCGGTCAACCGTCAGGATTTTGGCGATTTCAGCGACAGTGTTGTAATCCCACGGCACTTCTTCACCGTCGAGGATGTAGGGCGCGCCAAACTCACTGGGTGGGTACTCCAACCCGGCCTCGTCAAACAGGTCAGGGTTGTAGTAGGTGACCACGGGGTACACGGCGAAGGGCAGACCGTCGAGGCCACCATCTGGACGACGATACAGCTCCACAAGGGCAGGATCAAACACGCCAAGGTCGAAGCCGGTGCTTTCGATCAACGGGGTAAGATCAAGCCACTGATCGGCAAACGCGTTTGACCCAGCCACACCGACTGGCCCGACGATGTCAGGCGCGTTGCCAGCAGCAATTAAGGTGCTGAGGGTATCACGGGCGGTTTCGTTGCTGGCGGCGATGTTCAGCACCAGTTCGATCTCGTTCTGCGATTCATTGAACTCGCGCACGACACGCTCTTGAATGGCAATTTGCTCGCTGTTTGAGCCTGTACCGAGGCCGACGAACCAAGTGATCGTCACTCGCTGTTGAGCCGTGGCGGGCAGCACAGCCCCAATCACCAGCGCGGCAACCAGAAATTTGACAAGAAGATGAGGTTTTCTAAGCATGTGTCGATCCTTATTTGAACAAGTAAACAGATAGCAATTGACGAAACACTTTGGATCTTCTACTGAGTGTTAAATCTTCTGCTGAATAGTGCCTCCTTCATACTGGCTTGGATAGCGAAGTTTCGCACCGCAAGAATCGCGGATGACGAGCTGAGTAGGGAGAATCACGCGGCGGGGCGCGCTTTCCGGCTGGTCGAGGATGTTCAGCAGGAGAGAGAGCGCTTCGCTGCCTTTTTCCTGCACAGGTTGACGAACAGTGGTGAGCTGTGGAGTGACGCGGGTGGCGATGTCGATATCATCAAAGCCGATGATAGCTACATCCTGCGGGACGCGCAGGCCCGCCTCGTGCAGCGCTTGCAGCGCGCCCATAGCAGAGGTGTCACTGGCGATGAAGACGGCATCGGGGTGATGCGGCAGCAGCTCGCGCATGGCGCGATAGCCCGTTTCAGCAGTGAAGGACGCCGCGCTGACCAGCTCTGGGCGGTAGGGGCGTCCTGCGTGCTGCAGCGCTTGTTGATAGCCAGTCAACCGGTCGACCCCGTCACCAATAGTCAGGCTGCCGGTGATGTGGGCGATGCGTTCGTAGCCTAACGCGATGAGGTGCTCGGTGGCAAGGCGGCCGGCGTAGACGTTGTCGATGGCGACGTAGCTGATGCTTTCTTCGCGCTGCAGCGGGCGCTCCACCATGACAAATTGGGCGTTGATCTCGTAGAGGTTGTCGATGAGCGGGTCGCTGTCAGCAATGGATGCGATGATTAACCCATCGTAGACGCGATTGCGCACGATACGACGGGCGAAGTGCTCTGGGCTTTCGTCGGGCTGTGCCAGCCACAAGAGCATACTTTGATCGTGTTGATTGGTGGCCTCGGCAATACCCTGCAGCAGCATAGGGAAATAAGAGTTATCACCGAAGAAGACGTTTGCTGTGTGGGGGACGACGACGCCGACGATGTTGGAACGCTGGGTTACGAGAGTGCGCGCTGCATGGTTCGGGACGAAACGATGCTTTTCGATCACCGCGAGGACACGTTGACGGGTCTTGCGGCTCACGTTGATGTCGTTGTTAATCACCCGTGATACCGTCGACCGTGAGACGCCGGCTTCTTTGGCAATATCCTCTAAGTTCATTGAGCCACTTTACGAGAAAAACTATCTCGTTCCCTGAGTGTATTTGTCTAGTTTATAGTTCACCAAGTTTAAGTTTAAACACTGAGATTTTGTTCAAATTTGTTCAAACTAATTTGAGAGCGCTCCCAAAAATTCCTATCCAAAACCGTGACGCAACTTAATGCGCTTGCCTATTCGTAGAATAACGTGAAATGCGTTAAAATGCAAGAAGCTTATTCAACAAGTCTTTGAAAGTTTTGGGATGACTGACTCCTATGATGGAACGAGCTACACTGCGCGATGTTGCTGAGCTAGCGGGGGTATCGTTAGGAACGGCATCCAACGCCCTGACGATGAAACCACACGTGAGAGAAGAGGTGCGCGAGCGCGTCATGCAAGCAGCACAGACCCTCGGCTATGTTCACGTGCCGCGTCAGCGCAGCTCATCACTGTTTGGGGTGATTGGCAAGGTCGACGATGGTCAGCCAATGATCTTGAACCCATTCTATTCTCAGGTGCTCGCTGCGATTGAACGTGAGTGCAGTCGGTATCGCGTGGGCACGATGCTGGCGAACATCGAAGTCGACCGATTGAACCGACCACTTGACCTGCCGCCGATGCTGCTCAACCGGCAGTTGGATGGGCTGATTATCGTTGGCACGTTTTTAGATCAAACTGTTCAGACGATTCGCATTGAGACGTCCAGCCCAATTGTGTTGATTGATGCCTATGCGCCCAGCTTGCCATTAGACAGCGTGCTGATCGACAACCAGCGCGGGGCGGAGGAAGCAGTCAGCCACCTCGTGTCGCTGGGGCATCGTCATATTGGTCTAGTGGGCAGCTCGGCGCAGAGCTACCCTAGCTTGCAAGAGCGGCGGCAAGGTTACTTGCGCGTGCTGAAGCAGCACCGTTTGCCGGTCTATCTGGGTGACTGTGCACCTACGCGCGATGCAGCCTACGCCGCCGCGACAGAGCTGTTGCAGCGCTCGCCGCAGGTGACGGCGCTGTTCGTCGTTAACGACGATATGGCGCGCTCTGTGATGAGCGCGGCTCGTGACTGTGGTCGGTCGATCCCTGATGATCTATCGGTGGTGGGCTTTGACGACATCGACGCGGCGGCGGATGCCACCCCCCCGCTGACGACAATGGCGGTCGACAAAGCGATGTTGGGCGTGTTGGGTGTGCAATATCTGTACGAACGCATGAACAACCCGCATCGCAGCGTGCTTACCACACGTGTGGGAACCAAGTTGATCGTGCGCGGCTCCACAGCATCACCCGCTAGTCAGTGACACGCAGACGACGCAGCGCCGACAGCGGCGAGGTATTGCCCGCAGCATCGTAGGCTTGCACGCGCCATTGATACGTGCCCGCTGGCAGCGGCGCGCCCGTCGGAATGACAAGCTGCGGGCTGGTTGCGATGTAGCTGCGCACCAACGTTAGCCCGTCCTCGCTTAAAATGTCGAGCCGGAAATAGGCTGAGGTGGGCGGGCTTGACCATCTAAAAGACGGCTGGACGCGCACGAACACCCAATGCGGGGCTGGATCAAGCAGCAGTGGCGCGCTGGGCGGCCCGGTGCGGTCGATGAGGATCGTCCGTGGCAGGCTGGTGCGCGCGTATCCATAAGGATACAGCGCGCGCACTCGCCAGTGATACACCCCGTCAGCGATGGGCATAAGGCTAGCGTCGAACGTTGCAGCTGTCGTCGTGCTGTGATATGCCACCGGCGTAAATGCGCTGGTGCGTGCCAGCTCAAATGTGTAGCTGATGGGCTGCCATGCAGCGCTGGACGGCGGCTCCCATGTGAACTGCGCGCTCGGATGCTCGACAGTGTTGATGCGATCATCCCCAGCGACCGTGTGCAGCGTGGGGGCGGGCAGGCCGCCGTGCGTCTGTGCAAAGGTGAACGGTGTGAACGGGTCTGGCAGCGGCTCATCGCCCATGCTCACCCACCAGCGATAGATGCCCTCTGGCAGGTGTGGGAGGTAGACGCGGTTGGTCGTGGTTGTGATCGGCCCGAGCGTCTGACCATCGACAGTATCCATCGTTGTGAAGTTGCCGTCCACATCGAGGTAGAGGGTGTACGTGCCGCTGTAACCAGCAGGCGCGGCCCACGTAAAATCAATCGGCAGCGCGGCGCTCGTCTGCTGACGCACGGCTTGATGTCGTGGCAGTTGCGACAGATTGATCATCCACGTGGCGTGACGGGGAGCGCTCGCGTTGCCCGCTTGGTCGACGGCGCGCAGCGTCAGCGTGACTTGCCCCTGTGCCAGCGCAGCGAGGTACTCGGTGCTGATCGTCGTAAACGGCACACCGTTGATCGTGCCCTCGTAGGTGGCAGCGCCTGTGCTGCTGCGCCATGTGAAGCGCGGGCTTGTCGTCGTCAGCATGCTGCTCGAGGGGCCAGTGATCACGGGTGTGGTGGGCGGCGTTTG
>JBDNCV010000062.1:0-21251 GCA_046719465.1 Anaerolinea sp.
AGCACCTGCCGCTGAACGCGCCGCTGGAACAGCGCATCAGCCAGCACGACCGAGACGGCAGCGCGCGCTTCCGACGGCCACAGCTGCACGCTTTCTTCATGCAGATGCCTTTCTACCTGACAACGGACGCAGGGGTAATGCTCAGCCATGCGGGGGCGCCGCCGTTCGCTGGTGAGAACGGTTGGTACGACGTGCTGCGCGTGTTTGACCATCAAGCGCTCATCGACCGCGGCAGCGACCGCTTGCAAGCCTTCACGCTGTGGCGCTTCTGGCGTGACCGCGCCTACCGTGAGCAGGCCCAGCAGCTCCTCGCAGTGGAGGATGAGAAAGACCCACGCTTCTTCAACTTGCTGCGCGGGCAGCTTTTGATGGAGCATGAGCCGCTGATGCGCCTGCTGTGGGATGCGCTGTTCCTGCGCAACGAGTACGGCTACCCGCTGGCGCAGTATCTGCGCGACGTGGCCTTGATGCTGGAGCAGGCGAGCCGTCACGTGCCCGTGCCGCAGCGTTTCCTTGTGGCGGGGCATGTGGTGGTGGATGAGGGGCATGCGGCGTTGGGCGAGCAGAAGCTGCGTTTTGCCAGCGGCGTTCACGCCAAACCTGTCAGCCAAGCTGTGTACCTGCTGTTCGACGCGGCGGAACCCATCGCGGACATGCCGCAGCTTGTGTCAAAGCTGCGCCGCGTCTGGGCGTGAGCTTGAGCTGGCGATGATGGAATCGACCTGCTCAAGCAGCGCGTTCAGGGTGTGATAGATGATTGGGCAGATGGCCGCGCCCGGGATGAGCTGTTCCATCGACCAGCGGAAATCAGGGGTGAGGAACGGGTAGTCGCGGCAGGCCTGCGGGCGATGCGCATAGATGCTGCACCGCGTTCCGGTGAGGAAGCCGCAGGGCTTCACCTTGAACTTGCCGACTGCGCCGCTCTCCGGCAGCACGTCCTCATCCACGTAGCGCACGCGAATCGCATCTAACCCAATGTGGAAGGCTTGGTCAAGCCGCGGCAGATCGTCATCCTCGAGGTAGACATCGAGCGCGCGGCAGCAGTTGGCGCACTGGGTGCAGTCGATGGCGGCGATGATGGGGGCGGCGACCTCGTTCACCCGCGCGTCGAGCTGTTCGTCGCTGAGGTCGTCATCGTACTGGAATTGGTAGAACATGACTTCGTAGGCGTCGCGGCGCGCAGCGGCATCGGCGGCGATGGTGTCAAGGTCGATGTGGTACATTCAATCCCCCAGCAGCGCGCCTACGATCTGCGGGTGGCCGCGTATGAAGTCTTCAGCGGGAATGCGCTTCCGCCCCTCAAGCTGAAGCTCGACGAGTTCCAACAGCCCGTCACCTGTGCCAACGCAGAGCGCCCCTTCCACGAGCGCGACGCTGCCGATGGGCTGTTGGCCCACACGGACGCGCGCACGATGCACCTTGAGCAGCTTGCCTTCCCAGTGGGTGAACGTGCCCGGCCACGGGTCAAACGCGCGGATCGTGCGCTCGATTTGGGCGGCGGGCGCGTGCCAGTCGATGCGGCCTTCATCCTTGTCAATTTGCGGGGCATAGGTGGCGAGCGCATCGTCTTGCGGCTGCGGTGTAATCTCGCCGTTCAAGTAGGGCGGGATGGTTTCGATCAGCAGGGATGCGCCCAACGCAGCCATGCGATCGTGGAGCGTCGCGCTGGTGTCGTCAGCAGTAATGGGGGTGCTGGCTTTGGTGAGCATCGGGCCGGTGTCGAGGCCTGCGTCCATCAGCATGATCGTGATGCCCGTTTCAGCGTCGCCCGCGCGGATGGCGGCGTGGATGGGGGCAGCGCCGCGCCAGCGCGGCAGCAGCGAGCCGTGGACGTTCAAACAGCCGTGTTTGGGCATATCAAGCACGCTCTGCGGCAGGATTTGACCGAACGCTGCCACGACGAACAAATCGGCGTCCTGCGCCCTGAGCCAATCCTTGACCTCGCGCAGCTTGACGGGCTGCACGCAGGGGATGCCGTGCGCGAGGGCGAGCTGTTTCACCGGGGGCGGCCGCAGTTCCCCACCGCGCCCCGCTGGGCGGTCGGGCTGAGTGACCACGCCGACGACCTCGTGGTGTCGGATGAGCGCGTTGAGTGACGGCACGGCGAACTCCGGCGTGCCCATGAAGACGATGCGTGCCAATGGCGGCTCCCTCGTGGTTGTGGCCAGTATCGGGGCGTGGTACTATCTGCGTGGATTGATTGTAATCAGAATGTTTGTGCATGTCTATTCTTGCCGCATGGCGCATCGCGCCGCCCGCGCCCGATGAGTATTTGCTGCAAGCCCGCCATGACGGCGCTCGTCTTGACCCGCTGCTGGCGCAAATCTTGTACAACCGTGGGGTAGCTGACCCTGCCGGGTTCTTGTTCGAAACCGGCGCCGATGACCTCAAACAGCGGCTGCTCCAAGCTGATTTGCTCGATCTTGATCGCGGGGCGAATCGCATCGTGCAGGCCATCGCGCGCGGGGAGCAGATCTGCATTTATGGCGACTTCGACGCGGACGGCGTCACCAGCACCGCGCTGATGATCGAAGCGCTTTCGTGGCTGGGCGCAAACGTGCGTGCGTACATCCCTGACCGCGTCGATGAGGGCTACGGCCTTAACATCCCCGCTTTGAAGCGCCTTGCCAGCGAGGGCGTCTCGCTCGTGGTGACGGTGGACTGCGGCGTGCGCAGCGTCAGCGAGATTGAGGCCGTGCTGGAGGATCAGCTCGATATCGTGGTGACCGATCATCACTCCGTCGGGGAGGCGCTGCCGCCGGCCTTCGCGGTGGTGAACCCGCAGCGCCCCGACAGCGACCGCCACGAGCCGTACCGACATATAGCAGGGGTGAGCGTGGCGCTGCTGATGGCGCTGCGCGTGCTGCGGATTGCGGGCTGGCCGAACGGTCACCGCCTATCGGATTTGCTTGATCTGGTGGCGATTGGCACGGTGGCCGACGTGATGCGCCTGAACGACCCACTGAACCGCCGCTTGGTCATCCACGGGTTGAACGTCATCAACGAACGCCGCCGCTTGGGGCTGGATGCGCTGCTGCACGCGGCGGGGTTCAAGGGCACAGTGACGGCTGAGACCATCGGGTTTGTCATCGGCCCGCGGATCAACGCGGCGGGGCGGCTCGCCAGCGGGATGATCGCGTTTGAACTGCTGACGACGCGCGACCAAGCGACCGCTAACCACCTAGCGAAGGAGTTAGAGCGCCTCAACGTTGACCGTCAGGGACGAATGCGCATCGCGCGTGACCGCATCCGCGACAGCTTGATGATCACGGGGGACATTGACGCGCCGCTGATCTTCGCACAGGACGACGAAGTTGAGCCGGGGATTGTGGGGCTGGTCGCAGGGCAGCTCACGCAGGAGCTGTACCGTCCGTCGATCATTCTCCATCGTGAGCAAGAGACCAGCCGCGCCTCGTGCCGGAGCATTCCGGAGTTTCACATCACGCGGGCGCTGGATGCCTGCGCAGATTTGCTGCTGCGGCACGGCGGCCATGCGCTGGCGGCGGGCTTCACGGTCGCCAATGAGAACGTGCCGCTGCTGCGAGAGCGACTGCTGCGCGCCGCGCGCGAGGCGTTCAGCGGGTTGACGCTGGCCCCCGTGCGCCGCATCGATGCCAGCCTACCGCTGAGTAAAGCGACGCTTGAACTGGCGGAGAAGCTGGCCACGTTAGAGCCGTTCGGGCATCACTTTGAGGCGCCGTTGTTCTTCAGCGGGGGGGTGCGCATGGCGTTCCCCAAAGTGCTGAAGGATCGGCACTTGAAGATGCGCTTGATTGAGGGGTCGGTGGCGGCAGTGGAAGCCATCGCGTTCAATCAGGCTGATTTCCTCAACCTGTGGAACGGGCAGCCGGTCGATGTGGTGTATCGGCTGACGGTTAACGAGTACAACGGGCGGCGCAGCGCTCAGCTCAACGTTGAGGATATGCGCCTCACGGGGTCACATGTTTAGGGTGGTCGTGGTCGCGCTGCTGCTGGGGGCGCTGCTGCCCGCGCATGCGGAGCAGGCCCCGCGCTCGCGCTTTGGGGTCGTGGAAGGCTTCTGGTTCCCGGAGCTGACGTGCGAGCTAGGCGCTGGGTGGGAGCGCATCATCTTTGACTGGTCACAGCATCAGCCCACTGGCCCCGACGACTGGAACACGCTCAACGTCGATGATCGGTGGTTGAAGGCGGCCAGCCTGTGCGGGCGGGAGGTGGTAGCCCTTTTGAAGAATACCCCCGCATGGGCGACGGATGGCATCCCGATGGCGGGCGTGCCGCGCGGCTTGACGCTGCCCATCGACGACCCCAACAACTACTGGGCAGCGTTCGTCTATCGCACGGTCGACTACTACGCCAGCCGAGGGGTGACGCGCTTCATCATCTGGAACGAGCCGGACATCGAAGCGGGAACCTACGGCCACGAGTTCAGCGGCGACCTTGAGGACTACTTCCAACTGTTGAGGGTGGCTTATCTCTCAGCGAAGCGGGCGAACCCCGCCGCGCGGATTCACCTCGCGGGCACGACGTACTGGCACGACGTCAACGAAGGGCGCGCCCCATACTTTGAACGCTTGCTGGATCGCATCCTTGCCGACCCTGACGCAGCGGCCAACAATTACTACTTTGACGCGATGAGCCTGCACCTCTACTTCCGCACCGAGACGGTGATCCGCATCGTGAACGAGATGCGCGACAACCTGCGGCGGCACGGCATGGACAAGGCGATCTGGATCAACGAGATGAACGCCGCCCCCACTGATGACCCCAACTGGCCGGTAGTGCGCCCGCAGTACCCGCTCGACCTTGAGCAGCAGGCGGCCTTCCTCGTGCAGGCGGCGGCGCTCGCGCTGACGGTAGGCGTGGAGCGTATGGCCGCTTATAAGTTATACGACCAGATGCTGCCAGAAGGGGCGGAGTCGTTCGGGCTGCTCACGCCCGGCAGCGCCGCCCCGCGTCCTGCGTTTTATGCGTGGCGCTTCGTGGCGAATCACTTTGGCGATGCGGTGCAGGCGCGCTATGCGGCCACCAACACGCTTGACACGGTGCATCTGACGCACGCGCGCGGCGTGCAGTCATGGGTGCTGTGGGCACGGCGCGATCAGCCGGTGCGCGTGCGCGTGACCGCCACCAGCGATAAGGCCTACTTGCTGGATCACCGCGGCGGGGCGCAGATTTTGCACCCGGTGGAGGGGGCGTATACGCTGCTGCTGCCGCCCGCGCGCTGCAACGCTAACGACGGGTGCTTCATCGGCGGCGTGCCGTTCACGCTGGTGCAGCCGATGGGCGCGGCCACGATCACCGAGCTAACCCCGCGCGGCGAGGCGACGCTGCGCTATAATGACTGACATCAACGACAGGATGTGAACATGGCGAATTTGAGCAAGCCCGCAAACGAGATGAAGTTTTCCTACGGCGGCCAAGCCGTGATCGAAGGGGTGTTGATGCGCGGCGCGAACACCGCCGCCATCGCCGTGCGCAACCCCAAAGGCGAGATTGTTATCCATGAGCAGCCGCTGAACAAGACGATCTACCGCAGCTGGCTGGCCAAGACGCCGTTCGTGCGTGGGCTGGTGGGGTTGTACGACGCGCTCGGATTGGGAACGCGCGCCCTCATGTGGTCAGCCGATGTGGCCATCGAGGAAGAAGACAAGGGCGAGGGCGACAAAGCCAAATCCAGCTTTGACGGCCCCATTGGCTTCCTGACGATTGCCGTCTCGCTGGCGCTGGGGGTGGGGTTGTTCTTCCTGCTGCCCACGGCGCTGTCCACCGGCATGGGCACACTGCTCGGCCTGACCGAAGCAGCAGAGGGCGGCGGGTTCTATGTGCCGCTGCCGATTGGCTGGCAGGCGACCGTCATTAACTTCATCGAGGCGGTGATCCAGTTGGGGATTTTGGTGATCTACATCCGCTTGATCTCGCTCATGCCGGATGTGCGGCGCTTGTTTGGCTATCACGGCGCAGAACACAAGACGATCAACGCTTATGAAGCGGGCGATGAACTCACGCCGGAGGTGGTGCAGCGCTACCCGATTGAGCACCCGCGCTGCGGCA
The DNA here is from genome assembly GCA_046719465.1 of Anaerolinea sp. Taxonomy (GTDB): domain Bacteria; phylum Chloroflexota; class Anaerolineae; order Aggregatilineales; family Phototrophicaceae; genus JANWYT01. The sequence continues at coordinate 6,031 of JBDNCV010000062.1, forward strand.
CGGCTTTCTTGCTCACGGTGGTATTTGTCAGCGTGTTTGTGTTCTCGCTGTTGGGGCGGCCCCCGTTCTGGCTGTTGATCCTGTCGCGGGTGATTCTCATCCCAGTGATCGCGGGCATCAGCTATGAGCTGCTCAAGTGGACGGCGGCCAACGTGCATCGTCGTTGGGTGCGCTGGATCATCACGCCCAACCTTGCGCTGCAGCACTTAACAACGCGCCAGCCTGACCTTGCGATGTGCGAGGTGGCGATTGTGGCCTTCAAGCGCGTGCTGCTCTCGGAAGGCCTCATCAGCGAGGAGGAAGCAGCTGTCCCTGCGCCCAACCCCCAAGCGACCGCGGAGGCCGCTGGGGTCACGCTGGCGCGTTAGGCTTTGCGCCCCGTCACGATGAACAGCGGATCATGGCCGCCCGATGTGTGCAGATCCGTCGTGATGTCGATGTAACCGCCCGCCCGTTGGAAGTAATCGACGACGAGCGCCACGTGCTGCATGTCGGTCATGTTGAGCCACGCCGCGACCGCTTTGGTCGGGAAGCAGCGGTTAGAGAACGACACGATGAACAGGCCGCCGGGCTTGAGGATGCGATGAACCTCGCGGAAGACCTCCACCGGCTTGATGAGGTACTGCACGCTGACGGCGCACGTCACGCCGTCGAAGAAGTCGCTCGCATAGGGCAGGGTCTGCTTGCGGTTGAGGTTCTGCACGATGAACTCGTCAATCTGCGGGTTGTCGGCCATTTCCTCGGCGTTCATGCCGTGGGCGTAGACGCGCTGCGGCTGGAGGTCGTCGGGGTAGTGGCTGCGCCAACTGCTCATCAGGTCGAGCAGCACCGCGCCGCGCGGCAGCACAGTGGCGTAGTAGGCCTTCAGCAGCAAGATGGCGCGGTCGTCGATGTGAACGACTTTGCGCGGGGTCTGATAGAAGAGGCTGTCGTCGCTCTCATCGTAACGCTGGAAATACTCTTTCGGATACGGTCGCATACCTAAATACACATCCCAATACAAGCTGATCGCATTGTATCACGAAGACAGCATCTGCTTGAGCGCGTAAAGATGAGTAATTGCTTCAATGGGGGTGAGATGATCGACGTTGAGATCGCGCAGGGCTGCGATGACGGGGTGCTCTGGCGCGGGGGCTGGGTCTGGGGCGGGTGAGGGGCTAAACAGCGGCAGGCTCTGGCGGCTCATTTCGTGCTCGAACATGGTCAGCAGCTCACGGGCGCGCTGGACGACTGGCTTGGGCATCCCAGCAAGCTGGGCGACATGGACGCCGTAGCTGCGGTCTGCGCCGCCGCGCACCACCTTGTGCAAAAACACGATGGTTTCACCGCGCTCGGCGACGGCCACGTTGAAGTTCTCTGCGCGAGAGAGGACGTTGGGCAGCTCGGTTAGCTCATGGTAATGGGTGGCGAACAGCGTGCGGCAGTTCAGGCGTGGGTTGTTGTGGATGTACTCCACGACGGCGCGCGCGATGGCCAGCCCGTCGTAGGTGCTGGTGCCGCGCCCGATCTCGTCGAGGATGATGAGTGAACGCGGCGTCGCGCCGATCAACAAGCGCGCCGTCTCGACCATCTCGACCATGAAGGTGCTCTGCCCAGCGTGGATTTCGTCTTGTGCGCCGATGCGCGCGAAGATGCGATCCACCAGCCCGATCTCAGCCGACTCAGCGGGGACGAAGCTGCCGATGTGCGCCAGCAGCGTGATGAGCGCCACCTGCCGGATGTAGGTGGACTTGCCGGCCATGTTGGGGCCGGTCAGGATGTGGAGGCGGGAGCCAGCGTGGAAGTGGGTGTCGTTGGGGGTGTAGCGCTGGCCGTCAGGCAGCAGTGACTCTACCACAGGGTGACGTCCGTTTCGGATAGTCAGGATATCGCCAGCGCTCATCTTAGGGCGACAGTAGCCCTCGGCGACGGCGACCGTGGCCAGCGAGAGCAGCGCGTCGAGCGTGGCCAGCGTGCGCGCCGTCCGCAGCAGGGCTTCGCTGTGCTGGCTGATCTGGCGGCACACGTCCTCGAAGATCTGCCGCTCCAGCGCGAGGATTTCCTCTTCAGCGTTCAGCACGAGCGTTTCGTATTCTTTCAACTCTGGCGTGATGTAACGCTCGGCGTTGACCAGCGTCTGCTTGCGCACGTAGTCCGCGGGGACTTTCTCTGTGTTGGCTGTTGTGACCTCAATGTAGTAGCCGAATACCTTGTTGAAGCCGACCTTGAGGCTGGCGATGCCGGTGCGCTGCCGTTCTTGCGGCTCCAACTCGGCGATCCAGCGGCGAGCGTGTTCACTCTTGGCTTTGAGATCGTCCAACTCTTGAGAGAAGCCCGCGCGGATCACGTTGATCTGATTGAGGTTGGCGGGCGCGTCTTCGTTGATGGCGCGTCGGATAAGCTGGCTCACCTGTGGGCAGGGGTTCAGCCGGTCGCTGATCGGCGTCAGGTTCGGGTAGGGCGCAACCAGCGCGGCCAAGTTGGGGACGACTTCCAAGCTGCTGGCGAGAGCGAGCAGGTCGCGCGGGGTGGCTTTTTGGATGATGATGCGGTTGATGAGCCGCTCAAGGTCAACGATGTGTTTCAAGGCCTCGCGCACCTCGGCACGCAGCCGTTCGCTGCTGGTGAGCGCTTCCACGGCGTCGAGGCGGGCGTTGATGCGCGGCAGCTCCAGCAGCGGTTGGCTGAGCCACGTCCGCAGCGTGCGCGCGCCCATCGGCGTCACTGTGCGGTCAATCACGCTGAGCAGGCTGCCGTGCGTCTTGCCGCTGCGGATGGTCTGGGTTAGCTCGAGGTTGCGGCGAGTGAACGGGTCAAGCACCATGAACGCGGAGGTGTCGTAAGAGCGAATGCTGGTGAGTTGGGCGAGGGCTGTCTTGTGCGTCGCGCGCAGGTATTCCACGGCGGCGGCGCAGGCGGCGACGGCCAGCGGCCATTCACTGAGGCCGAAGCTGTCGAGGTTGTGCAGCTTGAAGTGGTCGAGCAGGGTTTGCTTGGCGCTGCGGGTGTCAAACCAGTAGTCTTGCCCATAGGAGGGGTGGACACCTTCGGGCAGCGTTACTTTGTCCTTCCACGCTGTGGGGAGCAGCAGCTCACGCGGGCTGACGCGCGCCATCTCCTCCAGCAGCGCAACAGCCGCGCCATCCCCTTTGATTTCAGTCGCAGCAAACTCCCCTGTGCTAACATCAACATATGCGATGCCTACGCCCGTCCATTTGTGCGTGCGCGCGTCGGTGGCAGGCGCGGCCACCATGAGGTAATTCGGCTGCTGCTGGTTGAGCAGGGTCGGCTCGACCAGCGTCCCGGGCGTGAGGACGCGCGTCACCTCGCGGTCAACGATCCCGCGGTTGGTCGGCTCGCTCACTTGGTCGCAGATGGCGACGTGATAGCCCTTATCGACCAAACGCGCCACGTAGGTATCCAGCGCGTGGTAGGGCACACCGGCCATCGGCTGGCCTTCGGTGCGCTTGGTGAGGGTGATGTCTAGCTCGCGCGCGGTGAGGACGGCATCGTCGTCGAAGGTCTCGTAAAAATCGCCCATGCGGAAGAACACAATGGCGTCGGGATACTGCCGCTTGATGTCCAAATACTGGCGACGCGCAGGGGTAAGCTTGGTCATGAGGCTGTCCAATGGTGCGGTTGAACGGGTGTGCTATCGATAATGATTGTAGCAGGCGTTAGAATACCGTTCAATTGAGCAGATTTCAGGCCGCCGACTGGCGGGGAGACCTTGAGATGATCGACAAATGGGTGATAAGCCTTGATCTAGGCGGGACGCGCATCAGGACAGCGCGATTAAATCACAGCCTCGACATTGTGGAACGGTACGAAACGCTGACCGGGGCCGACGAGGGCTTCGACGCCTCGATGGGGCGCATCATCGACGCGCTGCACAAGGTGATGCCAGCGGATCGTTCAACCGTGCAGGGGATCGGGGTGAGCGCGCCCGGGCCGCTTGACCCGTCAACGGGGGTGCTCGTCGCGCCGCCCAACTTGCCCGGGTGGGTCAACGTGCCGCTGGCTGATATTTTGACCAAAGAGTTCGGCGTGCCGGTGTACTGCGGCAACGATGCCAACGTGGCCGCGCTGGCGGAGACGGCGCGCGGCGCGGCCTACGGCTACCGCTATGTGATCTACATCACGATCAGCACGGGTGTCGGCAGCGGGATCATCAACGACGGCGTGCTGCTGCTGGGCAAGCGCGGGCTGGCGGCGGAGGCGGGGCATATTCCGCTCGTCATCGGGGAGACAGTCACCTCGGTGGAGAAGGAGGCAGCAGGCCCGGCGCTGGCGCGGCGCGTCAAAGGGCGGATCGCGCAAGGGGCGGCCTCCAAGATGAGCGCGATGGTGGAAGACATTGAGGATATCGACGCGCGCATCATCGGCATGGCGGCGCACGAGGGCGACCCCGTCGCGCTGGAAGCGGTGGAGCACTGCGGGTTCTGCGTTGGGCTGGGGGTGGTGACGCTGCTGCACCTGTTCAACCCGGAGATCATCGTGATCGGCGGCGGCGTGAGCAACATTGGCGCGCTGCTGTTCGACAAAATCCGCGCCACCGTGGAGACCCACGCGCTGACGGATGCCTACTGGCGCGACTTGCAGATCGTCCCGGCGGGCTTGGGCGGCGACGTGAGCATTGTGGGCGCGGGCGCGCTGGTGCTGACGGCAGGCGGCCAAAAGGACGTGACGCAGGTCATCGCCATTGTGAACGAGTAGCGCGGGGCTGTTCTTCCGCTGAGATGTGATACACTTGCGCCATGTTAAGCCTACCGGATTACCCCGTCAGACAGCGTGACTTTCTGTTAGAGATTTCACGCGCGATCACCGCCCAGCTCGACCTCTCGGAGGTGCTGCGGCGGGTGCTGCGCGCGTCGGTCGTGATGACGGCGGCGCGGGTGGGCGTGGTGGCGCTGCGCGGCGAGGGCGACGAGCAGTTCACCGTCCGCGCGTTTACGGGGATGCATCAAGACCGCGTGCCCGTGCTGAACGCCAAACTGCTCGAACTCGTCAGCACCGATCAAGCCGAGTTCAGCGTGGAGTTCCTCAACGCCAAGCTGCGCGAAATGTCCGAGGCGATTGACCCCGCGTTGGTGCAGGCGGTGGCGATGCCGCTTACCTTCGCAGAGAAGCCGCTGGGGCTGTTGATCGTGTTCCGCTCGTATCACAGCGTCATTAGCGCCAGCGATGTGCAGATCTTGCAGAGCTTTGCCGATCAAGCGGCGATTGCCGTCCACAACGCGCAGCTTTATGGGGCGATCAACCAAGAACGCCGCCGCTTGCAGGCCATTCTCGACTACAGCGGCGACGGCGTGATGATCCTAGACCCGCACATGGTCATCTTGCAGATCAACCGCGCGTTTGAGCATATGACGGGGTGGACGAGCACCGACGCGGTGGGGCTGCATCAGGATGAGGTGATCCAATGGGTGCGGCGTGATCAGATGGACTTGCAGGACGCGATGAGCGCGGGCTTGTTCCCTAAATTGCAGCCTCGCGGCAACACGTTCTACGTGGAGGGGGACATCCAGCGGCGCGACGGGCTGACGGCCAGCCTCGGCATCACCTACGCGCCGTTGTTTAATGAAGAAGGCAAGCTGACGACGATCATCGCCAACGTGCGCGATGTGGCCAACTTTCGCCGCGCGCAGGAGATGCAGAACGTGTTCATCTCGACCGTCTCGCACGAGCTGCGCACGCCGGTCGCCCTTATCAAGGGCTACGCTAGCACGTTGAACCGCCCCGATGTTGAGTGGGATATGGCGGTCGTGCGGGAGAGCCTCGCTGTGATCGAGGAAGAGGCTGACCGTTTGGCCGAGCTGATTGACGACCTGCTGGCCGCCAGCAAAATCCAAGCGGAGAACAACGTCCGCTTGACGCTGAGCGACGTTCAGCTTGATCAGATCGCGGCGCGGGCGGTGGAGCGCTTCAGCAAGCAGACGCAGCGCCACACCTTCGCACTGTCCTTCCCTGCGGATTACCCGTCGATTCAAGGCGATGCCAAGCTGCTGCGGCAGGTGGTGGATAACTTGCTGACCAACGCGATCAAGTACTCGCCCAATGGCGGTACGATCACCGTTGGGGGGCGCTTCAGCGAGACAACCGTGAACTTCTTCGTGCGCGATGAGGGCGTCGGCATCCCAGAGGCCGAGCAGCAGCGCATCTTTGAGCGCTTCTATCGCATCGATGGCAACCTGACGAGCAAGACCAAGGGGACAGGGCTGGGCCTCTACCTTGTGCGCGCCATCATCACCGCGCATCGCGGCGAAATCAACGTGAAGAGCCAGCCCGGGCACGGCTCCACGTTTTATTTTTCACTGCCCCGAGACTGACTAACAATCCATTGGAGATGGCATGACAAACCCCACAAAAACTCAAATCCGCTGCGCATCTTGTGGGCAGCCCTTCGGCGTGACCGTGCGCACGCTCATCGACGTTCAGCGTGACCCGCAGGGCAAGGCGCTCTTGATGGCGGGCCACCTCAACACCTTTGACTGCCCGCACTGCGGTTTTGAGAACCGCGTGCTGACCCCGCTGCTCTACCATGACGCGGCAAAGTCCTTGTTGATTGCGTTCATCCCGATGGAGATTTCGCTGCAAACAGGCAAATCAGAAGAGAAGATTGTTGGGGATTTGCTCAACGAGCTGACGCGCAATCTGCCGAAGGATCAGTTCCGCGCTTACATGTTCAATCCGAAACGGGCGCTGACGCTAGAAGGGCTGCGTGAGCAGGTGATGGAAGCCGACGGCATCACCAAAGAGATGATGGAGGCGCAGCGGCGGCGGGTTGAGCTGCTGCAATCCCTCTTGGCGGCGGACAGCGAGGAAGCGCTCAAACAGGCGATTGAAGCCGCCGACAGCCAGATTGACGAGGCTTTCTTCCGGCTGGTGTCGGTCATGTATCAGCGCTTGGCGTCCGATGGGCAGGCGCAGATTGCTGCCTCGTTGGAGATGCTTCAAGAGCGCTTGCTGCGTTATTCGACGGCAGGCAAGCAGGCCATGGCGGCCTACAGCGAGCAGCAGAAGGTGGTTGAGGGCGTTATGGCGGACGTGCAGGCGTTGGGCAAGCAGGCCACCCGCGGCGACTTGCAGCGCTTGGCGTTGGGCTATGGCGAGGACAGCCAGCGCTTGCAGGCGCTCGTAGGCCTCACGCGCCCGGCGATGGACTACCAGTTCTTCAATGAATTCACGCAGGCCATCAGCCAAGCTCCTGCCAAAGAGCGCCCCGCCATGGAGGCTGTGCGCGATCAGCTTCTCGCGCTGACGCAGGCCATGGACGAGGAACAGCGCAGCGCAGTCGGGGATGTTCTTCAGTTCCTGACGGAGTTGATCAACAGCCCTGACCCCGACGCGCTCATCGACCAAGCACGCGACATGATCGACGGGCAGATGCTGCGCATCTTGGCAGCCAACATAGAGGAAGCGCAGCGGCAGGGCGCGACGCAGGCGGTTGAGGCGATGCAGCGCGTCTACGATAAGCTGGTGGCCGTGCTTGAAGAGCAGATGCCGCCGGAGGTGCGCTTCCTGAACCGTTGGATCAGCGCTGCACCCGCCGATGAGCCAGCGCTGCTAGCTGAAGCCGCCCAGTTCGACCGCGCCAGCTTGATCAGTTGGTGCGATGCTATGCTCGACCAAGTTCAGCAGGCTGGGGCGGCTGAGATCGTGCAGCGCCTGCGGGCGATTCGCGCTCAGCTTTGAGCCGAGGCGCTGGCTGACGTTTGACCTACGCTGGCGGATTTCTCTGGAAATTTGCTTGACCCTCCGTTATCGTGATGCGCCGTAAGGTAGACGATGGCTTACATAAGGTAATGACAATGACGAATCAAGTAACCAAACGATTTCGCCTCTTGATTGTAGTGGCAGTGACGGCAGTGGTGACAGTGCTTGGGCTGCCCGCTGGGTCGGTTATGGCGCAGGTGGCCCCCACTGCAACGCCCACTGACCCGACGTGGCTGGGCTTCGTGGCGGCGCGCAACGCCGTGCAAGCCCGCGAGCGGGTTGATCTGACGATCGTTCGCAGTTGGCAGTTCTTGCAAGACGATTGGAGCACGGCCAATGCCGCTCATCCGCAGAAAGCGGCTGGCATTGACGGCTGTGTTTCGACGACCAGCATCGTTGACGCGCGCCCGATCTTCTACGGCTGGACGTATACCATCGTCAGCCTGCGCGGCGATACCTACGTCGTCCGCGTGAGCTTCGACACGCGCGAGACGGCCATCTGCGACCTTGTGCAGACGCCTGCTGCCCCTGCTGCCCCCAATGGCGACGCGGCAGCCAACCCGAACCTGCCGCCGCCAGTGGCGGGCGCGGCGGCGCGTGGTTCGTTCGAACTCGGCGGCCACATCGCCAACTTCACGCCTGCCAGCATTGACGCCATGCGCCGCTCGGGCATGACGTGGGTCAAGAAACAGATGAAGGGCGTGGGCGTGGATTGGGCGCGCGGCATCATCAACGCGGCGCGCGCCAACAACCTGAAGGTGCTCATCAGCGTGGTGGGCGATAAGAACCGCCTCGGCCAGAACTTCGACGCCTACATCCAAGAGTACGCGCAGTTGGCGGCAGCGGTGGCCGCAGCAGGGGCTGACGCGATTGAAGTGTGGAATGAGCCGAACATCGAACGTGAGTGGCCGGTGGGGCGCGTCAACGGCGCAGAGTACACCAAGCTGCTGGCGGCGGCCTACAACGCCATCAAGCAGGCCAACCCGAACACGTTGGTGATCAGCGGTGCGCCGGCCCCGACGGGCGCGGCAGGCGCGGCGGGCTGCTTCCTTGATCAAGCAGCGGGCATCCACTTCTGCAACGATGACACGTTTATGCAGCAGATGGCGGCGGCAGGCGCGGCCAACTACATGGACTGCGTAGGCTTGCACTACAACGAAGGCGTGCTCCCGCCCAGCGCCAGCAGCGGTGACCCGCGCGGCAACTTCCCGACTTACTACTTCGGCAGCATGACGGCGCGCGGCGCAGCCCCCTTCCCGGGCAAGCAGCTCTGCTATACCGAGTTCGGCTACCTGAGCGGCGAGGGCATGGGCCAGCCCATCCCGGCGGCGTTCAACTGGTCGCCCAACAACCCGGTGACGGTGGCGCAGCAGGCCAATTGGCTGGCGCAAGCCGCCACGCTCTCGGCGCAGCGCGGCGACATTCGCCTGATGATCATCTGGAACGTGGACTTCACCGTGTGGGGCAGCGACCCGCAAGGTGGCTACGCAATCATCCGCCCGGATGGTTCCTGCCCGGCGTGCGACGCGCTGGGGACGGTCATGCGCCGTTGAGCGCAGCACCTAACGCAGCTTCTTGAGGGGCGATCTTCGAGTCGCCCCTTTTTTGTGCCTAGTGCGGCGCGACATCGTAGCGCGCGAGGCGCTCATGATAGGCAGCTAGGATGCGCTGGCCGTGGTCTTGAAAGTGGCCTTTGACGGCGTGTGGGCCGATGACCGCGGCGGCGTCAGCTTGGATGCGCTGTTGAAATCGCGCTGACTTACGCCGGTACTCAAGCGCGTCGAGCAAATTCCCGAGGCGGCCACCCAATAGGTATTCAAGCGTGCGCTTGAGCATGAGCTGCGCTTCATTGGCAAGCGGGGGCTGAGCGCTGCTGTTCGGCAGGAAGTCCCATGCCCAGTCGTTGGCCTCAAGCAGGTCGCGGTAGTGGGCGTAGCCGTACACTGGCCGCATCTGTGCCAGCTCATGGGCGACGTAAAGGTCGGTGCGCGTCTGCGGGAGCTTATCGGCAGCCAGCACGTAATTTGGGCAGAGTTCCACCCCACGCAGGCGGGCAAGCCGCACCAGCGCAATCGCCAGCGCCCGCGTGAGCCACACGCGCCCGGGCTGCACGATCAGCATGTAGTCGATGTCGTCAGCGGGGTGCGACGGGTTGTTCATGGCCACCGCGCCGGTGATCGCCACCATGCGCACAAACGGGATCTGCGCCAGCCAGTGGCCGTAGCGCTGGGCCGTGTGCAGCAGCGGGGCGGCGTGAGCTTGCCGCTCCAACCGCCGCGCGATCAGCTCAGGGCGGGATCGCAGGAAGACGTAGCCCTGCTGCTGGCAGAGCAGCGCTTGCAAGCGTGCCGACGATGCGAGCAAGCACTCGATTTCGCGCACGGACTCTGCTTCTCGCCCGATCAGGTAAAGGTAAATTTCTTCAACGGTCAGTGGAAAGTCGAAAATGTCCGCGTACAAGACTGTGCGCAGAATGGCCGATTCCATCTTGTGGTTCCCCCCAAGTTGCTACCGCCAATTGTATGCTGTTTTGGGGAAACTGACGAATCACCAGCGCCATGCCCATACGCTGCGCAGGCGACAAGTGGTGTCCTGTGGGTCGAAGTTGACCGCTGCTGTGCCGATGGGGCCGTTCAGTGGGCTGTGGTCGAACGCGGCGAAGTAACGACCATCAACAAACAGGTGAACACGCTCGCCTGCGGCGATCATCATGAGCCACACCTGCGGCGCGCGTGTGGGCAGCTGGGCGTACTGCGTGTCGTGGAAGGCATCCCCAGCACGGCGCGAGAGGCCATAACCACCTTCGGTATCGGTGAAAGCCAGCAGATAGTTCGTGCCGTCACGACGTGCGATGAGGCCGCACCCGCCGACACCTTGCCGCGCCGTCGTGATGGAGATGACCGCACTGTACACGAAATTTTCCACGCTGAGGCCGCGCGCCAGCGGCGCTTCGAACACGCCCGCGCCGCTAAATGTGCTGGTCGTCTCGCTAATGTCGAGCACCTGCTCACCACCAATGGGGATGAGGCCGGCGCGATGAAGCTGGCGCGCGATAAACGCTGCCGAGCCGGGCTGGATCGTGCTGGGCAGGATGCGCGCCCCGTCCACTTGCACAGGGGTTGTGATGAGGAAGTTATCAAATGTGGCTTGCACAGTCGCATCGAGCGTGCTGCGGGACTGAACGACGAAGCCCAGCAAGCCGTCACCCTCTATCGCGCGGGTGGGAACCGTCCCGACCAACAGACCATCGTAGAACACATCGAAGCCGCCGACCGTGGATAACACGCCGATGCTGAAGCGCGTGCTGCCCGCGCGGATGGCAGGGTGAGTGTTCCAATCGCGCAGGACAGTACGTTCTGCCCCTTGGAACAGCAGCATGCGCCACAGGCCGCGCTCATCAAACTCGACCTGATAGCGGCTTCCGTCGGGCTGGATGCGGGCCGCCATGCCGATGATCCAACCGCCGCGATGGCTGACGCTGGTCACGTCGACGCTGGCGTAAACGGTGCCGCTGCGGCTGCGCGGGTGCAGTGCGACGCCGAGCTGTTCGATGCCTTGAACGCCCATCACCAGTTCGCCGCTGCGCTGAAATAGGGCGAGCGGGCTGCTCACGTCCAGTGGCGCAGTGTCGGTGTCCACCTCAAAGCGATCAGAGAGCAAGGTGTTGGAAAAACCGGCGTTCATGGCCAAGCGGAACGCGCCACCCTCACGGTTGACCGCGCGCAGCTCCAGCCGATAGTCGCCGGTGCGCGGGACGGTGAACGCCTCGATTAGCGCGTCGGTGCGATTCGGATAGTCATAGTCATCGTTGGACGCAAGCGTGGTGCCGCTGGCGTTGACGATGGTCAGGGCGGGGTCGAGCCTGCCGTCGTCTGATTGAGCGATGAAGGACAGCACGTTGCCTTCGCGCGCGCTGAAGGTGTACACGAGCGTTTCGTTGGGCGCGATCCGCCCCGTGATTGTCTCACCGGCGGTGAGGGAGGGCGTTTGCGCTGCGGCGATGATTATGCCTATGCTGGCCACCCCCAGCGCCATCAGCGCTCTCAGCTTTTGGGCATCCAATGGGGGAACTGCTCCTGAAGGGTGTTCAACAACTGCGCGAACTCGTCGAGGGTGACTTCCGCGCCGTGCAGGCTGCGGTAGGTCTCGGCAGTGTAGAGGCGGCGCATCACTCCCGCGGACTTGAGCGATTCGTCTTTGGGGCGCTCCAGCAGGTGAAACAGCGGGCGCTGCGCCAGCGCCTCAAACTGCTCAGGCGAGGCAAAGGTATAGATGGGGATGTAGGTGTCGTCCTGCTCCAACGTCAGCACAATGACGTGCCAGCCTTTGCGCACGCGGCTGTTGCGCTTGACGACGAAGTGGTAGAGCATGGCGTTCACGTGCTGCTCGGCGTTGATGGCTTCCTCAACGTCTTGATGCTTGAGCAGGCGAATCGACGCTGTGTCGACGTTGAGGGCGCGCCCGCTTGGCCAGCGATCGCGCAGCAAGCGCTCGGTCACGCTGGCGGCAGCTGCGGCCACCGCAAAGCCGACGATGATCCCAATGAGCCAGCCGTCCGGCATCACGGCGACGATGACCGCCAGCGGCAGCAGGAACCCAACCAAGAGCGATACACAGCCCACAGCGCGCTTGCCGCCGTGTTCTGCATCAACTGGCATGTGAAAAGGGAGCGATAACGTTGTCATGACACAATTTCAATTTAGCGACCGTTGCATAACGATAGCGACGATGGGGGCTTCTGGCAACAGGCAGTTGACGCTCAGCGCGTGAAAGGAATGTAATAGCCGACGTTGGGCACGGTGATGATGTAGGTTGGGTCGCGGTCTTTTTCTTCGATTTTTTGGCGCAGGCGCGAGATATTGACACGCAGCACGCGATAATCGCTGCCGAAGTTCTCCCCCCACACGCTGCGGCTGAGTTCCTCATGCGTAACGACGTGGCCTGCGTTGCGCATCAACTGCGCGAGGATGGCGTACTCGATGGGGGTCAAGTTCACGCGCTGACCGCGCACAAAAGCGATGCGACGCGCGATGTCTAGCTCGAGCTGACGGACGACGAGGCGCGTGGGTGGACGAGGCGACCACTCAATCCGACGGCGGATGGCGCGGATGCGGGCCACCAACTCCTCGGGGCTGAAGGGCTTCGACAGGTAGTCGTCTGCGCCGTCCTCAAGGGCAGCCACACGGTCATTGCCCGTGCCATAGCCGCTGAGGATGATCATCGGCTGGTCGTAGGATTCGCTGCGGGCACGGCGCAGCACCTCCAACCCGCTCATGTCTGGCAGTTTGATATCTAGCAGGACTAAATCGTAGTTTTGGCTCATGTACTGCAGAGCTTCTCCACCGCTTTCAACAGCAGTTGCCTCGAAGCCTGCATTCGTCAGCAGATCACAGATGACTTCAGCCGTGTCTAGCTCATCTTCGACGACCAGAATTCTTGCGAGTGGTTCCGTCAATTCTGCCATGACCATTGAATTAGACCTGATAAACAAACGCTGTTCCAACTTGAGTGTAACATGAACCTGTTTTTTGCACAAAATCGCTCACTGGCGATGCCGAGACGAGTTTGTGTCATGCTTTCACCCCGTTACAATCTGATAAGCTCGCCTGCGTTCGACATGCTGCAGATGCTGCTCAGCGATTGTAACCTTGTTGATAAGCTCATTATAACGGTTGCCTTCAGGTAGAGCAAATCACGCGGGCAAGCCGAATGGAAGCCAGCGTCGCAGGAATGGCGCTGCAGGCCAGCGCTTAGTTCCCCATCCCCATGCCCATGCCCATGCCCATGCCCATGGCGCCCATGCCGTCGTCGCAGCGCCAGCGCCCCATGCCCATGCCCATGCCCATCCCCATGCTGCTTTCCTCGAAGTAACAGTTGGGGGCAATGCCTTGTGCAGCGGTGGTGATGCGCTCGGCGCGCACCACGACGAGCAGGTAGGTCGTCCCTTGCAGCTCCACGTTGCCTTCTACGTTGAGGAAATCGCCCACTTTGAGGCTAGCCAGCAGGGGGGCATCCGCGGCGAATGCGACCTGCACGCCGTTGATGGTGACAATATTCCCTGCGATTGCCTCAACGGGGCCGACGAGGCCGACAGTTGCGTCATTGGTAGGGTCAACGAGGTTGTCGATGACGCGTGCATCCAACGTGCCGTCGCTGTTGAGGACAGCCTCGATGCGCAGGGTATCACCAGCGTCGATCACCTCTAACAGGGGGTGATTCTCAGGGACGGTGATGGCCACGCCGGAGAGGATGATCACGTTCGCTTGTACTTCATCAACCGTTCCCTCAACGATGACGACAACCTCCGTGGCGGTTGCAGTTGGGATGAGGGGGATTATGGCGGTTGGTGTGGCTGAGGCGGTCACAGTGGCGGTCACAGTGGCGGTCGCGGTTGGTGTGGCTGAGGCAGTCACGGTCGCGGTCGCAGGTGTGGTGGCGCTTGGTGAAACAGTTGGGGATGGAGTGATAGTCGGCACATCAGTGAGGGCGGCAATTTCGACTGTAGCCCCTTGCGAGATAGCAAGGAACGGGGGCGGGATCTGCCCCAACACGATCATCACCCCAATAATCAACACGACCCCCGCAGCCACTGATCCTAAGGCGAAGTGCAGCGGTGGGAACGACAAGAACCCAGATCCACCGGATGGCGTTGCAGAGGGCGGCGAAGGGTTGGCTAGCTCCGCGAAGATTTTGGCCTGAATCGCTTGATAGGCGCGTGGTGAGAGCTGCCTTTGCGGCGCGTTCTTCAGGCGTTCGATGAGGGCCTGCTCTTCAGGAGTGAATTCGTCATCGATCATGAGCGCTTGCCCCTGTGGTAGCTGCGTGGTTTATCGGTGCTGCCCAGCTTCTCGCCGAGGGCTTTCAATGCGCGATGTTGGAGCGCGCGCACGGCGGTTTCAGACTTGGCCAAGATCGCTGCAACTTCAGTGTGTGACAAGTTCCGCATGAAGCGCAGGATAAGGATATCTTGGTACTCGGCAGGAAGGGCATGCAGCGCCTTCAGCAACTGCTCGCGCTCCTCCTGCTGCGCGAGGCGCTCAAATGGGTCGGTGTCGTTGCTGCGCTCATCTTCGGTGAGTGTCGATACGCGCATCTGCTTGTGTTGGCGGTAATGTTCGTTCACAAGATTGGCCGCAATTCGAAAAAGCCATGCACCAAACGGCAATCCACGATCCTCATAGGTAGTCAACCCGCGCACCATTCGTAAAAACACCTCCCCAGTGAGATCCTCCGCCACTGTGCTCGACTCCACGCGGTAGCTGATGTATTGGAAGATGGGGTCGCTGTATGCTTTGTAAAGGTCGCTGATAGCTCCTTTATCACCGGCTTGCGCGCGCGCGATGATGTCGCGCTCGTTGGTGCGCTCATCCATGGGTCACACGCTCGCCATATGTTTGCACGCATAGGTGCAGCTCTGAAGTGCAAATAGGTCACAGGCTCCGGCGCTGCCAATGAGAGATATTGATTGCTTTTTTATAACAACGCAGAACGGCGCATAATGTGACGTGGAAACGCCACGATGTAGT
>JBDNCV010000063.1:0-20463 GCA_046719465.1 Anaerolinea sp.
GCGCCGCTCTACACGCGCAACCTCAAACACATGCGCCCCCTGCTGGGTGACTTGGCCGTGAGTCCGTATTGAGACACAACGCCCCTCGTTTCTCGTTTATTGAGGGGCGTTGACCTACGTCAGGATTTGCGCTCAGGAAAGCGGCTGATGATGACGGCGGCTTCTGGCTCGGGCTTGGCACGGCCAGCGGCCGAACCGCTGAACACGCCGATCAGGTTGCCCACCTTGCGGCTGCCGTCCTTGAGCAGCGCCTGCCCCAGTTGATACCCTTCGGAGTCGATACTGCAGCTAGTTACGATGCCGATGTCGCTGCCTTTGGCGTCCACCACGCGGTCACCTTGATGCGCAGGGCGCGAGGGCTTCTTGCTCATGCGGAAGCGCACCACCTCGCGGCTGCGCTGGGCTTCGTGGCGCTGCGCGGCGCTCTTGCCGATGAAAAACGGTTTGCTGAGTTTGACATAGCTGCCCATGCCCGCCTCGGCCGGGGTGAGGCCTAGCTCGCCGCCCAGCTCATGGCCGTAGAGCGGCAGACCAGCCTCAATGCGCAAGCTGTCGCGGCTGGCAAGGCCGCAGGGCGTCGCTCCCAGCTCGATCAGCTTTTGGAACAGCGCCACCGCGTGATCAGGGTGCGGGAACAGCTCATACGCGACGCGCTCGCCCGTGTAGCCGGTGCGGCTGACGATCAGATCAAAGCCGCCCAGCGTGGCACGGGTGATCCCCGCCCACGGCAGCGCCTGCACCCGCGCCAGATCGTCCTCTGCGCCGCCCAGCGCTTGCAGCACGGCCAAGCTCTGCGGGCCTTGCAGCGCGATGTCCACGCGGCGAGCTGCCCCGCTGGCCTCAGCGCGCAGGTCGCGCAGGGTAAAGTCCGTCCACGGCAGGCGGCGGCCCGGGTAAGCGCGGTCGATCATGACGCGGCCTTCCTTGATCGCGTTCAACCACGCCCAATTCTTGTCGTTGTTGCTGGCGTTGACGACGATGAAAAACTCATCCACGCCCAAGCGATAGATCAACAGGTCGTCCAGCGGCTTCCCGTCCACATCCAAGAAGAAGGTGTAGTGCGATGAGCCGACCTTGAGCTTGAGCACATCGTTGGCCGTCACCGCGTGCAGGAACTCGGCAGCGTGCGCCCCCTGCGCGTGGAAGACGCCCATGTGCGTCACGTCGAACACGCCTGCCCGCTGGCGCACCGCCAGATGTTCGCTCGTCACACTGTCGTACCACAGCGGCATCTCGTAGCCCGCAAACGGGGCCATCTTCGCGCCGAGCGCGCGGTGCAGTTCCGTCAGCGGCGTAGTACGCAGCGGCGCATCGGTCGGCTCATCCCACGTGAACTCTGGCAGGGGGATGCCCTGATACTCGCTGAAGTGCTCCCCGTTCTGGCCAATGAAATAAGTCTTGGGGGCGATGACGGCGGCCTCATCCACCTGACGCGCTGCGGAAGTGCCGCAGTCGGCCACGTCCACCGGGCCGGGCAGCGTCACGCTCACGTCGTGCAGATCCGCCAGCGCGTAGCCATCCGAGAGCGCCCGCAGCCATGCCGCAACGCGCGCTGTGTTCTCGCTGATGTGCAGCTTGAAGTGGTCGCTTGCCACCCGCTCCACCACGCCCGTCGCCATGATGCGGCCATCGGGTTCCAGCAGGCGGGTCGGCTGCTGCGCGCCGTCGGCCAAGCTGCGCACGTCGCTCGTGAGCGCGATGTGTAGGAACTCCGCCGCTTTGTCGCCGCGCACGTCGAAGGTGTACCACCCGCTTGGGTAGGGGTCGCTGATGTCGTAAAAATGCGGGTAGCGATCCTCGACAACCTCAGTGTCAATGCCGATCCGCCCGACGAGGTGGCGCACGGCCACGGTCGCCTTTTGCAGCGCGTCGAAGGGAATCTTGGCGCGGAATTCTTTCTTGCCTGCGGCGCTGGTGGTGTAGGGGATGGCCTGCGTCAGCACATCAGCGATGATGTCGGCCAGCTCGTCGATGTGCGGTTCACTGCATCCGCGCTGGGTGATCCACGGCAGGCCGAGGCGAATCCCTGAGGGGCGCAGCGCGCTGGTATCCCCCGGGATCGTCTGGAAGTTGCAGACGACGCCCACCAAGTCCAACAGCTTGGCCGCGGCCACACCACCCAAGGCCGTGCCGTCGCGCCCTTTGATGCTGCGCACGTCCACCACGCACATGTGGCTGTCTGTGCCTTTGTAGACCACGCGCAGGCCGCGCGCTTGCAAGCGCTGCGCAAGGCGGCGGGCGTTGGCCACCGTCTGATGTTGCAGCGCGCGGAACTGCTCAGTCGTCGCAAGGCGCAGCGCCACCGCCAGCCCCGCGATCTGGTTCATGTGCGGGCCGCCCTGCTCCCCGGGGAACACACCCTTGTCGAGCTTGGCGCTGAGGTCGGCGCGGTGGGTGAGGATGATTGCGCCGCGCGGGCCTTGCAGCGTCTTATGGGTGGTGAAGGTCACAATGTCCGCAATGCCCACCGGGCTGGGGTAAGCCCCGGCCGCGATCAACCCTGCAAAATGCGCCACATCTGCCAGCAGGTACGCCCCCACGGCGTCGGCGATCTCGCGGTACTTGTGCCAATCGGGCGCGAGCGGGAAGCTGCTGTAGCCGCCGATGACGATCTTGGGCTGGTGCTCCAGCGCCAGCTTCATCATCGCCTCATAGTCGAGGTTCTCCGTCTCGGGGTCGATGCCGTAGGCCACAATATTGAAGAACTTGCCGGTGCGGTTGGCGGGCGCACCATGGCTGAGGTGGCCGCCCCACGCGAGGTTCATGCTCAGGATGGTATCCCCGGGCTTGAGCAGCGCGGTATAAACCGCGCTGTTGGCGGGCGCGCCGGAAAGTGGCTGCACGTTCACGAACAGTTGATCGGCGCTCACCCGTTCGTTGGCGAACAGCTCAGCGGCGCGGCGGCGCGTCAGCGATTCCAGCACGTTGGCGTACTCCGTGCCTTCGTAGTAACGGTTGTCGCCCAACCGCCGATACTCGGGCAGGCGTTGATGATAGTCGAGGAGCTGCTGCTGGCTCATGGTGCGCGTGGCTTCCAGCGGGTAGCCCTCGGCGTAAATGTTCATAAACGGGGATCCAACAGCTTCCTGCACCGCCTGTGGGATGGTGCTTTCAGAGGGGATCATAATCAGCTTGCGCTGTTGGCGCGCCGTTTCATGGCGAATTAGCTCGGCGATGTCGGGGTCAAGCTCCGATAAATCGCCGCGAAAGAGATAGTCTGTGGGCATGAAGATATCCTGATGAACACCGTGTGAACAGCTTGATTGTAGCACAGCCCACAGCGCATCTGAAGAACGCTATTTGAGCACCTCGCGCAGCCACGCCAGCGCCTCCTGCCGACTCAACCAGATGCGCAGCGTGCGCGCGCGCGTCGGCATCCCCGCTTGCACAAGGCTGAACAGGGCAGTGGTGGCATCGCGGCGCATCACGAACGCCACGCGCCCGCCCACCTCGGGGCGCAGCATCGCAAATTCGATCACCCGCCGCCGCATGTAGGGCGTCAGCATTGCGCCCGGCATCGTCAGATCATACAGCGCCAACCACGGCTGCTGCTCATCCCAGCCGTTTATACGCTCGCGCAGCCAACTATACAAACAGTCGATCGCTGCGCGTTCAATCGTGGCAACACGCACAGCCAAGATGGCCTCGTCGTCCAACAGTTCGATCCAGACGCCGCGAGTCAGTTCCCATTCCTGTGATCCAGATCCGCTCATCCAGATTGTCCCACTCACCCTGCCTATTCCTTTCAGTGTATCTTAAAATGGAAGCGTCAACAGCGGCTAATTTTATGTCAACATGCCACAGAAACCATCCTCACTTACTCTGTTGTTTGCAGTTGTGGCGACGCTCATCGTGGCGATTGTGGGCGTAGCGGGGTTCATCGTCCTGCGCGAGCTAACCACCCCGCCGCCGCCTACCCCTTTCCTGCCAGCGGAGGACGTGGTCGTGATTGATCCGCCCCAGCCCACCGGCGATTGGACGCTCACCCGCAGCGACGGCCAGCCCTTCAGCGCAGCCCAGCTCAACGGCAAGCCCAGCGTGCTGTTCTTCGGCTTTGCCAACTGCCCAGATATCTGCCCGCTGACGCTGCGCGAGTTCCAGCGGGTGCGCCGCGCCCTCGGCGAGGATGCCGAGCGCGTGAATTTTGTGTTCATCAGCGTGGATGGCAACCGCGACACGCCGGAGTTCTTGCGCTTTCGCCTTGAACAGCTCGGCGTGACAGAGGACATCATCGCGCTCACCGGCGACCCCGACCTCGTGCGCCAGATTGGCCGCCCCTTCTCGGTCGACTTTGTCTACAGCGCGCCCAACGAATCAGGCTTCTATCTGGTTGATCACACTGCCAGCTACTTCGTGCTGGATTCACAGCGCCGTTGGGTGCAGCGCTTCGCCTTCGGAACCGACCGCGTGACGATCCTCGAAGCGCTGCAAGCCATGCTGGCCGCAGGCGCTTAGTGGCGGCGCGCTTGGCGCGGTTGAATCGTCGTCGTCACCTCATAGTTGATCGTGCCAAGCCACAGCGCCACCTCCTCCGCGGTGATGCGGTCATAGCCCTGCCGCCCCAGCAGCACGACCTCATCGCCCGCGCTCACCCCTTGTAGATGGCTGACGTTGACCGTGCACTTCTCCATGCTGACGCGGCCCACCAGCGGCGCGCGCTGCCCATGGATCAGCACCTCTTTCCACGTATAGGGGGAACGGCGCAGCCCGTCCGCATAGCCCACCGGCAGCACAGCAATCGTCTCTACGCCGCGCGTGATGTACGTGCGCCCATAGCCGACGCTGTGCCCCGCCGGGAGCTGCTTCACCTGTATAACGGTCGTCTTCCAACTCATGGCGGGTTGGATGCCAGCAGGCAGACGCACTAGACGCGACGCTTCCAAACCGTACATGGCGATGCCCGTGCGAACGAGGTTGAAGTGCATTTCCGGATCGAGCAGCGTCGCAGGGCTGTTGGCGGCGTGGTAGTAGCGAATCTCGAAGCCGCCTGCCCGCAAGAAGCGCACGATCTGCTTAAAGTTGCCGAGCTGGTGCTGCGCGAACTGTGCGTCATCATCCGCAGTGGCGAAGTGCGTGTAGACCCCTTCGATCTCAAGGTTGCGCATCGAGTTCAACAATCGAAACGCGCTGATGGCGTTGGTGTGGAGCAGCCCAAGCCGTCCCATGCCCGTGTCGATCTTGACGTGCACGCGCAGCTTGCCGCCGCTGGCGCGCGCAGCGCGGTTGTACTGTTGAGCTTGATCGGTGTCGTAGACAGTGGCCGTGATGTCCTGCGCGATGGCCACGCGCACCGCTGAGGTCGGCAGGTAGGTCAGCACCAGAATCGGGGCGGTAATGCCCGCGTCGCGCAGTTCCAGCGCTTCGAGGATGCTGGCAACGGCCAAGTAGCCCGCCCCGTTGGCCAGCGCCACCCGCGCCGTGGGAACCGCGCCGTGGCCGTAGGCATCCGCCTTGACCACCGCCATGAGCGTGACATCGTCGCCCACGGCAGATTTCAGCACGCGCACGTTGCGCGCCAGCGCGTCGAGGTCGATCTCTTTCCACGCCGTGCGCATCTCCTGCCGATGCGTATCTGGGATGACCGGGCCTTCCTGCCGCACCAGCAGGCCCGTATCCGCCGCGCGCGCCAGCAGGCCACGCACCACCTGCTCGGTGTGTGAGCGCACGCCGCCCATCACCAGCACAACATCGTCAGGGGCTAGCTCGAAGGAGAGCACCGCCGCGATCGCATCTTGAATGGTGTAGCAGCTTCGGATCCGGCGCTGCGGCATCTGCTGATCGACGGCGCTGCGGCTGGCCTGTGCCGCTTCGCTGCCGAGTGTGACGAGAAAATCGACCGTGGCGGCGGCCTTCGTCCCGATGGCGCGGTGGGCATAGACGCTGTTCGAGCCGAGGTCGTCCAGATCGCCGAGGACGAGCACCGCTTTGCGCCCCTCGGCTCGCGCTTCCGCCAGCCACTCCAACGCCGCCAGCGTCGAGGCCAGCGTCGCATGGTGGGAATCGTCGATGAGCAGCAGGCCGCCTTTGCCGCTGAGGGGGCGCATCCGCCCGGGCAGGGGCGCAAGCTGGCTGAGCGCTTTGAGGCCGTCGCGCAGGTCAACGTCCAGCTCCAGCCCAACGAGCAAGCCCGCCAGCGCCGCGATCAACTGCTGACGGCCCAACACCGGGCACCAGCGCCCCACCTCTCGCTGTTGATCGTAGCGCAGGTCGAAGCCAGTGCGCTCCGTCCCAACGATAATGTTGGTCGCCAGCAAGTCCGCGCCGAAGTTGTCGATCCCGACTGTGCGAACGCGCGCCCGCGTATGCCGTGCCAGCTCGCGCGTTTGGTCGTTGTCGAAGTTCAATACAACCAAATCCGACGGTGAGAGCGATTGCAGCAGCAGCACATGTTCTTCGAGGTACTGGGCCTTCGAGTCGAACGTCGCCGGGACGACTTCATCCATCTCGATGATGACCACCACGGATGGGCTGCACGCCTCGATCATCGCACGCATCTGATTAGCTGCGGTGGGGGCCAGCTTGATGACGACATACTCCGTATCAGCGGGCATATCGGCTACCGTCATCGGCAGCGCAAGCAGCCCCTCAATGTCGAGCAGCCCCTCATGCACCCGATAGCGCAGCGAGAGAACCGCCGCCAACGCATGCGCCGTGACAGAGCGCGACGCCGCCCCTGCCACCGCCACCACGCGAACGCCGCTGCGCCCCAGCACGTGGCGCGTCCACGCCATGAGCGCTTCGACCGTGTCGCGCACCATCAGGATCGTGACGCCCGGCAGCGCCTCATCGGGCGGCTCTTGACAGAGAATGCCCACCGCCCCGTTGCGCACGGCCTCTTGCATGTCGTGGTGCGTGTCGCCCTGTGCGGTGCGCAGCGCCACAAACAGCGACGAGGGGCGCGCTGCGGCGGCGTCAAACACAAATTCACTAAAAATCTGCGCCTCAGCGTCACCAAAGAGCTGACCATTGGCCGCTTTGATGAGGTCATTCAGATTAATCATGGCGCGAGGGCCTTTCAATGCATCCACTATACGTCAATCATAACGAACAACGGCATAACACGAAACGATCACCGCAAACTGCGTGTTATAATGTCGGTATTCTACACACAGAAATGAGGCGAATGAGCTTCGAATTCGAGATCATCGCCCGTGATGGACAGGCGCGCGCTGGCATCTTACACACCCCTCACGGCGATATCCCCACCCCCTATTATGCGCCCGTCGGCACGCTGGCCACCGTCAAGATGCTCCCCCCGCGCGACCTGCGTGAGATGGGCGCTTCGCTCATTCTGGCCAACACCTATCACCTGACGCTGCGCCCCGGGGAAGACTTGATCCAGCAGATGGGCGGGCTGCACCAGTTCATGCGTTGGGATGGTCCCATCTTGACAGACAGCGGCGGCTTTCAAGTCTTTAGCCTGACCGAGATTAACCAGATTGACGACGACGGCGTGACCTTCCGCAACCACATCGACGGCGCACCTGTCCGCCTCACCCCGCAGCGCTCGATGCAGATTCAAGAAGCGCTCGGCGCGGACATCATCATGGCCTTTGACCAGTGCCCGCCCCCCACCGACCGCGCCACCGTCGAAATCGCTGTGGAGCGCACCCACCGCTGGGCGCAAATCTGCCGTGAGGCGCACCCCGACGACACTCAGCAAGCCCTCTTTGGCATCGTGCAGGGCGGCATCTTCCCTGACTTGCGCGCGAAATCGGCCGAGCACTTGCAGTCCATTGGCTTCAAGGGGTACGCCATTGGCGGGCTGGCCGTGGGCGAGACCAAGTGCGAGATGTATCGCACGCTCGACGCAACCTTGCCCTACATGCCTGACGACGCGCCGCGCTACTTGATGGGCGTGGGCGAGCCAGACGACCTCGCTGAGGCGATCATGCGCGGGGTTGACCTGTTCGACTGCGTGATGCCCACGCGCATCGCCCGCCACGGCAGCGCCCTCACCCTTGATGGCCGTGTCAACATGCGCAATCAAATCTACCGCGATGACCCCCGCCCCCTGATGGAGAACACCGGCTGCTACACCGAGAACTTCTCGCGGGCCTACCTGCGCCACCTCGTCATCACGCGGGAGCTGCTGGGGCATTATCTGCTCAGCCTGCACAACGTCCATTTCTTGATTCAACACGTCGCCCAGATGCGCCAAGCGATCATCGAAGGGCGGCTGGCAGCCTACACCGAGGCCTTCCTAAAACGCTATCTGAGACGAGACTAACACCGATGGGACGGGCGGCCCACAAGAGCTTGGTGGTGCTGGTGGCAGTGGCGGCAGTGGGATGCAGCAGCCTGCTGCCCACCGCCGCGCCCACCCTTCAGCCATCGCTGCGCCTGCACACGACCGACGTCGCCGCTCCGCTCGTGCGGCGCTTGACCGTCAGTTACAACCAGAGCGGCGCGGATATCGCCTTTGACACTCAAATCAGCAACCACGCCACGCTGCTGCGGCGCATCCTTGATGGTGAGATCAACTACTTCGTGACGACCGAGCTGCCCATTCTGGCTGACCTGCCGATCTGGGCGATGCCGATTGCCCAAGTGGGGATCGTGATCGCCGTGCCCGTCAGCAACCCGATCACCAACGTCACGCTCGCCGACGTGCGCGCCCTCTACCTCGGCAGCATCACCCGCTGGGATGAGCTGGGCGGGCCAGATGAAGCAGTGACGCTCATCAGCCGCGAAGCTGGCGCCGACATCCGCACCGAGTTCGAGCGCTTGGTCATGGGCAACCGCCGCACCAGCCCCAACGCTCTGCTGCTCAGCTCATCGCACGCCATCGTGACCACCCTGCGCACGACGGCAGGCAGCGTCGCCTATCTGCCGCTGACGGAGGCCGCCCCGGGCCTGCGCCTGCTGACAGTGGAAGGTATACCGCCCACGCTTGAGATGATCCAGAACAACCGCTACCCGCTGCGCTCGACCGTCTACTTTGTCGGGCTTGAGGAGCCGACTGGTCTGCTGCGCCAGTTCATCGAGTGGGCGCAGAGCCAAGCAGGGCAGGCCAGCCTCGGCGGGCTGGCCGCGCCCATCATCGAGCCGCTCAACTGAGGAAGCGATTCGCCCAGAACAGCAAAATGGCAAACAGCACACACAAGGTGATGAACCACAGGCTGCCCAGCGCAAGGTCACGATAGCCGCGGATGCGCGCCCGCTGGCTTTGGCTGCGCATCTCGGCCTCGCGCAGACGAAAGAGCGCTGTGCTGGCACGGGCGTTGTTGGGGTTGATGCGCAGCACATTGTCGAGGCAGACAGCGCTCTTATCGGGTGAATCGACCGCCACGCTCATCCACAGCCATGCTTCTTCAAAGTCTTTGTCCTCGCGGATCAGCTCGCGCAGGATCGGCAGCGCTGCCTCGCGCTGGTTGGCCTGCACCAGCTCAATCGCGTCCAACAGCCGGTCGATGCGGGTTGCGCCCTGCGGCTCGTCCATTGCTGCGGCCTCGTCAACCACTCACCCCAGCGAACAGGTCGGTCTCGTCGACGCGGTCGCGCGCAGGCGGCGGCACAACCCGCGTGAAGCCCTGCTGCCCCATCAACCAGCGGCGCAGCCACAGCGGCAGGTTGTTCTGCATCAACCGCCCGCCGCCTTGGCTGGCGTGGGCGGCGCTGGCCGCATCCCACACCGCCAAGTAGTCGCCCACGTCAACGCGGGCATGCGTCGGCTCCAGATGATCGAGGACGGCTTGGAAATCGAGGTCTTTGTTCGTCCCCATGTGGCGCAAGTCCTGCCCGCGCAGGCGCATGACCCACGCGAACAACCGCAGGGCTGTAGCCGGCAGGCTGCCGTAGTAGAGCTTCTGGGGTTGGTAAGGGGGCAGATCAGTCACGTAGGTGGGATCGCCTGCGCGATGAAACGCTGCCTCGGTCGCCCGCTGAATGGCGATATGGTCGGGGTGGCCATAGCCGCCAAAGCGGTTGAACGTCAAGACGACCTGCGGCCGCACGCGGCGGATCACTTCCACCACGCGCCGCACCAGCTCATCAAAATGGTGCTGGCTGTGGTACCACAACGAGTCGGGGTCGTCGTTGCCCGCTGACCCCATCATGCCGCTGTCCTTGTAGTTCAAGCGGATGACCTCCGCCAAGCCCAGAATCTCGGCGGCGCGGTCGAGTTCGGCGCAGCGCAGCTCGGCCACGCTGGCGTACTGCCCTGCCATCTCAGGCGGGATGCTGCCCAACTCGCCGTTCGTCGCGCATAGGTAGTAAACCTCCACCCCAGCTTGGACGTACTTGGCGATCAAGCCGCCGCTGCCAAAGCTTTCGTCGTCCGGGTGTGCATAGGCGATCAGCATCCGTCGCTTCGTCATGCAGTCTCATTTCACAACAACCATACGTTTGCCCTATTATACCGCCGAGTAGTACGCATGTGCCCTGTGCAATTCGCAAGGCGGCTCCTACAATGTCGCAGTCATTCGCGTTGCAATCAGAGAGCAAGCTATGCGCCGTTCAATCCTGTTTCTCGTGACCACTCTCGCGCTGGTGTTTTCGGCGCTGCCGGTCGCGCACGGCCAGTTCGCCACCGTCACACCAGAGCCGCTGGGTCCCAACCAGCCGACGGCTGCGCCGGTGTTCGGCTTTGCCACCAACACCCCCAGCGGCCCCACCCTGACGCCCAGCAGCACCCCCACGCCCACGCTGACGGCCACCCCAACCGAAACCCCTACGCCCACTTTCACACCGACCTTCACGCCCACCCCCACGGCGACGCCCACCAACACCCCCACCCCCACGCCGACCTTCGTCGGGCCGTTCACCTACCCCGACGGCATCAACACGCTGACCGGCCTGCCCTTCCCCAGCGAGGAAGCGCGCAATCGCCGCAACCTCATCATCAAAGTGTCGAACTATCCGCCGCTGGTGCGCCCGCAGACCGGCCTCAACCAAGCCGACATCGTCTACGAGTACGAGGTGGAGGGCGGCGTAACGCGCTTCGCCGCGATTTACCGCTCTCAGACGCCGCCGCTGGTTGGCTCCGTCCGCAGCGCCCGCCTCGTCGATATGGAATTGGCTGTCATGTATGACGCCTTCCTCGCCTACAGCGGCACGAGCGAGCCAATTCAGCGTCTGCTTGTTTCCCCGCCGTTCTTCAACTACAACATCCTCTCACCCCTGATCGGCGACAACTGCGAGCCTGCCGGTTTCTGCCGCTATCCTGAAGAAGGCAAGCCGTTTGAACACACCCTGTTTCTTGAGCCAGCCAAAGCGTGGGCTGTCGCCAGCCGCCGCAACAGCTTCCTCGGCATCAAAGCGAAAGGCTTCGCCTTCAGCGAACTGGTGGATACCGTGAACGGCCAGCCCGGGGTGGACGCATTCATCAACTGGTACGGACAGGTCAACGCGCGCTGGCAGTATGACCCGACAACAGGCCGCTACCTGCGCTACACCGACGAACAGCCTCACTTCGACGCAGGCGACGGCCAGCAGCTTTGGACGGATAACATCGTCATCATCGAAGTGCCCCACGCTGAACGCCCTGACTTGTTCCCGCCCGGGGCTAATTACGCCAGCCAAGAAATCCAATTGTGGGATCAAGGGCGGGCCTATGTCATCCGCGATGGGTACTTTTATCAAGGCTTCTGGCGGCGGCAAAACCGCGAGCCGGGCAGCGCGCTGCAAGTCCTCTACGGCAACAACCAGCCCATCTTGCTCAAGCCCGGGCGCACCTACGTTCAGATCGTGCGCGGCTTCCGCGATGTGACCATCCGCGGAGACTACACCGACATGAGCGCCATCGCCACGCAGATCGCGCTCACCCCCAGCCCCACCCCCCTCGACATCCCCGACACGGACGGCGGTTAGTAGGGGCGACGCGCTGCGTCGCCCTCCCCCAATGAATACCGCGTCGCCCCCCAATACCGCGTCGCCCTCCCCCAATGAATACCGCGTCGCCCCCTAAGCGCTCTCTCGCAGGCAAGGCTGTCGTTGCGCTCATTGTCTGCATGTTCCACGTTGAGCCTTAAACGTCGTTTGCTCACAACATTCTCACCCTGTCCATAATTGCCCTATCATCCATCTGCCATATAATAGAACACGTGATCCAATTCATCCGTCATACTCCATGAGTCTGGAAGCCGCCCTATGCAGGACAAAATCTCCGTTCGTGGCGCCCGTGAGAACAACCTGAAGAACATCAACGTAGACATCCCGCGCAACCAGTTTGTGGTGATCAGCGGCCTCTCCGGCAGCGGAAAATCCTCATTGGCGTTCGACACCATCTTCGCCGAGGGGCAGCGCCGCTACGTGGAGAGCCTCTCCGCCTATGCGCGGCAGTTCTTGGGGTTGATGGAAAAGCCCGACGTCGACCAGATCGAAGGCCTCAGCCCTGCGGTGTCGATTGACCAAAAAAGCGTCAGCAGCAACCCGCGCTCGACCGTGGGCACTGTGACCGAGGTCTACGACTACCTGCGCCTGCTCTACGCGCGCATCGGCGTGCCCCACTGCCCAACGTGCGGCGCGCCCGTCGTCGCCCAAAGCGCCCAGCAAATCGTCGATGAGGTGCTGCGCCTGCCAGAGGGCCGCCGCATTCAAATCCTCGCGCCGGTCATCCGCAACAAAAAGGGCACACACGAGAAAGTCTTCGAGGACATGCAGAAGGCCGGGTTTGCCCGCGTGCGCGTGGACGGCGAAGTGCGCGACATTGAAGAAGGTATCGAACTTGATCGCTACGTGATCCACAACATTGAGGCGGTCGTCGATCGTCTGGTCGTGCGCCGCGCCGCCAACGCCGAGGACGACGAAGCGCGCGCGTTTGAATCCCGCCTGACCGACAGCATCGAGACCGCGCTCAAACTGGGCGACGGGCTGGTGATCATCAACGACGTGACCGACCCCGCTCACCCCACCGACACGCTCTACAGCGAGCATCTAGCCTGCATCAACGGCCACGGCAGCATCCCTGAGATTGAGCCGCGCACCTTCAGCTTCAACACGCCCAGCGGCGCATGCCCGGCCTGTCAGGGGTTGGGCTTCACCCTGCAAATTGACCCGCGCGCCATCGTCCCCAACGAGGAACTCAGCATCAGTGAGGGGGCCATCAGCGCCTCTGGTTGGAACTTCGACACCATGAACGGCTACGGGGCAAGCATCCTCTATGCCCTTGCCAAGGCCTACAAGATCCCGGTTGACAAGCCGTGGCGCACCCTGAGCAAAGACCAACAAGACCTCATCCTCTACGGCACGCGCGGCAAAAAATTTGAAGTGGCCTACGAGAACAGCAGCGGGCGCGTCCGCACCTACATGACCACGTTTGAGGGGGTCATCACCAACTTGGAGCGGCGCTATCAGCAGACTGAATCCGAGCAGATGCGCGAGATCATCGAGCAGTACATGATGCAAATCCCGTGCGCCACCTGCAAAGGCAAGCGCCTGCGGCCTGAGGCGCTGGCCGTCACGATTGACGGGCGCAACATCTACGACATCACGACGCAGAGCGTGGGCGAGCTGGTGCAGTGGGTGGCGCAGCTGCGCGGCAGCGGCGGCGTGGAAGCGCGCCTGAACCCGCGCGACCGGCAGATTGCCCATCAAATCCTCAACGAGATCGAGGCGCGCATCGGTTTCTTGAACGACGTCGGCCTCAACTACCTCACGCTCAGCCGCTCCGCAGGGACGTTGAGCGGCGGCGAGGCGCAGCGCATCCGCCTTGCGACGCAGGTCGGCAGCCGTCTCACCGGCGTGCTCTATGTGCTGGATGAGCCATCCATCGGCCTGCACCAGCGCGACAACGCCCGCCTCATCAACACCCTAATCGGCCTGCGCGATCTCGGGAACACGGTGCTGGTCGTCGAACACGACGAGGACACCATGCGCGCCGCTGACTGGCTCATCGACTTGGGGCCGGGCGCAGGCGAGCTGGGCGGCCACGTCGTCGCAGAGGGCACACCGGAGCAGGTCGCGCAGGTCGTGGGGAGCGCCACCGGCGATTATCTCAGCGGGCGGTTCAAGATCGACCTGCCCGCCGCACGCCGCGCAGGCAACGGCAAGTTCATCCGCATCGTGAACGCCACCGAAAACAACCTGCGCAGCGTGACCGTTGACATCCCGCTGGGCAAGCTGGTGTGCGTGACGGGCGTCAGCGGCAGCGGCAAGTCATCGCTGGTGGTCGAGGTGCTCTACAAGCGCCTCGCGCAGATCATCAACGGCAGCCGTGAGCGTGCTGGCGCACACGAGCGCATCGAGGGCATTGAACACCTCGACAAGATCATCAACATCGATCAATCGCCCATTGGCCGCACGCCGCGCAGCAACCCGGGCACTTACACCAAGATGTTCGACGACATCCGCACCTTGTTTGCTGCCATGCCCGAGAGCAAGATCCGCGGCTACAAAGAGGGGCGCTTCAGCTTCAACGTGAAGGGCGGGCGCTGCGAAAACTGCGACGGCCAAGGCCAAATCAAGATCGAGATGCAGTTCCTGCCCGATATCTACGTGGACTGCGAGGTGTGCAAGGGCACGCGCTACAACCGCGAGACGCTGCAAGTGACGTACAAAGGCCTCAACATCGCCCAAGTCCTCAACTTGACGGTCGATCAAGCGATGGAGTTCTTCAAAGACCAGCCCAAGATCGCCAACAAGCTCGCCACGCTGCAAGCGGTCGGCTTGGGTTACATCCGCATCGGCCAATCGGCCACCACGCTGAGCGGCGGCGAAGCCCAGCGCATCAAGCTCAGCCGCGAGCTGAGCAAGCGCGCCACCGGCCAGACCATCTACATCCTTGACGAGCCTTCGACCGGCCTGCACGCGGTGGACGTGAAGCGTTTGATCGACGTGATGCAGCAGCTTGTCGACAACGGCAACACGGTCGTCGTCATTGAGCACAACCTCGACATCATCAAAGTGGCCGATCACATCATCGACATGGGGCCGGAGGGCGGCAGCGGCGGCGGCGAGGTGATTGCCATCGGCACACCGGAGGAAGTCGCCAGCATCAAGGCCAGCTACACCGGCTACTACCTGCGCCCCTACCTCCGCCTGCCAGAGCCATTGGCGGGGGATTAGCGAACGCGCCAGAAGCCAAACGCAATGCCCCAAGAGGGGGATGCAGCAGACAGCGCAGGCGCTGGCCCTACGATGGGGACGGGGCCTGCTGCGTCTGTCCAACGTCTTTGCTGATATGGCGCAGATGATGTCTTGTTGGCAACTTTTCACAAAACGCGCCGTTGTTCGTTCTAATGCAGCACAACTTGTGCAAATTGCACAAAATACAGGCGAAAATATTATATTTTTAGTACAAGGCCGACTTTACAAAAACGCCGCTCTCCGTATACTGAAGTCAAACGGAAGAAATACCCTTCAATACGGAGACTTGTACTTATGGTTGTTGCCTACCCGCACACCTCGCTTGAAAACGATGCCTACAAAATCGCGCTGGAGCAGTACGACCGCGCTGTTGCCCACACCAACCTTGACGATAACCTCGTAGAATACATGCGCTATCCGCGGCGCGAATTCATTGTGAACTTCCCCGTGCGCCGTGACGACGGTCGCATCGAGATGTTCACCGGCTACCGCGTCCATCACAGCACCGTCATGGGGCCAAGCAAGGGCGGCCTGCGCTACAGCACAGCCGTCACGCTCGACGAAGTGCGCGCGCTGGCCATGTGGATGACGTGGAAGTGCGCCCTCGTCAACATCCCCTACGGTGGGGCCAAAGGCGGCGTGGTGGTTGACCCCAAGACGCTCTCGATGGGCGAGTTAGAGCGCCTGACGCGCCGCTACGCTTCAGAGCTGATCCCGCTCATGTCGCCCATGATGGACGTGCCCGCCCCCGACATGGGGACGAACCCGCAGGTCATGGCGTGGATCATGGACACCTACAGCATGAACATCGGCTACAGCGTCCCAGCTGTGGTGACGGGCAAGCCGCTGGCCATTGGCGGCAGCGAAGGCCGCACCGAGGCCACCGGGCGCGGCGTGATCGTCTGCACGCTGGCTGCGCTCAAGTATCACGGCATCACCCGCACCGAGGGCGTGCGCGTGGTCATTCAGGGTTTCGGCAACGTCGGCAGCAACGCCGCCGCCTACGCCCATGAATTAGGCTTCAAAGTCGTCGGCGTGAGCGATGTTGAAGGTGGCCTCTACAACGAAAAAGGCCTCGACATCCCCGCGCTGCTGAACTACCAAAAGACGACTGGTCACCTTACCGGGTTCCCGAATGCGCAAGCCATCACCAACGATGAGCTGCTGACGCTGCCCTGCGACGTGCTGATCCCCGCCGCGATGGAGGGCATGATCCACGCGGGCAACGCTAACCAGATTCAAGCGCGCTTCATCATCGAGGGCGCGAACGGCCCCACCACGCCTGAGGCCGACGACATCCTCAACGACCGCGGCGTCTACATCGTCCCCGACATCCTCGCCAACAGCGGCGGCGTGATCGTCTCCTACTTTGAGTGGGTGCAGGATTTGCAAGCGTTCTTCTGGGGCAAGTCGGCCGTGTTTGAGAACTTGGAGCGCATCCTCTCCGCTGCCTACCAGACGACGCAGCAAACCGCCGAGCGCCTGCGCATCGACATGCGCACCGCCGCCCAAGTGACGGCCATTCAGCGCGTGGCGAATGCGCTGGCCACCCGCGGCATCTATCCATAAACTCATCTTGGCATGTTACAGTTAAGGGCGTGACAGCAATTGTCACGCTCTTTTTATCTACCCATCTAGGAGCCGTATGCAGATTTGGCAGCAGCTCACGCGCCGCTTGCGCCCCAAACCGCCCGCTGACCCCAGCAGCGCCCACATCGCCGGGCTGATCGCCCGCGCCCGCCAAGCCGCCAACGCCGAGGACTACGACCGCGCTTGGCAGCTGCTGGCTGAGGCCGAAGACGCCGCCGCCCAAGCCTCCGACCTCGTGCGCTTTGACATCGCGCTGCAAAAAGTCTACGTGCGGCTGGGGCAAGGCAGCGTCGACGCGGCGACCGCGCTGCTCAAGCAGGCACAGGCGCTGGCCGAAGCGCACGCAGGCAAAGCGCCGCTGGCCTATATCCAGATCGCCCGTGGTCAGCTCTGTGAGGCCCGCGGAGACTTCAACGCTGCTGAAGCCGCCTATGAGAACGCCCGCGCCACGGCGCGCGCGGTGCAGGCCAGCGCGCCACAAGGCCGCGCCACGGCGCTGCTGGGGGCGCTTGCCCTGCATGAGGGCAACGCTGCATTCGCCGCGCACCTGCTGCGTGAGGCCATCCCGCTGATGGAGGCCGCGCAAGACGAGGAGCTGCTGGCGTTTGCTTATGGGCAGCTTGGCCTCGCGCTCATCGCCACTGGCGACCCGTCGCGCGGGCTGAGCCTGCTCAACAAGGCCATTGAAACGGGCATGAAACACAACCAAGTGATGACGCTGCGCGCGCTCAACCGTGCCGCAGCACGGGAGTTCATGAAAGTCGGGATGCGCGACAAGGCCTACGCCAACTATCAGAACCTGCTCAAGCTCTACCCCTACCCTGAGCGCACGCCCGTCGAGTTCCTCGAGGCGCACATCCGCGCGGCGTATCTGGCGTATGGCAACATGCGCACCGAGGAAGGTCTGGCGCTGATCGCCAAAGCGCACACCCTGCAAGCCACCCTCGCGGATCGCATCTGGTTTCCCACCTTGCAAGCCGTCGAGGGGCTGCTGCTCAGCCAGACAGATCAAGCTGAGCACGCCGTCGCACTGCTGGAGAAGGCGCATCAAGAGGACACGATCCTCATCGATGAGGTCAGGCAGGAAGTAACGTATGTCCTCGCCGAAGCCTATCACCGAGCGATGCGCTATGAGGATGCGGTTGCGCTGCTCGAAAAAGACGATGTGCGCGCTTTGCCCCATGATGCCTTTGCCAAGCAGGCCGCCATCGCCTATTACCGCCGCTTCATCCCGAACCAGCGGCGCGCCATCCTCGCAGACTATCAAGAGATGCTGCGACTGGCAGAACAAAGCGGCGACGAAGCCCAGCAAGCCTTGCCGGCGGCTCATATCGCCGCGCTGGAAGCCGAGCTGGGCATGGGGCCGCGCGCGCTGCGGCGGGCCGAGCGTGCCCTGCTTGCGCTCAGCAAGGACAGCATCTTCAGCGGCCCAGTGCTGCGCCTTGCGTCCAAAGTCCACTATCACTACGGCGATCTTGAGGCCGCCGAAGGGCTGGCGCGCAAAGCGCTGGAACAAGCGAGCGAGCCAGTCGCGCATGTGGGGCAGATGAGCTTGGCACGCTGCCTGCTGGCGCGCGGGCAGGCGCAAGAAGCCCTTGCCCTCCTGCAAACCGCCGCGGCTTCCCCTGAAATCGCCAAGAAACCCTACAACCGTGCGCAGCTGCACGCCCTGATGAGCACCGCTTACGTTGCCCTCGGCAGCCCGACGCTGGCGCTTGAGCACGCGCGCGAGGCCGTGAGCGCCCTCCAGCAGCCGGAACGCCTACCAGAGGACGCCGCGGAGGCCTACCAAGCGTTGGGCCATGCGCAGATCGCCGCGGGTGACCACGCCGCCGGAAGGCACAGCCTGCGCGCTGCCCTCGCGTATGCCCAGCGCAGCGACCATCAGCTCCAGATGTGGGAGATCACGCTGCAGCTGGCAAATGCCCTGCTGCCCTACGAGGCAGACGAGGCCGCCGCGCTGGTGGCTAACATCCGCGAGCCGCTGCTAAAGGCCGAGCCGCGCCGTCTGCTTGTGCTGCTCCACACGGTTGAGAGCCGACTAGCCGCCCACAACGGCGACACAGCCGCCGCGCGCCAGCGCTGGCAGACTGCCAGCCACTATCGGCGGCTCGCCCAGTTACCCGCACAACATGCCCCGTGGTTAGAGGAAGCCCACCATGAGTAAACGCCTGTGGTGCGTCTCCGCGCCGTTGTTCAGCCATGTCGATTGGGGCGGGTTCATCCGCACCGCGCAGGAACTCGCCCAGCGCGGCCACCACGTCACATGGGTGAGCGAGCTGTCGCTTGCGCCCGTGATCGCTGCGCACGGCCTGCCGTTTGAACCCATCCAGCACACCGGTTGGCTTTGGCCACCCCCTCCGCCGCCTGACCTCAGCACGCTGAAGCCGCAGGAAGCGGTCAACCTGCGCTACAAGCGCGCGCTCGACACGTGGCTGAGCGAAGACTTGGTGGCGGCAGGCGTGCGCGATCTGCTGGCACTGGCGGAGCGCATCGGCAAGCCCGACGCGCTGCTGATCGACCCGTTCCTGAGCGCTGCTGCCTTGGCGGCCGAGGCGCTCAACGTGCCGATGATCGTGATGGGCTGGCCCGCCCAAGCCAACCTCGACGAGCAGGCGCTGTTCCCCGTTCAGCGCAACCTCAGCCGCGACAGCCAACAGCGCATCCAGCGGCTGTGCGATGCGTTCGGCCTTGAGGGCGCGTATTTCAGCAAGGGAACGGCCCCCAGCATCGTCAGCCCGCTGCTCCACGTGACGTTCTTCACGCGGCGCTGGTATCAAGCCGAGTCGCACACCCTGCTGCCGCAGACGGCGTTCGTCGGCGGCGCGCCCCACCCCCCAACCGACCCCTACCCCGCATGGCTAGACGACATCCCTGCCGAGCAGCCGCTGGCGCTCATCACCCTCGGGACGACCTTCACCGGCGACCTCGGCTTTTACAGTTGGGCAGCGCAGGCCGCCGCCGCGCGCGGCTTGCTGCCGGTGGTGGCCATCGGCTTCAACCCCATCAGCGAGGAGAAGAAAGCCGAACTCAAACGAGCGCTCCCCAGCGGCACGCGCTTGGTGACGTTCGTCCCCTTTGGGCACATTTTGCCGCGCTGCAAACTGATGATCCACCACGGCGGGATGGGCAGCACGCACGCCGCCGTCGTCCACGGGGTGATGCAGATCGTCGTGCCGCACGCCGCCGATCAGCGCATCCAAGCGACGCGCGTGGCGCAGCTCAAGGTCGGTCTGAACCTGACCGCCCACGACGTGCGCAACAACATGCTGCGCGATGGGGTGAAGGCGCTGCTGGAAGCGGATTGGGTGCAGGAGAACGCCCGTCAATTGGCCGCGGAGATGGCCGCGCTTGGCGGGCCGCCCCGCGCCGCTCAGCTCATCGAGGAGGCGCTGCAACTCTAAGCGTCTGGCGGCGCTACGCCTCGGTCGGCGGGCTGCTGAGCTTGCCGAGCTGCTGCTTCATCCACTCCGGCAAGCGGAACACATCCTCAACGGTGATATGCCACTCCGGCAGGAAGCGCGACGTGTCGATCCGACCCGTCCGCACGGTCTGCGTGCGTTCACCCGTCTCATCCACCCAGTGGCGCTCCACCAGCAGCAGCGTCGGATACACCCGCCACATCTCGCGCGTCCCCTTGCTCAGATACGTGTCGAGCTTGACCTTCAACACCTCGGGACGATCCGTCGGCGAGACGACCTCCACCGCGAAGTCTGGCACGCCCGGATGCGGCTTCAGCGCGTCCCACTCGGCTGGCACGTTGGCGTGGAAGATGAACGACACGTCCGGAATGAACGCATCCCGCAGGTGCGGCTGACCGCTGTGCATCAGAAACGTCATGCCGTC
>JBDNCV010000064.1:0-20329 GCA_046719465.1 Anaerolinea sp.
TTGATTTGTGATTGAGAAAGGCCAGCTATGACCCTCATTCTTGGGATTGAGACCTCTTGTGACGAGACAGCGGCGGCGGTCGTCCGCGACGGTCAGTTTATCTTGTCTAACGTCGTCGCCAGCCAATTGGAGCTGCACGCCGAGCACGGCGGCGTGTTCCCGGAGTTGGCATCGCGCGCCCACGTGGAGGCGATCCACCCTGTGGTGGAGCAGGCGCTGGCGGCGGCTGATGCGCGTTTGGAGCAGCTCGACGCGGTCGCGGTCACGCGCGGCCCGGGGCTGGTGGGGTCGCTGCTGGTGGGGATGAACTACGCCAAAGGCTTGGCGCTGATGAGCGGCAAACCGCTGTTGGGCATCCATCACATTGAGGGCCACATCTATTCGCTGTGGTGCGTTCAGCCCTTCCGCGAGGTGACCTTCCCCGTCGTGGTGTTGATCGTCAGCGGTGGCCACAGCGATCTAATCCTGATGCGCGGGCACGGCGACTATGAGCGCTTGGGCAGCACGATGGACGACGCAGCGGGCGAAGCATTCGACAAGGTGGGGCGGCTGCTGAACTTGCCATTCCCGGGCGGCCCCAACATCGAACGCGCTGCTCAATCCGGCAACCCGACAGCCTTTGCCTTCCCGCGCGCCAAACGCGATGACAGCTACGACTTCAGCTTTAGCGGCCTCAAGACGGCTGTCATGCGCGAGGTAAGCGTCCAGCCCAGCGCCAGCGCGCGCGACGGACGACTGAAGGGAGAGGAACGGCGCGCTCAGCTTCGCAGCGATGTGAGCGTTGCGGATGTCGCCGCCAGCTTTCAGCAAGCCGTGGCCGATATCCTCGTTGAAAAGACGGTGCGCGCAGCGCGAGCGCATCACGCGACGGAGATCTTCATCGCAGGCGGGGTAAGCGCCAATCAAACGCTGCGGGCGCGGATGCGCGAAGCCTCGGATTTGCCGGTGCGCTACCCGCCGCTCAACCTCTGCACGGACAACGCCGCCATGATCGCCGCCGCCGCGCACTTCCGCTTGCAGTCGGGCTTGACAAGCGACCTGAGCATCGAGCCGCTGCCGAGCTGGCCGCTGACTGCGACCGCGTATGCCGACGTGGCCGCCCGCCCTTAGTTCGCGCGGCGCACGCCAGCCTTGAACAGCTCGCGCTCGATGATCTCTTGAAAGAAGCTGAAGGGCTGTGCGCCGGTGTAGAGCGTGCCGTTGATGAAGAAGTTGGGGGTGGTTGTCACGCCTGCCAGCGCCCCGTCGAAGAAGTCGCGGTTGACCGCCTCATAATGCCGGTTGCTGCTCAGGCAGTCGTCAAACGCGGCCGCGTCGAGCGCCAAATCGGCGGCGAGGCTGCGCAGGCGCGCCTCGCTCAGGTCAGCTTGGTGGGCAAAGATCGCAGTGTGATACTCCCAGAACTTGCCTTGATCGCGGGCGCAGCGCGCCGCCATCGCCGCCATGAACGATACCTGTGGGTTGACGGTCGGCATGTCGCGGTAGACGTAGCGCACGACGTCGCCATAATTCTCGAGGATGCTGGGCAGCGTCTCATCGTGGAAGCGCTTGCAGTAGGGGCAGCCGTAGGCGCTGAACTCGACGATCACAACAGGCGCATCGTCTGGCCCCAGCGAGGGGGCATCCCCCACCAGCGCGAAGCGATCCACCGCGGGGCGCTCCAGCGTGACATCGGCCAGCACGCGCCGCACGATGCGTTCGATGGTCTGAGCGTCGGGGGTATCGCCTCGCGTGAGCAGCACGCCGACGATCACCCCCACCGCGAAGAACACCGCCGCCACCATCACGATCACCAGCGCCGACGTCGAGAGGACGAGGGCAGGTTCTTCGGCGGGGTTGGGGTTGTTGCTCATCCTAGTTGTCGGGTGTGATGCCCAGACGGTTCAGCTCGGCAAGGATAATGCGTTCAAAGCGCTCATACGGCAGCGCCCCGCTGACGATCTGGCCGTTGATGTAGAACGAGGGCGTGCCGGTGATGCCCAGCGCGTCGCCGGCGTAGTAGTCATCGAGGACTTCGTTCTCGTAGCGGTTTTCGTCGACGCAGGCGGTGAAGGCTTCCATATCGAGGTTGATCTCGCGCCCGATGCGCATGAACAGGTCGCGCCCCAGCTCGTTTTGATTCTGGAACAGCAGGTCGTGGAACTCCCAGAATTTGTCCTGCTCAAACGCGCATTGAGCGGCCATCGCCGCGGGGAAGGACACTTCCTGCCGGATCACAGGATAATCGCGGTACACATAGCGGATGTACTGGCCGTAGTTCTCCAGCAGGGGGCCGAGCGTCTGCTGGAAGTGGCGACCACAGAAGGGGCAGGCGTAAGCGCTGAATTCCACCATGAGGATGGGTGCGTCCTCTGATCCGAGGAAGGGATCGTCGTCTGCGATGCGGATGCGTTCGCGTTGGGCTTCGTCTCGGGCTTGCTGCTCCAGCGCGGCGGTCACCGCCTGTGAGAGCGCTGCTGCGTCAATGCCGCCGCCTGCGCCGGCCGCAGCGAAGTTGAGGCTGCTGATGGCGGCTTGGATGGCCGTGTCGTCGATCTGGACGCGCGTATCTGCAAGGGCAGCCCGCACCACTTCCTCGACGTCGGCGCGGCTGATGAGCACGTTGCCCGCGCTCACACCAATCACCACCCCGACCACAAGGAAAGTGATGGCGACGAGGACGTAGCTCAGCGTGCTCGAGGAGGTGTTCTTCGGTGATTCCATGATTTTCAGAGTCTCCCGCGTGGCGTACTTGCCATTAAGCATACCATCAAGTGTAGGCTGGCTCTATAACGAAAATCTGACAGCCAGTTCTGGGCAGAGGCCTCACCCCTCAATCCCCTCTCCCGTGGAGAGGGGACTTTTGCTGTACGTCCCCTTATCCTCCGGGTGGTCGTCGGTAGGCCTT
The DNA here is from genome assembly GCA_046719465.1 of Anaerolinea sp. Classification (GTDB taxonomy): domain Bacteria; phylum Chloroflexota; class Anaerolineae; order Aggregatilineales; family Phototrophicaceae; genus JANWYT01. The sequence continues at coordinate 2,888 of JBDNCV010000064.1, forward strand.
GTGCTTACGACACGGCAACATCCGTAGGGGTGCTGCTCGCCCCGCTTGTGGGCTGCGCGGCGAGCTGGGCTTTCAGCTGGCGCGCGGCCAGCGCATAACCGCCGCCGCTGCCGTCGATGAAGTGCACTTGCCGCCCGAAGCGGTCGAACACGAGGCAGGTCATCAAGCTGTGGGAGGAGACGTGCACGCCGTAGACCAGTTCCCCTGCTGCGCGCCGCTTCTCGAGGAATTTGACGAGCAGCTCGCGTTGGAGCGGCGTCCCTGCCATGATCATGCGCAGCACGTCGTCGAATTTCTCGCGGTCGGTGCTGTTGATGACGACCTGCTTGTATGGCTCCCAGATTTTGTCCTTGTAACTCCAGAGGAGGTAGCCGCCCCACGTCCACAAGAAGAGCTTAAGCCGCTCCTTGAGGCTGCTCGTGCGCTGGCGGATGCGCGTCTCCACGCTGAACAGCCGCAGCTTCCACGCGGGGGTCATGCGCTCAGGGTTGATCGGGTTGCGCGTGCTGCTGTCGCCGTAGATCGATTCAATCGTCAGAATGACGTCGCGGTAAATTTGGTTGGTTTGGTTCTGGCCCGTCGCCATGACGAGCAGGCTCACGGTCTCCTCGGAGGCGCTGGGCATCTCGCTCCAACGGCATTCATAACCGCTGAAGTCGGCTTCGTGCGGCTGGCCGTCGTCCTCTATCAGGTACTTGTCTTGCACAGCAGGGTCTTTGATCATCTTGTCGGCGTAGCTCAAGCCGCCACCGGTGAAGATCGCTTGGCTGAAGTTCTCGGAGAAGCGCAGCCGCGCCACGCGCACGCCATAGCCCGCCGCGCGCACATCCGCCACCGGCACAATGCCGATGCGCAGGTCGAGGTTGAACAGATCGCGCGCGAGGCGCTGCGTGGCGATCAGCGCATCAACCGCCGCGGCGCGCATCACCTCAGGGAAGACGATAGTCGCACCGTCCCCGCCGAACACAAACGGGATTTCGATCCCCTGCGGCACGGCGTTCAGCAGCGCGGTGATGCTGGCCGCGGCCAGCCCGTTCACTTCTTTGTAGCGCCCTTCTTCGATGGCTTTGGTCGAGCCGCGCACGTCGGTAATGGCGATCAGCCAGTCGTTGGGCACTTCATGGTAGATACGGTCGTTGACGATGTCAGTCAGACGGTCAACGCTGGGCAGTTGATCATAGAAACGTGTGGTATCGGCCATGCTCATCCTGCGGCTATCTTTTGACGTCACTGTATGACTGCTGGATGAGTCAGCGATGAATCACTGGGCAGGGGCGGCGGGCGCATCTAGCGTGATGCCCGGCGCTTGCACCGACAGGGCGAACGACAAACTCCCCTCGATGAACCATGATGGGATGGGCGAGACGATGACCTGATTCCAGAAGTACTCGGCTAGGCCTCCCTCTACCCAGCGCTTGCCACCCTCAAGGGCTAACCCCTCCAAGCTGAAGCCCCCTGCGGACGGATCCCAGATCTGGTAGGGGCGCATGAGGTCAAGCGGAACCTGATACGCAGCAACCCACACCCCCACGGGGCGGAACAGGCGGGGCGCAGCGGCCAGCTTGCGGCAGCGCTCCACCACGTCGGAGAAGTACGAGCCGGGCCAATCGGCGAAGAAATCGGTCACGTGGTTGGTGTCGTTGACGTTGAGGATGATTTGCTCATACACGGGCTGCTCGGCGGTGGGGGCTTGGCGCGCGAGGCCAGAATCATACGTGTAGAGCCGGAATTGGACGATCAGATCGTAGACAAACGCCTCAATCGTGCGGTCGTCCACGCGGTCGAACAGGATTTCATAGTCACCGGTGCGCGGGTTGCTGCGCAGGAACACGACGCGGCCATCACCATAGAGCGTGCACTCGGGGATGGTGTTGTCGCGCACATAGGCAGGCGGGTTGCCGCCGGTGACGTGCGCGCGGAACACCACCGCCAGCGGGTCACGATTCCAACTGACGCTGGCGGGCGCATCCGACACATCACCCGTGGGGGGCGCATCGCCGCCGCACCCCGTCACGGCCACTGCGATTGCGACTGTCAGCGCTGCCAGCCCAAGCCATCGTCTCATCGTCTGCTTCTCCTGTGCTGTCGCTCGTGGAAAGCCTACCCAAAGGCTATTTTACACAGACTCGCGCGAAATGAAGGCTTTTGAGTTACAATTCGTAACAGCATTCATACAACTCGCATACTACATAGGACTGCTGGCCGAGGTTCAGAGTTGTGGTCATGACAGGTAATGAAGCACTCTATCGTGTCTTGTTCGACAGCAACCGCTCGGTGGCGCTGCTGCTAAATCCTCGCACCGGTGAGATCGTCGACGCGAACATGGCCGCTTGCGCTTACTACGGCTATCACCTTGATCAGATGCGCGCGATGGACGTGTCGCAGCTCAGCCCCCAGCCTGCTGAGGTCATGCGCGGCGCGATGTTGGCCGCTATGCAGGATGCCTTCCCCGGGGGGGTGTTCAAGCATCGCCTCGCCGATAACAGCCTGCGCGACGTAGAGATTGAGTTCGTGCCGGTGCAGTGGGATGGGCAGCGGTTGCTTCATGCCACGATTACCGATGTCACCGTGACGCTGCAAATTGAAACATCGCTGCGCGGGAGCGAGTCGCGCTTCAACCGCTTGATTGACGTCGTGCCGCAGGGGATTTGCGTCCAAAGCCCTAACGATCAATTTGTGTTCGTGAACGACAAATTTTGTGAGCTGGTCGGCTACAGCCGAGAAGAGCTGCTGGCCAGCAACATCCTGCTGATTTTGCACCCCTCCAGCCGTGGGGTCATGCGCCATCAGGGGCAGCTCCGCCGCGCGGGCGAGAGCAGCATCTACGAGGCCAAGCTGGTGCGCCGCGACGGCAGCGAGTGGTACGCGCTCATCAGCGCCGCGCCCGTGCAAGATCGTGAGGGGCGGTTTCAAGGCACCTTCAGCATCATCACGGACATCACCGCGCGCAAAGAGGCCGAGGAAGCCCTGCGCGAGAGCAACGCCGAGCTGGACGCCTTCGCGCATACCGTCGCCCATGACCTCAAAAGCCCGCTTTCGGTGTTGGTTGGCTTCTCTAACCTGCTGGAATCGGACTATGAAGCGATGGAAGTGGAGCAGGTCAAAGAGTCGCTCCAGATCATCGGCCACACGGCTACCAAAATGGTGAGCATCATCGACGAGCTGATGCTGCTGGCGCAGATGCGCCGCAGCGAGATTAAACTCGAGCCAATTGACACGCCGCGCATCCTGCGCGAGGCGCTTACGCGCTTGCGCTTCATGATTAGCCAGTACAGCGCCATCATCGAGATCGCCAACGAGCAAGAGATCCCAGTCGCGTTAGGCTATGCCCCGTGGGTGGAGCAGGTGTGGGTCAACTACATCAGCAACGCGATGAAGTATGGCGGCACGCCCCCCCATGTGGTGGTGGGCGGGGAGATGACCGGTGACGGGCGCGTGCGCTTCTTCGTGCGCGATAATGGCCGCGGCCTCGCCCCTGACAAGCTGGATCGCTTGTTTATCCCGTTTGAGCGCCTTGAAAAATCCCGTGCGGAGGGGCATGGGCTAGGTTTGTCGATTGTCAAGCGCATCGTAGATAAGCTCGGCGGTGAGGTGGATGTAGTGTCAGAGGTTGGCGTCGGCAGCGAGTTCAGCTTCATCTTGCCCCACGCGAGCTGCTAAGCATGAATGACGCGCATCCAACACAGCGCTGCATGCACTCAACCACCTGAACTGAAAGCAAGCAAATAGTGAATGCCTATGAATACACACTCGAACATGGTGTGCACTGCTTCCGCTTTGTCCCCCACGGGGAATCGAGCTTCGCTAGCTTCATGGAGCACGTCGCGCAGATCACGGAGCAGGCGCAGGGCAAGTTGTGTGTGCTGGCGGACATGCGAAACAAGGACGAAGAAGTTGGCGTGTTTGAGGTGCTGAGTGCGATTCGCATGGTGGAACGGCGCAGCCCACAGCGCCCGCCGGTGCGCGTGGCGGTGATTGAGCGTGACCTGCCTGTTGTCAAGACGATTCGCGTCATCCACACGCTGATCGGGCGCAGGCAGGATCGCTTCCACGTGTTTTTGCCCGATGAGGCAGACGCGGCGCTCGCGTGGTTGATGGAGGAGGCTAGATGATGCGCCTGTTTGTCGCCAGCGGCATCTTCCACCCCGAGCCGGGCGGCCCTGCGACGTATTTGCATCAGGCGCTGCCAGCGCTGCAAGCCCGCGGATGGGAGGTGCGCGTGCTGACCTTTGGCGCAGGCGGCGGTGATTACCCCTATCCAGTGACGCGCATCCCGCGGGGGGCGCTGCCGCTGCGCTACAGCCGTTACGCCGCGCAGGCGTGGCAGCATCTGCGCTGGGCGAGCTTGGTCTATGCGCACACGATTGACCTGCCGCTGGTGACGCGCTGGCGCACGCGGCCAGACGTGCCGCGCGTGTTGAAAGTGGTCGGCGATGTGGCGTGGGAGCGCGCCATCCGCAGGGGGTGGGTCGCGCCGGAGACCGACATCAATACCTTTCAGACGATGCCCGCTTCACCCACTGTGGAGGCTGCGCGCCGCGCCCGCAGCGCCCAAGCGCAAGCCATGACCCTCATCATCACGCCCAGCGAGTATCTGCGCCGGATGGTCATCGGCTGGGGGGTGGATCCGGCCCGCGTGCAGGTCATCTACAACGCGCTGCCGCCCTACACGGGCGCTGCCCTCACCCAAGCCGAGGCGCGTGCTCAGTTGGGGTTGGGGGCGGGGCCGCTGCTGCTGACGGCGGCGCGCTTGCAGCCGTGGAAAGGGATCGACCATTTGATCGCCGCGCTGCGCCATCTGCCGGAGGTGCGCCTGCTTGTGGCGGGCGAGGGCGACGACCTGCCGCGTCTGCAAGCGCTGGCAGCCCCGCTGGGCGAGCGCGTGCAGTTCTTGGGGCAGCTCCCGCGGGAGCTGCTCTACGTCTACATGCAGGCGGCGGATTACTTTGCGCTGTACAGCGGTTATGAGGGGCTGGCGCACACCCTGCTTGAAAGCCTGCGCGTGGGCACACCGCTGATCGCCAGCGCGCGCGGCGGCAACGTCGAGGTAGTGCAGCACAACGTGAACGGCCTGCTCGTGCCCTATGGTGATCTCGACGCGCTGGTGGAAGCGCTGCGGGTGGCATTCGCGCCCGGCCAGCGTGAACGGCTTGCGCAGCGCACCGGCGAAGGCATGGAGCGCTTCACCTTCGACCACATGATCACCGCGACGGACGCCGCGCTGCGCCGTGCGCTGGGGCCGTAGCCGACCAACGTGCTCCCTCCCCGCTGTGACGGTGAGTTCTACCCAACACTGTGCCGACACGGGCGGATGCTTGTTATACTCTAATTGCTGGTGTTGGCTGTGAAGTCTCAGAGATGAACCAGTTGAAACAGGTTCTGCGGAAATTAGCTGTTCATCCGCTGCTGATGGCACGTTATGCGCTGTGGGGCGCGGTTGTGCTGGCAGGGCTAGTGCTGTTTTCAGCTGGCGCTGTGGACTACTATCAATCGGTGCTGACGTCACCGCGCTACACCCCTTACGCCCCGCTGCTGCTGCATCTCGATCTCACGCTGGAAGCGGTGGCGCTGTGGCTTGTGGGCTGGGAAGTCGCTGTTGTCATCGTGTGCAGCGTGATTGCGCTGGTGATTGTGGCACGCCGTGCCGATGAGCCAATGGCCTATCTCATCAGCTTGACGCTCTTCATGATCGGCGTGAGTTTGTCCTACGCCATCGCCCAGCTTGACCCGTGGCTGGGCGCAGTGGTGATCACGATCGGTTTTTGTTTTTTGATTATCCCTTCGAATGTGTTCCCTGACGGACGGCACGTCCCTCGTTGGACGCGCTTTACGACGCTTGCCAGCATCCCCTTCTTCCTAGTGACGCTGCCGCTGCAAGTGGTCGCGCTCGATCTCAGCGCAGGGGTTCCCGTGATGGAGGTCTACGGGCTGGCGACGGTGGGCATGATGAGCCTTGCGGCATTGGTGCTGATCGGGCAGGTTCAGCGCTACCGGCAGCATGCTTCGCCGCTGCAGCGCCAGCAAACAAAATTTGCCTTGATGGGCATCACCGTTGGCATGGCGTTGGAAGTCGCGGCGTGGTCGAGCGCGGCGCTGCCTGAAACAGCGCACCCCTTCACCGCGCCTGATCGCAGTGTTTACACACATCTCAGCCTGTGGACGATGTTCGTCGCTGTGGGGCTGCACATGTTGGCGCGCATGTCGATTGCGCTGGGCTTAGGCATGGCGATTCTGCGGGCGCGCTTATGGAACATTGATCTGGTGGTCAACCGGTCGCTGGTGTACAGCGGGGCCAGCGCGCTGGTCGCGTTGGCCTTCTTGCTGGTGGCATATGGCTTGCAGCGCCTGTTGGGCAATCAACACCCAGAGTTGGTGATGCTGCTGGCAGTCGGTTTGGCGTTGGGGCTGTTCAACCCCGCGCGGCAAGCTGTGCGGCATTGGGTGGATCGGCGGCTGTTTGGGCTGCGCTTCAGCCTTGACCAGCTCGAGCAAACTGCGCCACAGCTTCCTGCCCAGCGGCGCGGAGCCATGAGCGGGGCGCAGTTGGGCGCTTATCGCCTGCTTGACTTAGTCGGCAGCGGTGGCATGGCCGAGGTTTACCGCGCTGAGCGCGAGGGCAGCCTCTATGCGGTCAAAGTGCTGACTCGATATGATGAGCTGCCGACTGAACTGTTCGAGCGCTTCACACGAGAAGCCGAGCTGACAAGTCGTCTGCGTCATCCTAACATCGTCACGGTCCATACGTATGGCGAACAGCGGCATTGTTTCTACATGGTGATGGAATTGATCGAGGGGATGAATTTGTACAGCTTCTTGAAAAAGCACAGCCCACTCCCGCTTGAGACGGTGACGCTGCTGGTCGAACGGCTGGCCGACGCGCTCGATTACGTGCACAGCTGCGGGCTGGTGCATCGTGACCTGAAGCCGTCTAATCTCATGGTGAACCTTGACCTGCCGTGGCGCATCAAGCTGATGGACTTTGGCATTGCCAAGAGCACGGCAGCTACCAGAATCACCCACACAGGCGCTATCGGCACGATCGAGTACATGGCCCCCGAGCAAATTCGAGAAGCGCCGCAGATCGACCATCGTGCCGATGTCTACGCGCTGGCGGTGATCACCTATGAGATGCTGACAGGCACGCGCCCCTTCACCGGCTCACCGGCCCATGTGATGTTTGCCCATCTGCAGCAGCCCCCGCCGCCGCTGCGCCTTGCGCTGCCCAGTGCGCCGCAGGTGGTGGAAGACGCGCTGCTGCGCGGGATGGCCAAAGAAGCCTCAGATCGCTTCCCCTCCGCGGGGGCATTTGCGCAGGCGTTGGGCGCTAGAGGGCTGGCTTACAGCGCGGCAAGTTGATCATTTGTTCTAAAACTGTCGTGCAGTCTGTTTACTATTGGTCTGTTTTTTTGTATACTGACTTGCCATAAGAACAGCGTTGAGCGCACACAAGGACAGCCTATTTTGGACATCAACTGGTACGGCCATAGCTGCTTTCGGCTGAGCGAACGAGGCCAGACGACCATCTTAACCGACCCCTACAGTGACAGCTTAGGTCTGCCGCCGCAGCGCTGGAAAAGCGACGTGGTCACCATCAGCCACAACCGGCCCGGCCACAACGCCGCTGAGAACGTCAAGGGCGCGAACTACATCCTAACCGGCCCGGGCGAATATGAGATCGGCGGCACTTTTATCTATGGTATTGCGATGCATGACGTCGAGAGTGGACGGCTCAACGTTGCGTTCAAGTTTGAATATCCGACCGGTCTCACCGCGCTGCACTTGGGCGATCTGGCGCACGTGCCCGATCAGAGCGTGATTCAAGAGATTGGCGAAGTGCACGTGCTGATGATCCCGGTAGGCGGCGGGCATGGGATGAAAGCGCCGGTTGCGGCTGAGCTGATCGGGTTGATCGAGCCGACCTACATCCTGCCGATGCACTACGCGCTGCCCGGCCTCACTGTTGAGCTGGAGCCGATCGATCGCTTTCTGAAGGCGATGGGCGTCAGCCGTGTGCAAGAGGAGGAGACGCTCCGCGTGGGCATTAGCACGCTGCCCGAGCAACCGCAAGTCGTCCTGCTCGCCCCGCAGTTTAAGAGCAATTAGGAGCGGTTATGCTGCCTGAGAAAACCCCAGTCAAGCTCATCATGAACTGGAACATCCAGTACGGCAAAGATCAAGAGTACTTCGAGTTTGTGATGCGGGAGTGGGTTCCGGCGACGACGCGCATGGGGCTGCGCGTGTTGGGGGCGTGGTTCTCCGTCTATACGCATGATCCGTCCCAGCCTCGCATTATGGCCGAAGCCCACGCCGAAGATCTGCCGACGATGCGCGCCATCCTGCGCAGTGACGAGTGGAAGCAGACCCACGCCCGCCTGCTGGAATACGTCGAGGATTACACTCAGAAAGTGGTGTACGTCAACGGGGACTTTCAACTGTAGCAGCGGCGCGGCGGCGTTGGCGAAGCAGCATGGCCACCACGACCAGCGCCGCCAGCAGCAGCAGCCCCGCGCCGAACACACCAGTAAGGGGCCGCACCAGCGCCGTGATCTCGCCCCAGCGCTCGCCCAGCCAGTAGCCCGCCAGCGTCAGCGTGCCGCTCCAGCCCGACGCGCCGACGAAGGTATACACGATGAAGCGCAGGCGCGGCATGCGATAAGCCCCCGCTGGAATTGAAATCAGCCCGCGCACAACCGGGATCACCCGCCCCGCCAGCACCATCCACTCACCATAGCGCTGAAAGATGCCCAGCACGCGGTCGTACTGCGCCTCGCCGATGCCAAACCAACGCCCATACGAGCGTAGAAAACGCCGTAGGAAAGTATCCCCGGCAGCGCGTGCGATATGGTAGACCACAAGCGCCCCCAGCAGCGACCCCGTCGCGCTGGCCAGCCACACGCCGATGGGGTTTAAGCGCCCCTGCGCCGCCAAGTAGCCGCTGAAGGGCATGAACAGCTCGCTGGGGATGGGCGGAAAGAGCGCCTCAGCAAACATGACAAATAGGATGCCTATGTAGCCGCCCGCTACGATGATGTCTTCGGCCAATGCGATGATCTGTCCCAGTAGTTCTGCCATAGGCTCCGTCTGTGTCTCGTTGTCCCGTTCATGTTATGGGCAGATAGGTAAAAAAGCGCCCACAAAATGGGTAAAAAGATCATGAGTAGGGACAAAGCCTGCCCCGTCCGCCCTCTTCACCTCTGGACGCGGCAGGCCGCGCCCCTGCGCAGACCGCGCTCCCTACTCCAAACGGCGCTGGGGGGCATATAATTGAAAGAAAAATGATGGTGAGTTGTTATGACCATTCGCACTGACCGCATCCACTCGCGTTTAACCCCGGTTGAACCCGCAGCAGAACGCCTGCCGTTCTGGTCGCGCTCTACCAATCCGATTGTGCGGCGGCACTTGGGGCTGTATTGGCGCACGCTGCCGCCAGAGCTGATGCCCGTGCTGCGGATCATGCTGGGCTGGACGGTAGTGCTCATCGGCGGGGTGTTGTTCCTCGACGCGCTGCACTTTGCGCTTGTGTTCTTGATTGTGTCGTTTGTGGTGCTGCCGGTGATGACGCTGTGGTACGCGCACATTTTGATCGAGGTGGCCGTGCGCAGCGCGGCGATGATGCAGGAGGAACGGCGCGACAACACCCTCACCTTGCTGATGGCTACACCAATGAGCTTGGAGCAGATTCTGCTGGGGAAGGTGGCGGCGGCCTTCTGGCGGCGCATGGACGACTGGGTGTTGATCGTCTATGGTGTGGCGCTGGCCGCCCCGCCGGCCTTGTACTCGACCATGTCGCCGGTGTGGGAAGGCACTGGGTCGCCGCTGTTGACCTCTGTTGCAGTGGTTGGAGGGTTGGCGGTGGCGCTGCTGCGGATCATGCTGGAGCCGATCATGATCGGCATGATCGGGGTGTTCGTCGGCGCGGTCGTGCCGTATCGCAACACCGCCATCAGCCTATCGGTGGCGCTGGGGGCGGCTTACGTCGTGCTGATCAACCTGCTGGCGCGCTTGCCGAGCCTGCGCCCTCAGCAGATCGGGCGGACGACCATCGCGCCGGATTATGGGCTGGTGCTGCTGGTGGACTTCGTGCTGCCGATTCTGCTGCCTGCGCTCATCACGTGGGGGCTGCTGCATGTGACGGCGCGGCTGCTGCGGCGGGATTGAGGTCAAAGAATCATACAGAAGCTTAACACATTGTTAACTAAAAAAAGCCCAGCGTTCGTTAGTATATTTCCCAACAACGCAACCATTGATCGCTAATTTAAGGGAGGCTGTGCGTTATGGTACGTTCTGTTCGTTGGTTGGCTGCTTCAGCGCTGTTGGCCGGGTCGCTGATGTTCAGTGCTGCTCAAGAAACCATCACCATTGATTTCTATTACCCCACTGCTGTGGATGCCCCCATCAACGCTATCATTCAGGAATACGCTGATCAGTTCATGGCGCAGAACCCGGGCATCGTGATCAACCCCGTGTACACGGGAACCTACACTCAAACGCGCGACACCATCAACACCGAGATTGCAGGCGGCGGCAAGGGGCCTGATGTCGCGGTGATGCTCACGATTGACCTCTTCAGCTTTATCGAGGAAGGCGTCATTGTGCCGCTGGATGACTTCATCGCCACCCTCGATGACCCCGAGGGCTTCGTGGACGACTTCTTCCCCGCCATGTGGCTGAACAGCGTGGACGAAGAAGGCACGATCTGGAGCATCCCGTTCCAGCGCAGCACCCCCATCATGTTCTACAATGCCGATTTGTTGGCTGAAAAAGGGCTGGAAGTCCCCACCAATTTGGAAGAGCTGCGCGCGGTGGCCGCTGCGCTGACTGAGCCAGACGGGAGCCGCTGGGGCTTGATGATCCCGGTGCAAGGAACCTTCCCTATCTGGATGTTCCAGAGCTTCGCTATTGCGCACGGGCGTAACATCGTCAGCGAGAATCCCGCTGAGGTTCCATTCAACACGCCGGAGGTGCTGGCCGCCGTCACTGCGCTGACGGAGCTGGGGACGGTTGATCCGGTGATGCCTGCGGGCGGCACGGCATGGGGCGATACGCCGAGCGCTTTCATCGCCGGTCAAGCCGCGATGATCTACCACACGACCGGCAGCCTCACCACGATTTTGAACAACGCGCCGTTCACGGTGGGCACGGCCTTCCTGCCGAGCGGGCCGGCCGGGCCTGATGGCACGGGCTATGGCGCGCCCACGGGCGGTGGCAACCTCTACATCTTCGACACGCCGGACAATCCGCGTTCTGAGGCGGAGCTGGAAGCCGCTTGGAAGTGGGTGCAGTTCCTCGCGTCGCCCGAAGTGCAGTCAGACTGGGGCGCGCGCACCGGCTACATTGCCGCCCGCATCTCAGCGTGGGAGCTAGACCCGCTCAAGAGCCGAGTGGAGCAGTTCCCGCAGTACGCCGTGGCGCGCGATCAACTGGCGACCGCCGGGAAAGAGTTCTCATCCTATCGCACGATTGACATTCAGGGCATCATCAACAGCACCTTGAGCCAGATCATCTCAGGCGCTGTCCCGCTGAGCGAGGCCGAAGCGCTGCTGGCCAACGCGCAGGCGCAGATCGACAACCTGCTTGCAGACTACCGCTAACCAAGCCAAACGCGCACAGGGGGCTTGCCTGCCTGTGCGCGTTCTTCTGTTGCGATGACGACACCATCCACGCTCAGCACGGTGCAAGGGCCTACCTTGCAAGCCGTCCCCCTGCTCACGCGGGTCATGCGGCTGCTGTTGCCATACCTGCTCATCGCGCCCACGCTGCTGGGCGTGTTCACGTTTACGCTGCTGCCCGCGGCGCGCACCGTGCATGACAGTCTGTACCAGCCGCCGCGCATGGCACGCGATGAACCGACGTTCGTCGGGCTAGATAACTACGTGTCGCTCTTCAACCCACAGCATCACTTGGGGGCGCGCTTCACGCAGATTTTGAGCAACACCTTCGCCTTTTCGGTGGCCACTGTGGGCATCAGCGTGCCGATTGGCTTAGGCATGGCGCTGCTGCTCAATCGGCGCATTCGCGCGCTGGGTGCGTGGCGCTTTGCGGTCTTTTATCCTTCGCTGCTGCCGCTCATCGGCGCGGCCAGCATCTGGGCGTTTTTGTATGCAGACACCGTCGGCCTCATCAACACGGCCCTACGTGGGCTTGGCATACCTACGAACAACTGGCTGGGCAACCCCAACACGGTGCTGTGGTCGATCATCATGGTGGACATCTGGAAACAGGCGGGCTACCACATGCTGTTTTTCTTGGCAGGCTTGCAGGCCATCCCGCAGGACATTTATGAATCTGCGGAGCTGGATGGCGCGGGCTATTGGCAGCAGCTCCGCTATTTGACGCTGCCGCTGCTGCGCCGCACGCTGCTGTTTGTGCTGGTGGTCGCGTTGACGTTCAGCTTTCAGACGGTCGAGCAGTTGGGAGCGCTGGGCATGGGGCAGCCAGCGGATCGCGGCAACCTGCTGTTGTATTTCATCTTTCAGAACATTGGCGAACGGCGCAACTGGGGCTACATCAACGCCATGTCGGTTGTGTTGGCGCTGACGCTGCTCATCTTCACCGTGAGCAACTTCTTCTTGTTGGAGAGAGGGCGCGACGATGAACGCTGACACGATACCCCATCGGCGGCGCAATGGCTGGAGCGTTGTGGCCGATGTGCTCACCGTGCTTATCGCTTTTGTGTGGCTGCTGCCGTTGATCGCCAGCTTCTTCATGAGCCTGCGCCCGCCCAACCGCCCGCTGACACAAGACACGTTGATGTGGGCGCTGGCCCCGCTGGGCGATACGGGGCTGATGCTGCCGCAGTTTACGCTCGAAAATTATGAACGCGCGCTGTTGATTGCGCCGTGGGGAGCGCACTACTTGTCGAGCATCATCTTCGTCGTGGGGACGCTGGTGGTGCAGTGGTTCACGGTGACGTTCGCGGGCTATGCCTTCGCGCGGATGCGCTTTTGGGGGCGCGAGGTGCTGCTGTACGCCATTCTGCTCCAACTCATGATTCCGGCAGGGGTGCTGCTGGTGCAAAACTTTGCCACCATCCGCCAGCTTGGCTTGTACGATACCCATGTGGCGATGATGATCCCGTATTGGGCGTCGGCGTTTGGCACGCTGTTGATGCGCCAAGCCTTTCGAGATGTGCCGATTGAGTTGGAGGAAGCCGCGCGCATCGACGGCGCTAACCTGTTTCAGATTTTGTGGCGCGTCTACATCCCGCTTTCGATTCCAGCGCTGTTGGCCTTCTCCATCGTCAGTGTGAGCAGCCACTGGAACGAGCTGCTGTGGCCGCTGGTGATCACCCGCTCCCCTGAAGTGCGCCCGCTGACCGTTGGCCTCAATCAATTGTTCACCACCTCGGATACGGGCGCAGCCTATGGCCTGCTGATGGCGGGCACGCTGATGGTCATCTCGCCGTTGATCGTTTTGTTCCTACTGTTCCAAAAGCAGTTCGTCAACAGCTTCGTCTCAAGCGGTTTGAAGTAGCCCCCGCGCGTGGACGTTTATTTTCTTCTTACGCGGCTGTGCTAAAACAGCCAGTGGTGCATTTTCTGACTCAACCATGGGGGTAGTATGTCCCAAGCGTATACGTTTCAAGCGGAAACCCAGCAGCTTCTTGACATCTTGATTCATTCGCTCTACACCGAGCGCGATATCTTCCTGCGAGAACTTATCAGCAACGCCAGCGATGCGCTCAACCGGATGCAGTTTGAGCTGCTCACCAACACCAACGTGCTCGACCCCGACGCTGAACTCTCGATTGACGTGGTGGCGGACGAAGCGGCGGGCACGCTGACGATCAGCGACAGCGGCATCGGCATGACGGAGGAAGAAATCCGCGAGAACCTCGGCACGATTGCTCGCAGCGGGGCCAAGCAGTTCATCCAAGCGGTGAAGGATGCGCCCAACGCCGAAGCCGCCCAGAACATCATCGGGCAGTTTGGCGTTGGCTTTTACAGCGTGTTCATGGTGGCAGATAAGGTGCGCGTGGTCTCGCGGTCATATAAGCCGGACGCGCAGGCCGTCGCATGGGAGGCGACCGGCGGCACGACCTACACCATCGAACCCGCCGAGAAGGCCGAACGCGGCACGGACATCATCATCACCCTCAAGGACGACGCCAAAGAGTACTTGCAAGCGTGGAAGCTGAAGAACATCATCAAGCGCCACAGCGACTTCATCGAGTTCCCGATCCACGTCAACAACGAGGAAGAACCGGCCAACGAGCGACAGGCCATCTGGCGGAAGGCTGTCAAAGACGTGAGCGATGAGGACTACAAGCAGTTCTACCAGAGCCTGACGATGGACTTTAACGACCCGCTGCACCGCCTGCACATCCGCGCCGACGTGCCGATGCAGTACTACAGCGTACTGTTCATCCCCAGCAGCAGCGAGCAAACCCTGTTCAACCTGCGGCGCGAGCCGGGCCTCAAGCTCTACGCGCGCAAGGTCTTGATTCAGGAATATTGCAAAGACCTGCTGCCAGAGTATCTACAGTTCATTCAAGGGGTGGTGGACAGCGAAGACCTGCCGCTGAACGTCAGCCGTGAGAGCGTCAAGAGCGACCGCATCATGGCCAACCTGCGCAGCGCCCTCACCAAGCGCGTCTTGAGCGACCTCAAGCGCTTGCTCACCCATGAGCGCGACGCCTATATCAAGATTTTCAAAGAGTTTGGGCGCTTCATCAAACAGGGCGTGGTGATGGCCCCGCAAGACCGCGACGACGTGATGGAGCTGCTCTTGTTCCACAGCAGCCGCGAGGACAGCCAGACGGCTTACGTCACGCTGTCGGAGTATGTGGCGCGCATGGTTGAGAACCAGAAAGACATCTACTTTGTCGTGGCCGACGACTTCCAAAGCGCCCGTCGCAGCCCTCATCTGGACGCCTTCCGCCAGCGCGGGATCGAGGTGCTGTACTTCTGTGATCCGGTGGATGCGCTGCTGCCGATGGGCCTGACGCATTACAAGGATGCCAAGCTCGTCAGCGTGGACGATGCCAGCATTGACCTCTCCAACATCGGCACGCTCCAAGCGGCGGAGTCACAGCCGGAGGCGCTGGCCGAGCAAAGCGTTGAAACCTTGATCGAACGGGTGAAGCGCGTGTTAGGTGACCGCGTGAAGGGCGTGCAGGAGAGCAAAACGCTGGTCGGCAGCCCCGCGCGGCTCGTCAGCACCGATGGCGGTGGCAGCCGCCACATGTTCCGCATCAACCGGTTGATGGATCGTGACTATGAACTGCCGGTCAAAACGCTGGAGCTGAACCCACGCCACCCGCTGATGCACAACCTCGCGCATCGCATCGCGGCGCAGCCCGACGACCCGCTCATCGACACGGTGATCGAGCAGGTGTTTGAGACGGCGCTGCTGCAAGAGGGCATCCACCCTGACCCAGCCAGCATGGCCGACCGCCTCACCGCGCTGATGGAGGCGGCCACGCGCGCCTAAGCCTACGGCTCGTTCAGCGCACCAGAGGACGGCGGCACATCCGCCAGCGCGGCGAGGCGCTGCCGTTCTTCTTCAAGCTTGCGCTGCACCTGCGATTTGCTCAGGATAACGCTTTCATCGTCCTCTTGCAGCAGCTCGCGCGGGATGGCAATTTTGCGCTCCTTCAAATAGTCCACCAGCGCATCGCTGAACTTGCGCGTGCTGGTCTCATCACCGTATTGGTTGCGCGCCTCGCGCAGATGGTCGATCATCCACAGGTACATATCGGCTTCGGTGCGGCGTTTGTCGCCGGTCAGGCCGAGGATGTTGTACTTGCGGATGAGCGTCACGGCCGGTCGGTAAACGTTGTCGTACCAATCAGCCGCGGCTTGTGCCATGGTGACGGGTTGGCCGAGGGTGCGCTCGAGCACCTGCGCGTGCAGGTAGATGTGCCCCATCAGTTCAGGGTAGCGTGAGGCTTCCGACAGGTTGATGGGGACGTGGTAGGGGCGCGTCTGGTCAAGGTTGGTCTCGTCGAGGAACACCGCGTAGCTCGTGGCGGCGTTCAGATCATCCTCCGTCATGTCGGGGCTGAGGTGAACGCTGGTGGGCAGCTCGGTCACGTGGGCTTGGATGGTCTTGTCGCCGTTCTGTTTGGCGATGCTGACGCGGTGATTGCCATCGCGCACGAAGTAAACATCCCCGACCTTGTAGACCTCGATCGGCGGGACGCCCTGCATGCTGTTGATCGAGGCGTAAACGCGCGACCAGCGTTCGCGCATCTCGTTGGTGCGTGGGAGGAAGTCGCGCGTGAAGTCATTGTAGCGCCCCACGCTGCCGACGATTTTATCCAGTGGGATATCCTGCAAGCCACGGTAGCTCTCCGCTTTGAGGCGCAGGCGTGTTCGGATCTCTTCAAAGCTCAACAATTCGGTTGATTTGCCGCGCACGAGGTTGGCGAGTTCCTGCCAGAACGCCTTCGCACGCGCGCCCTGGAACTTGCTGATGCCTTCCAAGTAGCTCGTCTGGAATGATGCATCTTCGGGCATACGACGCTCACTTTCTTCACAACATGTGAGGACAGCGCAATCGTCATCATAGCAGAAAACGGGGCGTCTGATACGTGCAATTGTGCTAAGATTCGTGGCAGGTTTGTTATCGATGGACTGAAGGCAGGTTATGACACGGATTCTTGTGACGAACGACGACGGCATTGATGCGCCCGGCATCCAAGCGCTGGCCGAGGCAATGACCGAGTTCGGCGATGTTGACATCGCCGCGCCCGCCTTCAACCAGAGCGCCACCGGCCACAAAAAGACCCTGTTCAGCATCATCCCGATTGAGGAGACGCAGCTTCCCAATGGGATGCCCGCGCTGGCGGTGCATGGCTCCCCGGCGGATTGTATCGCCCTGTGCGCGATGGGGCTGCGGCCCTTCCCACCTGATTTGATTGTGAGCGGGATCAACAACGGTGAAAACCTCTCCCAAGATATCACCTACAGCGGGACGGTGACGGCGGCGCTGGAGGGCGCGATCCACGGCGTGCCGGCGGTGGCCTTCTCGCTGGCGCGGCGCGACGCGCATGATGTGGCCGACTACGCGGAGGCTGTTCGCATCGCCAAGATCGTCGTGGCCAAAGTGCTCGATCAAGTGCTGCCGCCGCTGACGATCCTCAACGTGAACATTCCGGCCGGCGTGGCCAAGGGCATTCGCGTCACGCGGCAGGGCATCCGCATCTACCGCGATGCGCTCGAACACCTCGAGGGCGCAGTGCGCATCGTGGGCGACCCGCCCGCAGGCTACTTCGACGAGTTCGGCACGGACTTATGGGCGGTACATCGTGGTTATGCCAGCATGTCCCCCATCCACCTTGACCTGACCGCGCATCGCTACTTGGCCGAGCTGAGCAACTGGGACTGGTAAGGGATGAGGCCTCACCCCGACGTCGCTGCGCTCCGTCACCCCTCTCCTGCAGAGAGGGGTAGCTGCTGCGGCTGCGCAGCGCCTTTTTCGGTCACGTCACAGCCGCAG
>JBDNCV010000065.1:0-19453 GCA_046719465.1 Anaerolinea sp.
GTGTCGACGAAGTAGAGTTTTTCGGTGGCTTTGGGCGCGATTTTGCACGATAACTCTACGACGGAGCGCATAAAACTGCTTGCCCTCACAACGACAACAAGGCGTTGGTTGGGGGACACAATACTGTCGACGTATTGTGCTGCGCGCAGCACACCGTTGAGGTTTGGCATCCCTTTTGGCGCTAATTCAACGATGATGTCGACAGGATGGCCGACTGTGGCGAGCATGGTGGCGCTGGTTTCCGCCACTTCATACAAGTCGGTCAGATCGAACCCGGGCTGGTAGCGTTGATACAGAAGCGTGTAGCTGTCATCAAACCAGAACACCTCGTATGGCATACAAGCAGAACCTATAATCTCTCGCGCATGTAGCAAATCACACACGGGATGAGAATGACGCTCAAGATGTCCACAGATGTTATTAGGATCGATAATGTCTGGCGCTGCATGCAAGTTTTCGATGACACGTAAAATTTAAAAATCGATAACCTGAGTGTCAAATAAAGAATTTGTCTAGATTGATACAATTTTGTGATGAGCGAGTATCGGGACAACCAATGCGACCCTTTCTATTGACGGCTGCGCTGGCGGCGATGCTGCTGGCGATGTTTCATCAACTTGCGCTGACGGATCGCATCCTCGCGCGCGGCGACACGTTCAACTTTTTCTACCCCTACTGGGACGCGCGCCATGCCGCGCTGCGGGCGGGCGAGCTGCCCCTCTGGTCACCGGAGCTGTTCATGGGGTCGCCGCTGCTGGCCGAGCCGCAGGTGGGGACGTTCTACCCGCCCAACTGGCCGCTGACGCCTTTGAGCGCGCCCGATGCTGTTCGTGTGAGCGTGCTGCTGCACGTCTGGTGGGCGGCGGTGGGGATGCTGTGGCTGTATCGCTTGCTCACAGGGGATGGGCGCTGGCTCCCCGCGCTGGCGGCGGCGCTGGCGTTCGCGTTCGGCGGCTATCTAACTGCGCGCGTCGAGCAGATCAACCAGCTTCAGGGGCTGGCGTGGCTGCCGTGGTGCGCGGCGCTGTGGCTGCGGCTGATGAGCGCGCGCGGTTGGCGCGATCAAACGCGCGATGCGCTGCTGCTGATGGGCGCGCTGGCCGTCCAGTTCTTCAGCGGCCACACGCAGACCAGCTTCTTGACCGGCGCGGCGCTGGGGCTGCTGTGGGCGTGGCGGAGCACCGCCCAGCCGGAGGCTTTAGCCTCTGGTGAAGCGCCACGTCAGACGCGCGTTTTCTTGCCGCTGCTGTGGGCGCTGGTCATCGCTGGGGGGGCGCTGCTGCTGGCGCTGCCGCAGTTCCTCCCCACGTTGGAGCTTACCGGCATGTCCAATCGCGGCGGCGGGGGCTTCAACCGCGACCAAGCCACGGCCTTCTCGCTGCCGCCGCACTACCTCGCGCGGGCGCTGCTGCCGAGCTACGACGGCCTGCTGTTTACCGAGTATCTGGCGGGCATCGGCCTCGTGGGGCTGGGGCTGGTGGTCGTCGGCGCGGCGCACGGCGGGCGCGGGCGCGGCGCGGCGCTGCTGCTGCTGGGTGTGGGGCTGTTCTTCGCGCTGGGGCGCTTCAACCCCCTCTACTACGAGGCGCTGGCGGGGCTGCCGGGCTTTAACCTGTTCCGCGTGCCGGCGCGTTGGCTGGCGCTGTTCGCGTTGGGCGCGGCCCTGCTGAGCGGGCTGGGCGTGGCTGCCTTGCTTGATCGCGCGCCGCTGCGCCGCTGGCTGCCCTTCGCGCTGATAGCGGGGCTGGCGGGGCTGGCGCTGCTGCCGCGCTGGGTGAGTGCGCTGCAGCTCCAACCAGAGGACATCACAGGCGGCGCCGACGTGACGGCGCGGACGCTGGCCGCGTGGGGGATCGCGGCGGCGGCGCTGGCGCTCAGCGTGTGGCGGCGCTGGGCGTGGCTGGCGGTGGGCGCGTTGAGCGTGGAACTGCTGGCCGCCTCGCTGGTGATGCCTTTTAACGACCTCGCCCCGCGCGAGGTCTACCTGCAAGGGCGCTTCACCGCCCATCAGATGCAGGCCTACGCTGAATCCATGCGCGAGCCGCCGCGCCTGCTGAGCATCAGCGCGCTGCTGTTCGACGTGGGCGACCGCGACCGTCTGCGCGCGCGCTATGAGGCCGCCGGGCTGGGCGAAGAGGCCATCCAACTGGCGTTTACCGCGCTCAAACGGCAGGAGATTCTCGCAGGCAATCTACCGCTGACGTGGGGCATCCACAGCGCCGACGGCTACGGCGGCGGCCTGCTGCCCACCATGACCTACTCGCAGTTGACCGCGCTGCTGCTGCCGGAGGGCAGCCTGCGCACCGCGGACGGGCGCATCGGCGAGATGATGGCGCGGCCTGAGTGTCGCGGGGCGTGCCTGCCCGCGTGGGATCGGCTGGCGCGCTTAGGGATCACCCACCTGCTGACCGACAAGATCTACGACGTGTGGCATGAGGGGGTGGGCTATGACGCGCAGCGCTGGCCGCCTGTGACGTCGTGGACGGCCCCGCAGCGCTTCCTTGCAGAGGAACTGCGCGTGTTGGTGATCGGGCGGCCTGATGTGGCGGTGGTAGTCCTCGCCTTGCGCGCAGACATGGCGGGCCGTGCCCTCACCGACGTCACGTATACGCCGATTGACGATCAGCTTGGGGTGTTGATCTACCGCCTGCCGGAGCCGCAGCGCATAGAAGGGGATGTGGTGACGCTCAGCGGCGAGGTGGAGGCCGTGTTGGGCATGGCGTGGGTCAACGCTGCGCGCGAGGCGTTCCTGCCGCTGGCCCCAGCGCAAGCGCAGCGGGCGCTTTCGAGCGACATCAAGCTGTACGCGCTGGAGGGGTGGCGCGCCGAGATGGCCATTAACCCTCAGCGCTTTGACGACTCGTGGGCAGGCAGCGAGGAGGCGCTCATCGCGCTGGCCGCAGACCCAACGCTGACGGCGCTGCACCTGCCGCCGGATGCGCCGCCTGTGCAGCCGCGCCTGCCCGCGCAGGTGCAGATCGCGCATTATGAGCCGACGCGCGTCGTCGTCACCGTGCGCGAGAACCCCGCCAGCGGCTATCTCATCCTGCGCGACGCGCACTACCCGGGCTGGGCGGCGACCGTCAACGGCCAGCCCGCGCCGGTCTACCGCGCCGACGTGCACTTCCGCGCGGTGCACGTGCCAGCGGGGGATGCCGAGGTGGTGTTCACCTTTGCGCCCGCGCTGTGGGAGACGGCGCTCAAGGCGGGGGTGGTGGCATGGGCGGTGTGGGGCGCGCTGCTGCTGATGCTGCTGCGTCAGGCTGTCCACAGGTCGGGGGGGAGGTGAATCCGGTTGTTGATGTAGTGGAACATCATTTCCGTGTAGTAAGCGTCGGCTTTGGCCTCTAACTGGATGTGTGTCACCGCCGTGTTGCCGTGCATGAAGTAGAGCTGCTCTGGCTGGGTGGGCAGCTTGTGCAGCAGGGCTTTGAGCAGCGAGTCGATAAACATCCCATGCGAGACCAGCGCGATCCGCTCGCCGTGGTTGATGCGCTGGATGAGCGACTCATGCACGCGCACGACGCGCATCACCGCATGGGAGAAGCTCTCGCGCTGGGTGACCATCGTCCACCAGCCGTTGTCGGTGATGCTGTCGGGCAGTTGGGCGAAGGGGAAATGCTCAAGAATGGTGGAGCGCGTCAGGCCGGGCTGGGCGATGCCCTGCGGGTGGCCCTCTGAGTCGAGATAGACGCCGCCAAACTCGCAGATATCCGGCCAGACGTGCACCGGCATGTTCAAGCGGCGGGCGATGGGCGCGGCGGTCTGAAGCGCGCGCAGCATCGGGCTGGCGTAGAGGTGTGTAAAGCCAAAGTGGTGCTGGTGTTCTTCGATGTACTCGGCCAATTTTTCCGCTTGCTTTTGGCCGATCTCCGTCAGAGCAGGGTCAGAAACGCGGGTGGAGAGGTCAGGGTTGGCGTTGTTCTGCGATTGACCGTGGCGGATGATGAACAGATGCATGATGTGAGCTACCTCTAGGTAGGTGACCAAAACGAGAGTATTATAAGCCTCGGCTTATAGCGGGAACAATGGGAGCAGCGTGTGCTTATTGGGCTTTTAATCATCGGCGCCTTCTCTGGCGTGATGGCAGGGATGTTTGGCTTGGGAGGCGGGGTGATCCTCGTGCCCGCCATGGTGATCTTGCTCGGGTTCACGCAGATCGCCGCCAATGGGACGTCGCTGGTCGTGCTGACGCTGCCGGTGGGCGTGTTCGGCTGCCTCGAGTACTACCGCAAGGGCAAGCTGCGGCTGCGGCCCGCGCTGGCGGTGGGGTTGGCGCTGGCGGTGGGGTCGTGGTTTGGCGCGGGGATCGCGCTGGGGTTATCGCCGCAGCTCTTGAGCGGGCTGTATGGAGCCTTCCTCGTTTACAACGGCTGGCGCTACCTCGCGCCGTTGGAGTGGTGGCGCGAACGGCAGGGGATGCCCCCGCGCGTGGAGGCCGAGGACACCGCCATCGACCCCGACGCCACCCGCACTATCCTACTCAGCGCGGCGATTGGTTTCGTCGCGGGCATCTTCGCCGGCCTGTTTGGGATCGGCGGCGGTGTTATCATCATCACCGGCCTCACGCTCATCCTAGGCTTTGACCACAAGCTGGCGACGGGCACATCCTTAGGGGCGCTGCTGCTGCCGGTGACCGCGCCCTCGGCCTATCGCTACTGGCTGGAGGGGCAGGTGGACTTCAGCGTGGTGATCCCGCTGGCGGTGGCGGTGGCCGTCGGGGCGCTGTTCGGGGCGCGGGTGACGCTGGGGCTGCCCGCCAAGACGGTGCGCCGCGCGTTTGGGCTGTTTTTGCTGCTGGTGAGCATGCGCTTCGTGCTCGTCGCGTTGGGGGGATGAGGCCTACCTGCAACGTAAGCGGGAAGCGAAGCGTCCCTCACCTGCAAGAGGCCTCACCCCGCAGCCCTCGGCGATCTACCGCCAACATTCTCACGCCGTCTTTACACTTTGGTCGTATGATACGGTGAAATCAGCCGATAGGGTGGACAGGTGGGACTGCTTCTCTTTCTGGTTGGGGCGGTGTGCGCCCTGCTGCTGCTCGTCAACAACGTCGTGCGCACCGTGCTGCGCCACAAGCGCATCCGCTGGGTTGAAACGCTGCTGCTCTTCTTGACGACGACGACGCTGCTCGTCGGGCTGACGGTTGATAATCTCAGCGACGCGCGCTTTGACCTGCAAGAGCAGCTCACGCTGTTGGTGGTGCTGCCGCTGGTGATCGCCCACCTCGGGATCATGGTGGCGGAGCTGCTGCGCCCGCAGCGCCTGCGTCAATCGCGCGGCCTTGTGACGCTCGGCAGCGCGCTCTTGCTGCTGTTCGCCACGCTCGCGCTCAATGTCGTGTCGCTGTTGATCGAGCAGAGCAGCACCAACCTCGTTCGCCTGCCCACGCCGATCAACGTCACCCCTGACTTTCTCGACCCGTGCAGCGGCGAGGCAATCGCTTCGCGCGCGACGGGGCGCTTCTTCGGCCTCATCAGCGAGGAAACCGGCCTCAACCGTGACCAACTCGTGGAGCGCTTCGCGGCGGATGGCAGCGTGAGCGTGGCCGCGCTGGTCGAGGCGAACGGGCGCGACCCCGCCCAGCTCATCCAGCGCTTAAACGCCTACGTCGATGAGCTGCTGCTTGATCTGGTGGTGGCCCGCTGCATCCCGCCGATTGCGCGCCCGCTCGCCCTCACCCAGATCACGCCGATTGTGCGCGACGCCGTCTACAACGACTTCAACACGCTGATTCAAGGCTTTGCCGCGTTTGGCGGCCAACAGCAGCAGGCCGCCAACGCTCCCACCCCCAACCCGCAGCAGCTTGAGGCCACCCGCCAAGCGCTCATCGCCCAGATCCCAACGGAGGACACACGCCCCACCGCCACGCCGACGCTCTCACCGACGCCCACGCTCACCCCCACGCCGACGATCACGCGGACGCCGCTGCCGACCTTCACGCCGACGCCGACGCGCGTGCGCTTTGCTACCGCCACCCCCACCGCCACGCCCACCCTGCCCAACCCCTGCCGCGCCACCGCGGACTTCAACGTCAACCTGCGCAACTTACCCTCGTTGGATGGCAGCCGCGTGCTGCTCACCATCCCGTTCGGCAGCGAGTTTGACGTGTTCGGCCCCAACGCAGACGGCACATGGTGGCTGGCGCAGTTCAACGATCAACAGGGCTGGGTGAATGACCAGTTCGTCACGGTGACACGCGCTTGCTACCAGCTTGAACCGCGCGCGCCGTGATATACTGAGCGCGTTCCAAACGAGGCGGGGGCATCAACTATGTTTACACGGCGACAGTTCCTTCAAGCGGGCATGGCAGCGCTGGCGCTTAACCTGCTGCCGTTGAGCAGTGCGCAAGGCCAGCGAGCGCGCATCATCCGGCGCGGTCGCACCGACCGGCCACAGGTGGCGCTGACGTTTGACGACCTGTGGGATGAGTTCTACGCGCTGCGGGTGGGCCGCATCCTGTATGATCGCGGCGTGCAGGCCACCTTCTTCCCAGCGGGCCGCGCCATCCGCGCCAACATCGAACGCCCCACCTTCGCCCATGAGCACCTCTACCGCCGCCTGCTCGACATGGGGCACGAGTTCGGCAATCACACGCTCACCCACCCCGACATCACCGACCTGAGCGCGCAGCGCCTCGTCTGGTGGGAGATCACCCCGTGGCAAGAAGCGCTCGAAGAAGCGTTGGGCGAACCCTACGAGACTGTGGCCTTCCGCCCGCCGCTCGGCATCGTCACGCCCGCCCTGTACGATGCCATCCTGCGCACGGGCAACCTGCCCATCGCCCTGTGGAGCGTTGACCTGCGCGATACGCTCTGCGCGCCGCAGGACTGCGCGGCGGCCATCCTCAGCCTGTTCGAGCGCAACCTCGCCAACGGCTGTATCTACCTTCAGCACACCGTCCGCGCGACGGCGGAGGTGCTGGACACTCAAATCGACATGCTGGCCGCTGCCAATCTGGAGCCTGTGCCGCTCTCGGTGTTGATCGCCGCGCTGGATGAGCCAGACCCCACCCCCAGCGGATGAGCCAAACGGCCAGCCCCAAACAACAACAGCCCCCGGGAGATGGGGGCTGTTGTGCTGAAAGGGATAAGGTTAGGCGCGGCTGCGCGCGCGACGCGCAAAGGCGATGATCCCAACCAGCCCCAGCGCGACGACAGCCAGCGCGCCCATCGTGTTGGCGTTCAGGTCGTCGAACAAGCCTGTATCAGGCAGCTGGGTGGGCGGGGTGATCACGCTCGGCGGGCGCGTCGGCTCTAGGGCGGCGATGGCGGTCGCGTTGGCGTTGGCCTGCGCCGTCAGCGCGATGGGGTCAAACAGGATGGCCAGCGCGGTAGCAGTTTGGTTCACAGCGTCGACCGGGATCGGCGTCACAATCGCGCCCAGCGCAATCGCGGTAGCGGTGGCGTTGGCCGCTTCAATCGGGCTGAGCGCGCCCTCGGGGGTGGGCGTGCTGATGATCTGCACGGCGAGCGCGGTAGCCGTCAAGTTGGCGTTGATCGCGTCCTCGGTCTGCCGCGCGATGAGGACTAACGCGGTGGCGGTGAAGTCCACCTCCGGCGTGAAGGTCGGTGACGGGGTGAAGGTGGGCGAAGGCGTCGCGGTGAAGCTCATGGCGGTGGCCGTCTCGATGAAGCTCACCGTCTGCTGCGCTTCGATGGTGGCGAGCTGGGCAATGGTGGTCGCGTTGCGCTCGGCGATGGCGGTGCGCGTGATGTTCAGCTCAGGGCTGCCACCTTGCCCTTGCAGCAGGGCAACGATCAGCACGCCGAAACCGCCGACCAAGATCACCAGCAGCACCACCGCCAAGATGATGAATGTGCGGCTTACGCCTTCGCGCGGGGGTGGGGCTTCGTCTTCGTCAAGGATGATGGGTTCATCGCCGATGTCCAGCAGGTTATCGTCGAGATTCGCGTTGTCGTCGAAGTCGTCGAAGGTGTTGCTGCGGAACAGATCGTCCTCATCGTCAAAGCGGAAATCGTCGTCAGTGTTCCTATTGGACATACGTCCCCTCCATCCACGCGTGCAGCCACGCCGTTAAGCGCGTCTCCCAGTCGTTAAGTAGTTTAGCCCGATTCGTGATTATCCGCCAATCAGTTCCAGATTGGCCAACGGAACCACAACCTGTTCATTGGTGTTGAGCAGCAGCAGGCGGGCGGCGGGCGCGCGCAGGCCGCTCTCGAAGCGCTGCGGCAGCTTGGGCAGCTCCAGCACCTTGCCGACCTGCCCTTGATGCGGCTCACGGGTGACGCGCACGCGCGCGTTGACCTTGAGCGGCTCGTACACGTTGGGCGCGCGCAGGCTTTGATCAACGCTGCCACGGTTGACGACCAGCTCAGGGCGCAGCAGGTGGGCGCGGCTTGGTTTGTTGGCGTTAAGCGTGGCGAGGAAGCCGTCCATCTCCTTCAGCAGGTCAAGCGCGCCGCTGTTCATGCGCGGCACGCCAAAGCCCTCCGTCAGCATGATCGCGCGTGGCTCATTCTCGGCCAGCGGCAGCAGCTCGGCAGGCATGCTGGGGGCGATCACCCCGGCGAAGCCGCGCGCGCTCATCACGTGGAAGCTCTGAGCTGTCAGCGGGCGCGTCGAGATGACGATCTCGCCTTTGAAGGCTGGGTCGAGCGTTTCGGTCGGAAGTTGGTCGATCCCATTGGACGGCTCCATGCGCAGGGTGGCAATCACCGAGCGCCCGTTGCCCCACACCCCCGTGACGAGCGAGCCAACCGTCTCGACGTACACCTTGCGATCCGTGACGAGCGTGATCGTGCCGCGCACGCCGGCCTCAAGGTCGATCAGCTCCGGTCGTTCTTGAAAGATGATGCTGCCGCGGTCAAGGCTGACGATCAGGCCGTCGCTGGGGGCGAAGACGCGCTTGCCGCGCTTGGGGTCGCGCCCGGCCAGCGGCGTTTGACGGCTCACGATCTGGTTGGGTTTGACGAGCAGCATATTCGCCAGCGCGTTCGGGTCGCGCAGGCCGAGGATCGACGCGGCTTCAATAATGACGTGACGAGCCGGGACGATGGCGCGGCCAATGCGCGTGCGGATGTCGACCGATTGGCCGACGATGACATCAAAGCTGCCGATGGCGTTCTCTGGGATGCGAACTTCGCGGCGGATGCGCATCAAGCTGCTGGCATAGCGGGCGTCAACATACATGGCCTAGAACAAACTCCTCACGTCATCGTCCTCCACGAAGGGGGCAGCGGCGGGCTGAGCGGCTTTGTCGTCCTTGCCGCCTTTGGCAGGCTTGCCGCCCTTGTCGCGCGCCAGCACATCGCTGAGGTCGGCTTCATCGGGCAGCTCTTGCGCGGGGGCGGGCTGGGCGCGACGGCCACGGCGCGGGCGCTTGGGGGCTTCTTTGGCCAGCGTGAGCACTGCTGTGACCTGCGGCGCGTCGTCCGTCACCGGCGCGAGCCATGCCTGCGGAATGTCCTGCTGCGGGTCATCCGTCACGGCGTGTATCCAGCGCGGCATCTGCTGGGCGCGCTCCTGCGCTGTCTGGCCAACGTCCAGCGGGCGGCCGCGCGCGTCGATCATCACCCCCGCCGTGCCCCCCTGCACCTTGAGCTTGAGGCGACGCCGACCGTTCACGCGCAGCCGCCCCGCGCAGACGATGTTGAGTTCCATCTCAAACCCTGTGGGCAGCGGCAGGAACAGCACCTGCCCGCCTTCGAGGTTGTACTTGATCTTCTCGCCACCAGTCTTGATCGTCAGGCGGGCGGCCGTGCGCCCCGGCGTGGGCTGCCCCTCAAGGCTGATGAGCGTGCCTAGCAGCTCAATGTTGCCGCCGTCGATGATTTGCACGGCAGGCAGCGCGTCCACACGGGCGAGGCTGCCCAGCGCGGGCAGCACCCCAAAGGCGTCCGCGTAGACCTGAGACACACCCAGCGGCTGCACACAATCCGCGATGAGCAGCAGGTTGTAGCCGGGCTTGCCGGTGCGCGTGAGGGCGCTGCCCGCGGCGAAGATCAACGGGAAGGCGGTGCTGCCGCTGGGGCTGCCCCACTGCGCCCCCAGCTCGCGCAGCAGTTGGCGCATCCCCGCCCGCAAGAAGCCATGCTCCAAGTACCCCTCGCGCAGCGACATCGGGATCGAAGCGGGCAGCAGGGTTTTGTTGCGCGCGAAGTGCTCAAGCTCGGTGCGGGTGATGTTGAACGGCAGCCACGCGCGGATCGCCTCTGCGCCGACCGCCTCGAGCAGCGTATAGGCGCTGTGCCCCAAGCCGTGCTGCGACGAAATGCGCGCGTAAAGCTGCCCGTCGACCACGGCGTAGATCAAGGTGGTGGCGCTGCCAACATCGGCGATGAGGACGTTTTGGCCGGTCTCGAGGCCGAAGAAGCGCGCCATCAGCTCATACGTCTTGGAGGTGGGGATGAGAGCGCCGCTGGCAGCGGTGATGACGTTGAAACCCTCCCCAACGCGCTCTTGATAGCGCTTGTAGGCCGCGGCCACCGCGTCGGCGGCGGGCTGTGGGTTGGGCTGCCCGTATTGGGGCAGCACGTTCTCGGTGATAAGCGTCTCGGTCAAGTCGGTAAAGATGCTCTCCACCGCCTCGGCAGCGTCGGCGTTGCCTGCGTACAGCACCATCGGGCGCGCGGCGCGGTCGATGATGTTGAGCGCCAGTTTGAGGCTGCGCGCCAGACGCAGCAGCGCGTCGCGCGGGCCGCCGTCCACGCCACCTGCGAAGAAGATGAGGTCAGGCCGTGCTTGCAGCACCGCGTTGAGCTGATCCTCAACGTTGGGCTGCTCGCTCAAGAGGACGCTGCCGACCACCTCGACATACGCGCCGCTGATGGCGCGCAGGGCGGCGGCGTAGCTGGCCTCTGGGACGATGTTCACCATCAAGACGCGCATCGGGCGGCCCACGCTGGCCGACGTGACGAACAAATCCACACCGGAGCGGTCTTCGTCCTCAGGGATGATGACCTCGCCGCGGTTGTCGAGGAAGCGCCGCCCCATGACCGTGCCCATGTCGCGCAGGATGCGGCGCAGCGCCAGCGCTACGTCGTCGTGCGGCACGTCCGCCGTGGTGAGCGTGTCGCGCCGCGCCACCAAGCGATACTCGCCGTTCACAAGGTCGAAGAGCAGCACGCGCGTCGTCACGCTGCCGAAGTCCGCCGCTAAGATCGAACCAGTGCGCGTTGTCATACCTTACCTTCCGAGCAGGCTGCTAAGCTGGCCAGTGAACACGCTCAGGCTGCTGATGATGATCGCGCCGTAAGTTGCGCCCATCATGACGACGATGAAGGCTTCGCCCATCGCGCCCACCCCGCGCACCAGCAGCGTGCGCTGCGCCGTGCCATCTGCGCGGCGGCGCGCCCCGTACTGGAAGTAGAGCAGCGTCGTGATCACCCCGATGAACAGCACGGCGCTGTTGATGACATCCGCCCCCGGGACGATTACACGGGTCGCCAGCGGCAGGATCGTCCCCGCGATGGCCCCCGTCACCGCGACCGCCGCCCCCACCGCGATCAAGAAGGCCAGCGGCAGCAAGCCAATCGCGCGCAGGCCGGGCACTGCCCGCAGCGCTAGCAGCGTCACCAGCACGAACGCCACCAGCAGCAGCACCGAGTCGCGTGGGCTGCTCAGGTAAGTTGCGATGACGTTCTCCAACAGCGTGATGACCACAAACGCGCTGGTGATGCCGATGTAGGCGTAGATCACCAAGCGATACAGCACGTTATCGCGCAGCAGATAGCTGAAGATGAGCAGGGTCAGCGTGAAGCTGATGAGCGTCTCAAGACTCATGCGGGTCACCTTCTCCGATAGAGGATCGCACGCAGCAGATAATAGATATTGCCGACAAGGATGAGCGCAATGGCGGCCATCACCCCGAAGAACTGCGACTGCCAGCGCGCGCCGCCGTCCACGGTGGGCTGCTCCGGCGGGGCCGCAGCGGCCACCGTGGGGGCAATAGGCGTCGGCGTCGGGGTGAGGGTGGGCGTGCTGGTCGGCGTGCGGGTCGGGCGCGGGGTGTTCGTCGGGCGGACGGTCGGCGTGGGGGGGATGACCGTCAGGCCGGGCGCGGGGATCTCCTGCGCGTCGGCGGCTTGGCGGGTGCGCACTTCCAGCGCGATCACGTCCACAAAGCCGATGCGGTTATCCGGCAGCACAACGCTGGCGTATTCTCCCTCCACCACCAGCACGCGCAGTTGATCGCCGCGCTGCATCTGGCCGATGACCTCGGCATCGCTGGCGGGGGCGTTCAAGATGTTCACCGTGTTAAAGACGGCCGTCCCCACTTGGATGATCGCCTCCGGCGTGGCCTGCTGCGGGCGGCGATACGTCGCGGGCAGGCGCTGGAAGGGCGTATCGGTGATTGGGCGCTCCTCCACGCGGATCAAGAAGGCCGCCACCCACCCGATGCGGTTATCCGGCAGCACGACGCTCACCCACGTGCGATCCTCGTTGAAGTTCAACACGCGGATCACCGCCCCCGGGCGGAGCGTCGTCAGCACCGGCGCGGTCGTGCTGGGTTCGGCGCGCACGTTGATGGCGTCGTTGGCTGTGATCGTGCCGACCAGCACCAGCGGAACCTCCGACGGGGTGGCGCTAGCTGCGGCACGGGGCGGCGTGTTGGTGGGCGGGGGTGTTGTCGCGGTTGGCGCAGGCGTGGTGATGGTGGCCGCGGCCTCGGTCGGCGGCCTCGTGGTCGCAGTGGCGGGAACCGAGGTGGCCGTGGGCGGGATGGGGGTGGGCTGCGCGGGGGCGCTGGTGGCGGTTGCTTCCGCTGGCACGACGGCCGGCGCTTCGCTCGTCGGCTCGGTGGCCTCGGTGGTGGGCGGCGGCAGGGTCGGCGTAGGCGGCGGGGTAGTTGCTGTAACGGGTGGAGCGGTCGGCGTGAGGTCAGCGGGGGCGGCCTCGTCGGTCGCTTCGCTGATGGGCGGGGCGATGAGCGCCTGCGCGGCCACCGCCAACACCGCCTCATACACTACCGTGTCTCGATAGCCCGCCAGCACGCCGTCAAACTGCCCCGCGGTGTAATAGGCGATGCTGGGCGGCAGGGCGGCAAAGGTAGACGCCAGCAAGAAGGGGCGCGGCATCTGCGGGATGACCTGTTCGGCGTAGGTGCGGTTGACCTCCACGCTGGCGGAGATCAACACGCCCGCGGCGAAGTCGTCAAGGCGGGTGATGCTCAGGCCGTTGGGCGCGCCGCTGGCGTCAAGGTTGAGCAGGGCGGCGTTGTTGGCCAGATCGCGCAGGCCGACCACGCCCGAGGCGATCAAGCGCGTGAGGTAATAGTCGGTGTTGGCCCCATCTGGGAAGACCTGCTCCAGCAGGTCTCCGGTGCGCAGGATGCCGATGCTGTTGCTGCTGATGACGACGGGGCGCGCCCCGCGCAGCTTGAGGTGCGTCAGCGTGGCGATGGTCAGCGCGTCCAGCTCATAGGCGTGGGTGGCGTCATACTCGACCGCCAGCAGCACCAAGTCGCCGCGTTCGAGCGTGTTCAGCGCGGCCACATAGGCCGCCTCGCGCTCGCCAGCGAAGGCCGCCAGCGGGCGCGGCGCAATGTCCACGTCTACCGTCAGCGGCAGGATGATGGCTGCCGCCAGCAGCGCCAACACCAACAGCCGCACCACCGGCACGCGCACGATGGAGCGCTGGCGAGCTGTTTCTGGGCGGCCTTGCTCGCTCACCAGCGAGGCGAGCAGCGCCGCCTGTGTGAGGTGCGCCTCGGTGACGGTGACGCCGGTGGTCAGCTCGGGGCGCGCGGTCGTCATGGGGGCGGCGGTCAGCGCTTCGGGCACGCCGGGCAAAATCTCGGCGATCAAACCCTCGGACTTGTCTTCATCTGCCTTGACGCTCAGCACGTCCTCGCGCAGGGCCAGCAGGCGCTCATCCAGCTCGGCCAGCGGGCGATCTTGTTTGGCGCGCAGGGCTGCGGCCAAAGCCGAGCTGCCCATGCCTTCCTGCGCGCCTTTCAGCCAGCTTGGCAGGTCAGAATCGCTCACGTAATTGTTGGTCGCGGCGAAGTCGATGTCGGAGATCATGTCCGCGCGGTCGCTGTCGAAGATGTCGCTGAGGTCAGCGCGGACGGGCAGATCGTCGTCCAGCGTGGCGATCTCGCTGGTGTCGAACAAACCGGAGGCGAACAGGTCGTCTAAATTGCCCGTGCCGCGCAGCACAGGCGCGTCGTCGTCCAGCTCGGCGATGCTGCTCTTGTCGAACAGGTCGCTGTCGAACATCTCTTGATAGGACGTGATGCGGTCGTTGCTCAGCTCGTGCTCGGCGCGCATCGCGGCCAGCAGCTCGTCCAGCTCTCGGCCCGGGTCGTCGAGGTCATCCGAGAGGCCCTGCACCAGCGTCTCAAAGCTGGTGTCGTCGCCGCCGGCCAGCATATCGTCGATCTGGCCGCTGCTCAGGCTGAAGCTGCGCCCGCCAAAGGTCGGCTCGGTCGTGGGGATGTCGGGCAGCTCATCCGAGCGCAGCCGTGACAGCCAATCGGGGGAGTCGCCGCGGCTCTCGAGGTTGGAAAGGCTGCGAATCGTCGTGCGGTTCGAGTCGGGCAGTTCAAGGCCAGCCAGCGGATCCTCCGGCACAGCGGGCTGCTCGAACTCACTCAGCCAATCAGGGGTGGCGTCGGCGAAGGGGTCAGCCTCGCGCATCCAATCGGGGATAGCCGCGTCGAGGCCTTCAGGCTGCGCCGAGGCGGGCGAAAAGTCGGAGCGTGGCAGCGTGGAGGCGGCCTCGTCGTCGGGCAGCGCGAGCAGCGCGTCGAGGTCGGCATCCGGCGCGGCGGGGCTGGGGATGTCGTTCAGCAGCGCGTCGAGGTCGAAATCCGGCGCGTTGGTCAACTGCTCGCTGAGGCTGGCGGGCTGCGGCGTGTCGATGCTGAGGAGCGCGTCAAGGTCGAGGTCATCGTCCTCGGCGGCGGGTTCCATCGGCGAGAGGTTGAAGAACGCCTCGGAGAGGTCGAGGGCGGGCGCGGGGGGTGTGTCAGCCGCTGGCTCGGCTGGGAACAGCGTCATGAGGTCGTCCCAGTCGGGGTCGCTGTCGGTCGGCAGGGCCGTCTCTGGATCCACAGGCGGCAGCTCTACTTGTGGGAACACATCCTCAAGGTTGACGCCCGGGACTTCCTCGGTGCGCAGCGGCTCCACACCGGCGAGGCCGAAAGCGTCGAGGTCGTAGCGCGGGCTTTCATCGGCTGCCTTGAGCTTATCGGTAACGGGGCGCTCACCGCTGAAGTCAGCGTTTTCTAGCCAGCCCGTGTCTGCGGCCAGAGCGCCCGTGTCGATGTTTTGCAGCGCCTCGGCCTTGGCGATCAAGCCGCCCGTGTCCCCCGTCGGCGGCGACCAGAAAGGCACGTCCGACCCAGCGCCAGACACCTTCTTGAGCCAGTCAGTGTTGGACGCTTTAGGCGTCTCAAAGCTGATGCCTTGCAGCCACGAGGGCGGCGGCTCATCGGTCGGCGTGCGCAGCCAATCCGGCAGGTCTTGGTCGGTCACTTCAGGCTCGCGCAGCCAATCGAGCATCTGGCTGGGGTCGCCGAATTCGGCCTCTTCCGCTTTTTCGATGGCGTCCTCGATGCGCCGCTGCGCCAGACGACCATACTGCGCCTGCCCGATACCCGCGTCACGGTCACGATCCCCGTAGACGTTCTCGGGCTTGTCATCATCAAACAGGGCTTCCACATCCTCAGACATGGGCGCAACGTCGGCACTGTTCAGCCAGTCGAGGTCGCTCAGGTCGTCGAAGTCGTCGTCCGAGGGGAGGTTGGGCAAGTTATCCGTCATCTGCGCTTATTCCCCATATTGCCTGTCTTGACCAATCAACACGCGCACCCCCGCGACGAGCGTCGCCAGCGCCACGCCCAGCAGCACGCCGCTCGCCCCTGCGCTCACAGGGACGCTCAACAGCCACTCCGAGAACTGGCGCGAGGCGCTGTCCGTCGTGGAGAGCACAAGGCTGGCGAGCGTCACCAGCACGGTGAGGACGAACAGCAGCCGCCCCCACGTCAGGCCGCGCCGCAGGATGCGCATCGCCCCCCACACCAGCACGAAGAACAGCAGGCTGTTGAGCGCCGCCCCGATGGGCACTTGCACGCGCTCCAAGATCACGCCGGTGTTGTTGGTCTGGTTGATGCCGTCGATGATGCGCACCAAGATCACCGTGAGGAAGCTGCCCACCAGCACGGTGCTGCCCAAGCGCGCGCTGAAGGTGCGCCCGCGCAGCACACGGTTGACGTTCACCCCCAGCAGGTTAATCGCCCCCAGCAGCACCGTGAGCGCCACCACCGCCGCCGCCAGCCGCAGCAGAACGTCCGTCAGCGCGCCGATGGGCGAGGCGCTCACCAGCGCCCCCAGCGTCCCGAAGGTTTCGTCAACGAGCAGCCCCACCAGCACGATCAAGCCAATGCCGGTGACTAGAGCAGTTGTCAGAACGACCGACAGACGAACACGATTCATAGGCTAGCCCTGCCTCAACACGTTCACGCTAAACGCAGCGATGAGCAGCAGCACCAGCATCAGCCGCACGATGTCGATCACAAGGGTGCGCTGGCGCAGCGGCGACTGCTCATCCATGTAGCCCGGCACGGCGAACAGCTCCTCCCCAATGAGGACATGATCGGCCAGCGCATAGCCGACAGCCTGCCCGCTGGGGCGCGTGGCGGCGACGATAGTGGGCGTGTGGCGCAGCTCAGCGCCCCACAGCGGCAGCGCCAGCTCCGGCCCGCCGCGCCCCGCCAAGACCTGCCCCGCGAGCTGGTCGTCGTTGTCCATAACGGAGAATGCGCTCACCATTGTGAAGCCCGTGTCGGGATACCAACGGACGTTGTAGAGGCGCGGCTGCGATCCCAGCGGGCTGCGCAGGTGGGCGCGCCGCAGCATGTCGCGCGCGATTTGCAGGGTGGTGCTGCTGCCGATGGTGACGATGGGCGGCGCGTCGCTCAGGCTGAGGCGGCGCGCGCTCTCGTAGAAGGCATCCGCCGCGGCCAGCGCCAGCAGCGTCTCTTGATCGCCGAGGTCGAAGCCGCCCATCGCCATATGCAGCGGGCGGTTGGTCTCAATGCTGCGGCTGACCAACTGCGGCAGCGCCTCCATAGCGCTGATGGGGCGTTGGGCGCGGGTCGTGCGGCGCGCCACGGCGTTCGCCACGATCACAAGCAGCAGCAGCAGGATCGTCAATACTTGCAGGGTGGTGCTATCCGGCATGGTCGTCTTCCAATAGTGACCTGAGTTGGGCAACGCCTGCTGGGTCATCCAGCAGATGCCCCAGCTCCTCTAGCTGTTGGCGCGGCCCCCCAAACCCCAGCAGCGGCGCCACCACGAACAAGGATTGGCCGACGAGCGGCGCAAACGGCTCGAAAATATCCAGCAGCGAGAGGAGCACGCCCCCCATGCCGCGTTTCTTTGCGCGCGCAATCCACTCCATCGCGTCAGCCTACCTTTCTTTGAAGCGAGTATAACATGGCCGCGGAATCTGCGCGAAAACGCGCAAGGCTCCCACGCTAGGCGCTGTCGGTCAGGGTGTAGTCGGCGTTGGCTTGCGCGATGAGAGCGTTGTCTGCAAGGCGGCGCACTTGGTAATGCTGGTGGAGCGCAGCGGCCGAGGGCGCTGCATCGAACACATCCACGCGCAGGCGGTCGTTGAAGCGGGCTGGCAGCAGGTACTGCAAGTGGACGCGCGCAACCTGCGCAGCAGGGCGCGTCAGCCCATGCGCTGCCGCCCCCCACGCCCCTTGCTGGAAAGCGTCGTCCACATACCCCAGATAGGCGGCATTGTTGGCGTGGCCTTGCACGTCCACCTCAGACCATGCCACGCGCCGCTCCACGCTGTACAGCGGCGTGTCGACCACGGGCGCGGCAAAGGCCGTGCGTGGGGTGGTGGGCGGGCTGCCCTCGGGGCGAAAGTCGTTGATCATCTCAGGCGGGATGGCGCACGGTTTGCCGCTCGCTAGGTCGATGTAGACCCAATCGGTGACGGCGCGCGCGATCAGCGCCTCACCGCGGCGGAACTCATAGCGCCGATACGAACGCACCTTGCGGAAGTCGTCGATCCACGTCCGGATGCGCACGCGCTCCCCAAAGCCAACCGGTTTCAGAAAGTCAACCTGCGTCTCACGGATGAGCCACTGTGTGCCGGTGGCGGCATAACGCTCCATCGTCCAGCCGACGGAGGCCGTCGCGCCCAGCGCCGCCTCCTGCATCCAGCGCACGTAATTCACCGGCTGAAGCTGCCCGAACGCATCACACTCATACTGCCGCACGACAAACTCGCACTCAAACACCGCCGGCATGGCTCATCCCCCTTGCGCATTCTCGCCCCGCAGTTTAGCGCAGCCCCCACAAAAAACGTATCGGCATCGGGTGGCTCTTTGGGGTTCTTCACAAGAGAAGATCGCTGCCCTCGCGCAAAAATCTTACTCTACAGCATAAAAAAATTTACTAGTTTTTACAGGTTTGTTGTTCATTATGTTGTATGATGATTTAAAGCTTATCTAATCAAGGTTATAGGTATCTCATGAAGACCCGCTGGCTTGTCGTGGTAGCAACTCTCATTTTGGTGGTCGTCGGCGCGATCATGGCGCAGGACGATCAAGGTCAAGTGAACGACCCGGGCTTCAACGAGCGCGCGAACGCTTGCTTTGCGG
Organism: Anaerolinea sp.; assembly: GCA_046719465.1. Taxonomy (GTDB): domain Bacteria; phylum Chloroflexota; class Anaerolineae; order Aggregatilineales; family Phototrophicaceae; genus JANWYT01. Next base: position 18,587 of record JBDNCV010000065.1, read on the forward strand.
GCGGCTCGTTGGAGGGCAAATGCCACACGACCGACGCTGACCGCGACGGCGACATCGACCAACTCGACGTTGAGTTCATGTGGTGGTGCGGGTGGTATCTCATCCGCGTCGAGTACAAGCAGCTCCCAATGTCGGCTGCGCCGGAGGGCTGCTACTTTGAACCAGCCCCGCCCCCCACGCCCACAGGCGCGCCCATTGACGACGACATCGATGACTGCCCACCGTATGATGACGATGAAATGATCCCAACGTCGCGGCCTCTCTTCTCCAACGAGATCCGCTACGATCCGTGCGACGAATGGTGGTGGGAGGACAGCCGCGACTAAATCGCGCATCGATTCGACCGCAGCCGCCAGCCTGCTCATCGTCGGGTTGGCGGCTTGTTTTTGTCTTTTCTGTTGTGCGAGCGTGCGTTGTGTGTAGGCTCTTGCGTGATCACCCATCAAGGCAGCGGGAGATGACGAAAAGGCCGAGGGACTGCACGCGGCTGTCTGCGCCCGATATTGGGGTATATAATTAGGCTACCGCAGCAGACGACGAGCTATGCTATGACCGACACGCTCAAACCACCTCCCACGCTTGCGATGCTTCGCGCTCACCGCGTCGAGATTCTTGCATTGGCTGAGCGCTACGGGGCGTACAATGTCCGCGTCTTTGGGAGCGTGGCACGCGGCGAGGCCCACCCTGCAAGTGACATTGATCTGCTGGTCAACTTTCGAGCGGGCACGAGCTTGTTTGAACTGTCTGGCCTGTGGCAGGATTTGCAGGATTTGTTGGGATACGACGTGAACATTGTGAGCGAAAACGGGTTGAAAGCGCGTTTTCATCAGATCATTGCCCAAGACATCGTTCCTTTATGAAGCCAAC
>JBDNCV010000066.1:0-19413 GCA_046719465.1 Anaerolinea sp.
GGGTTCCACGCCGTAGGGGGCGAGCTTCTCGGTCACCATGGCCAGCTCGGCTTCGTCCTTAGGCGCGACGACCAGCAGGCTGCCCTCGCTTTGGACGGTCACGCCCGGGATGATGTGCCCGGGGTGCAGCGCCGTCTCGATGGGGCTGTGGCCGTGGTCGCTCATCACGGCGATGTTCCACTCGTCGAGCGTGCCTGCCGCCTCCAGCCGCGCCAGAATGCGCCCGACGGCCATATCAGCCTGCATGACCGAAAAACGGGCAGACTCGCTCTTGTAACCGCTGTAGTGTTGGATGGTGTCGGTCGAGAGGAACTCAGCGATGATCAGGTCGGGCGCGTCCTTCCACGTGGCCAGCGCCCCCACCCAGTCGTACATGCGCACATCGCTCATGATGGCAAACGCGGCGCGGCCTGCTTCGGTCGTCAAGTCGGTTTCGGGCAGGTGCGAGGGCAGCCCAGCCGCCTCGCAGGCGAGGTCGAACTCTTTGCCCGGGTCGTGGAAGGCCACGCGCAGCCACGCTTGATCTGCGGGGATCGGCTCGGCGTCGCGCGCGCGCTGGATGAAGCCGCCCACCCACCACGGCGAACGGAAGATGTGCGCGTCCTCAGGCCGCAGCATCCCAAAGCCAACCACGGCCACCTTCTTCCCAGCGGCTTTGGCGCGGGCGGGCAGCGTCGGCACGCGCACATCGTCAGGGTTGGGATAGCGGAAGGCCTGCCCGTCCCAGATGCGGTTGCCGTAGACGCCGCTCACGTCGGCGGTCTCACCGGTCATCATCGAGGTGCGCCCGGGGAGCGACGTGCCCAACACTTCGCTGTGCAAGTTGTGGACGCGGAAGCCGCGCTGCTCTAAGGAGGCCAGATGCGGCAGCTCCCCTTTGAGTGTGGCGTAGTGATCAGCGGATACGCCGTCGATCATCAGCACGATCAGTTTTTGGGTCATAGGGCATCCTTTGCGGTGGGTGTGGCAAGCGCTATTCTAAATGGCAGGGGCGGTAAACAGTAGGGGCGCAGCATGCTGCGCCCGCTGGTCATACAGGACAGCAAACAGATTCTTCCGAGTCACCACATGTTGGTTAGAGCGCAGCGTGCTGCGCCCATCGATCATACAGGGGCAGAGCAAGCCCTGCCCCGCTGACGAGAACCCCCTAGTTCATCTGGAATGCGCCCGGGCGCAGGTCAATGTAGAACTCGGGGTGCGGCTGCCATGTGATGCCCTCGCGCATGGCGTAGAACTCAACGCTCTGGTAAAGCGGGGCAAAAGGCACGTCTTGATCGAGGATGTCGATGATCTGACGATAGACGCGCAGGCGCACCTCAGGGTCGAGCGAGGCCGCGCCTTCGGCTGCCAGCGTGCGGAACTCATCGCTGGGGGTGTAGTATGCGCCCATCCAACTGTTCCACGTCTGCACGATGCTGCTGGTGGCGGGGTCGCCCGCCGTGCCGAAGCTCTGAAGCGTGGCGATGTTGTTGCCCGACAGCGAGCGATCCGCCCATGCCGCCGTGTCCAGCGGGGTATATTCTACGTTGAAGCCCGCCGCGCGCCACATCTCATTGATCACGTCCGTCACCAGTTGGCCGTTGGTGTAGTAGGTGCTGGGCGGGGTGAACTCGATCACCTCCCCCGCGTAACCCGCCTCGGCCATCAAGCGCTGCGCTTCTTCAGGGTCATAGGCGAAGTTGGGCCGGTTGGGATCGTAGCCGAACTCACCGGGCAGCAGATAGTCGTTCATGACGCGAACGCGCCCGCCCCACAGCGCCTCGGCGATGGCTTCGCGGTCAATCGCCAGCGAGAGCGCGCGGCGGATCAGCGGGTTGGCCGTCGGGCCTTTGTTGGTGTTGAAGTAGATCAGCATGAAGTTGTAGACATCGGCGCGATCCACGCGCAGGTTGGGGTCAGCGTCGAGCTGATCCACTAGATCGGGGCTGACGGTGGTGATGAAGTCCACCTCGCCGCTGCGCAGGGCAGCTACGCGCGTGGAGGTTTCAGGAATCAAGCGAATCACGAGGCGCTCCACATCCGACGGCCCCATCCAGTAGCCGTCATGGCGCACGAAGACCAGTCGATCCCCCGGCAGCTGCTGCTCCAGACGGAAAGGGCCAGCGCCGATGGGGGCCGTTTGCAGCTCCTCGAACGTCACCGATTCGACATACGCTTTTGGCATGACCGAGGCGTAAGGCGAGGCCAAGCGCAGCGGCAGCAGCGGGTCGGTGCGCGGCGTGGTGATCGTCACCTCTAGCTCGCCGGTGGCCTCCACGCTGCTGATGAAGGGCAGGAACTGCGAGCGGATGAAGCTCTCGCGGTCGCTGAACAGCAGGCGGTTCAAGCTGAACGCGACATCCTCGGCGGTCATGATGCTGCCATCTTGGAACTGCACGCCCTCGCGCAGCGTAAAGACCCACGTCGTGTCGCTGGTGGCTTCCCATGAGGTGGCCAGCATCGGGACGACTTCGCCGGTCGGGCTGGTGCGCGTCAGCGAGTCAAAGATCATGTGGTAAATGCGGTTGCCGATGATAGCGCCCGGCACATGGTGCGGGTCAAGCGACAGCACCTCGGCGTTGATGCCGATGGTCAGCGTCTTGGGGCTGCTTTGAGCAGCCAGCGGCATCCCACTGACGACCAGCGCCAGCAGGAACACGATTAAGCGACTGCTTGCTTTCAACATAACGTCCTCTCCTCAGATTAAGTGGTGGTCTGATTTGTGTTCTCTGCGCGCGGCGTCAAGTGATCGCCACGTCGAGCCGGTCGCGCAGCCAATCACCAAGAGTTCCAACGGCCAGCACCAGCAGCATCAAGGCGACGCCCGGCAGCGCAGCCAGCCACCACGCCGACGACAGATAGTCGCGCCCGTCGTTGATCATGCCGCCCCACGACGGCGTGGGCGGCTGCACGCCGATCCCAAGAAAGCTCAGGCCGCTCTCCAGCAGGATGATCCGGCCGACGCTCAACGTCCCCAGCACGAGCAGCGGCCCGGCCAAGTTCGGCAGCATGTGGCGCAGCATGATATAGCCGTCCTTCGCGCCGAGGCTGCGCGCCGCCACGATGAACTCACGCTCGCGCAGCGAGAGCACCTCGCCGCGGATCACACGCGCATACAGCGACCACGTCGAGATGGCCGCCAGCCCAATCAAGACGGGCAGGCTGCGCCCCAACACCAGCGCCACCGCCACCGCCAGCAGCACGAACGGCAGCGCCAATTGAACATCGACGAGGTACATGATGAACTCGTCTAACCAGCCCCGGAAATAGCCGCTGATGACCCCCAGCAGCGTGCCCAGCGCCAGCCCGATCAGCGTCGAGACGACCCCCACCAGCAGCGAGACGCGCCCGCCGTGCAGGATGCGCGTCAGCACGTCGCGGCCTGTGGCGTCCGTCCCGAGCGGGAACTCGGCCAGCGCCAGCGGCGGGGCCAGCCGCGCGCGCAGGTTGATCGCCTCTGGCCGGTGCGGCGTGAGGACATCAGCCAGCAGCACAGCCGTCGTCATCACCACCAGCACGGCCACGCTCAGCAGCACGCCGACGTTGACGCGGCGCGGGCGGCGCGGGCGCGGCACAGCAAGCGAGGGCTGAGGCGGCACATGGGCTACCGTGTTTGAGAGCGTCGTTTGGGTCATCGGGCGGTGCGTCCTTCGATGCGCGGGTCAATCCAGAAGTACAGCAGATCAATCACCATGTTGACGATGCAAAACGCCGCTGCCGAGATCAGCACGATCGTTTGGATAATCGGGTAGTCGCGCCCGCCGATGGAGGCCACGGCGAGCTGCCCGATCCCGGGCCACGCGAACACCGTCTCCACAATGGCCGAGCCGCTGATGATCGTCGCCACTTGCAGGCCAATCACGGTGATCACGGGGATGAGCGCATTCCGCAGCGCATGGCGATACACCACGTCCCGCTCGGATAGGCCCTTGGCGCGCGCCGTGCGGACGTAACCGGTATTCAACACCTCGAGCATGGAAGAGCGCGTCAGCCGGACGATGATCGCCAGCGGGTAGATGAGCAGGGTGAGCGTCGGCAGGATGAGGTGGGCGGGCGTGTCGCTGCCGAAGGTCGGCGTCCAACGAAGCGTGACCCCGAACAGCAGGATGAGCAAAATGCCGATGAAGAAGGGCGGCAGGGCCTGCCCCGCCAGCGTAAACGACATGACGAAGCGATCCAGCGCGCTGTCGCGGCGGCGCGCGACGATCACGCCCAGCGGGATGCCCATCAGCGTTGAGATCACCAGCGCGGGGATGCCAAGCTGAAGCGTCAACGGGATGCGCTCAACCACGACCTCGAGCGCAGGCCGCCGCAGCACAATCGACGTGCCGAAGTCACCTTGCAGCACGTTGGCGATGTAGATCACAAACTGCGCGGGGAGCGGCTCATTGAGGCCGAGGCTGGTGCGGATGCGTTCGTAATCTTCGAGTGTGGCGGTCTGCGGCAGCATCATGGCGACAGGGTCACCGGTGACGCGCCCCAGCACAAACGTGAGCAGCACAACGCCGAACAGCGTCAAAAGGGTGCGGAAGCTGCGAGTGAGCAGAAATCGGGTCATCGGGCGCTCGGTGAGGGTAAACCTTGCTATCTATTTCACCACTGGCCCGTTATGAGATGTTTACGAGGGTGTTAAGAAGCAGCGATAAATTGTCGACAGTAGACTTAATTCAAGCAGCGCTCATATGGGGCTTATGACAGGTTTAGGAAATTGTTTTGAGGGGTGGGCTGGATCATTCCACCCGGAGCTGCCACCCCTCATCGACCACCACAGCCACCCACAGCGGGCGGATCAGCTCATAGGCGCAGTCGCCGTCGATGCGCAGGTGAACTTGCAGCGTCAGAGTGCGCGCGGCCTCATCGCGCTGCTGAACGAGCGTGTGGCTGGCCGTGCAGCCCACCCCGTAGCTCCACAGGCCGACGAGCGCCCGCCCGCCGCTGAAGTCAAACGTGCCCCGCTGGATCGGACGGCGGCAGTGCTGCGATGCGTCGATCTCGTTGTAAAGGCGGATCAGCTCGGCGGTGGAGCGCAGCACCAACGGCGTATCGCGCCGCTGGTAGGCCGCCTCAAAGCACACGCCCGCCATGACCGCGCGCGCGTCCTCCAGCCCATCGAGCGGGTCGGGCGTGGGGCTGGGGGCGAGCGTGGCGATCAGCGCCTGCGGCAGGGTGGGCGCGGGCGGCTCTGCGATGGGCAGCGTCAAGTTGCACGCAAGAAGGGTGAACAGCGCTGCGCCCCACACGGTCGCTAGCTTCTTCATTCTTCAACCTCACGTCGCATCCACACTTAAAACATGCTACACTGTCTTCATACTAATTGACGCGCATTGCGGCTTCATTGTGGCGCAAAACAAGTCAGGTTGGAACTATGCGTATCCTCATCATCTCTGACATCCACGCCAATTTAACGGCCTTCAAGACCGTGCTAGACGACGCGCGCGGGCAGTGGGATTTCGTCTGGTGTTTGGGGGATGTCGTCGGCTATGGGCCAGACCCTAACGAATGTGTGGATCTGCTCAACACGCTGCCGCATCTGTGCCTCGCCGGGAACCACGACTGGGCGGCGCTGGGGCGCTTGGACGTGCGCACGTTCAACACCGACGCGCGCCGCGCTGTTGAATGGACGCAGGAAACGCTCAAGCCTGACGCGGTGGCCTACCTCGAAGCGCTCCCTGTGACCTTCGTCATCGGCCAGTACACCCTCGTTCACGCTAGCCCGCGCGAGCCAGTCTGGGAGTACATCCTTGAGCCGCTGGTGGCCGCGCTCAACTTCAACCATTTTGAAACCCCCTACTGCTTTGTCGGCCACACCCATCAGCCGGTGATCTACGAACAAGTCAGCGCCAACGGCGACACGATCCCGCGCGAGCCGCGCTACCGCCAGCCCTTCGCCCTCAACGGCAAGCGCCAGATCATCAACCCGGGCAGCATCGGCCAACCGCGCGATCAAAACCCGGACGCGGCCTACGCCCTCGTCGACCTCAGCACCAACACCTTCGAACATCGCCGCATCCCCTACGACGTGGCCGACGTGCAGAGGCGCATGCGCCAGCACGGGATGCCGGAACGCTTAATCGCCCGCTTGGAGCATGGTTGGTAGATGACCGAGCGTGTACAGGACGATGCCAGCGTCAAAACCCAATACTACCTTGCGAAAGTCTACCGCCTCGCTGATTTCGCCTCTGACAGCGACTACGTCACGACCTCGGCCTTGGCCGATGCGCTCATGGTGACGGCCCCGGCTGTCAACCGCACGGTGAACCGCCTCAAAGAGGCCGACCTGCTGGAGCACGAGCCGTACCGCGGCATCCGCTTGACGGAGAAGGGCCGCCGCGAAGCCCTGCGCCACCTGCGCGTGCAGCGCATTGCTGAGGCCTTCTTGACGAAGGTCATGGGGCTGGACTGGGCCGCCGCCTACGAAGAAGCCGCCTCGCTGAGCCTCAACCTCAGCGAGGCCATCGTCCAGCGCATGTACGAGATGGCTGGCGAGCCGCGCTACTGCCCGCACGGCGAGCCAATTCCAACGGCAGATGGCCAGATCGAAGCGATGCACGATCAACTGCTTTCGGCCACACCCGCAGGCCAAACGGTGCAGATTACGCGGATGCGGACGCGCGACAGCGACCGCCTGCGCTACATCGCCGCGCTGGGGCTGCTCCCGGGGACGACGCTCGAGGTGCTGCACGTGGCCCCGTTCAACGGCCCGATGCAGCTGCGCATCAAACAGGAATACCGCATCGTTGGCCACAACCTCGCGGAGTTGGTGCGCGTTCGTCCTGTATCTGCGGGGTGAGGCCTCTTGCTCGCTCCCTCGGCTCTCGCCCCTCGTCCCTCTATGCTATACTCAAAGGGCGAATCCACACGGCGATGAGGAACTCCCCATGCGAACGGCAATCGGCTGTCTGATAATCGCAGCGCTGCTGGCGGCGTGCAGCGCCCCACCCCAACCGGATCGCAACGAGCCGATGCCCACGCCGCGCGCCATGGATACGCCGCTGCCCACCCTGCCGCCGCCGCCCTTCCAAGTGTCGGATACGCGCATCACCGCCCAAAACGCCGATCAACTGCGCTATCTGGGCCGCCTCAGCACCGATGCCGCCCGCCCCAGCTCGATCTTCGCCCACACCATCTCGCTGGATGGCACGCGGCTGGCCGCCCTCAACAACGATCTGCTGGTGGTGTGGAACTTGGCCACCGGCGCGACCACGTTCACGAAAGGGCGCTTGGGGGCGACGCGCGTTTTCTACTCGCCCGACAAGGTTGAGATCTACACGCTCGGCTCGGATGGGCTGGTGCGCGTCCACGAGGCCGATACCGCCTCTGAACTCAATCAGTTTCAGCTGGGCGTGGCCTACAGCGGCGCAAGCGCCTTTTATAAAGAAGAGGGTTGGCTGGCGGTTGGCGGCGTGGACGGGCGGCTGCAAGTGTGGAACACACAGGAGCGCCTGAGCTTGAGCCGTTGGGATGCGATCCGCGCGCAAATTACCGCGGTGGCGTTTGACGCCACCGGCGAACGCCTGCTGAGCGCGGCAGACGAGGGCACGGTGCAGGTGTGGGATTGGCGCGAGCGGCGCTTGGTCGCCTCGCATCGCACGCAGTACCCGGTGGTGTTGGGGGTGGCTTTTTCGCCCGATGGCACACAGTTCAGCTTGGCCACACCCTTCTACGTTGAGACCTACTCGCTGCGTGAGAACCGCTTCTTGTGGACGATTGAAATCGGCGTGAGCGACACCAGCGACGTGTTCCGCTACAGCCCTGATGGCCGCTTCTTGCTGACGGGCGGGAACGAAGAGACGCCGATCACCGTCTTGAACGCAGCGGATGGCTCGATCAAGGCGCAGCTCCCTCAAACGACGGGGACGCGCACGGCGGCCCGCTTCAGCGCGGATGGGGCGCTGCTGGCGACGACTGTGCTGGACGGGCCGGTGACGCTGTGGAACATCGCGGAAGCCACCGAGGATACGATCCCCTCGGCGCGGCTCTTGGTCGGCTCGACGCGCATCACCGGCCTAGAATGGTCTGACGACGGCTTCACGCTGGCGTTCTTCGACGCCAACGGGCTGGTCTACCTGTGGGGGATCCGGCGCGGCGGCTAGCCCGCCCGCTGCCGCGCCAGTTCCGGCAGGATGAGCAGCTGCATCAAGCCGTTGAGGACGACGATCACTGTGCTGCCCTCATGGCCCAGCACGCCCAGCGGCAGCGGCAGCGCGACCACGAACGTGGCGATCACCAGCAGGACGATCACCCCGAGCGAGAAGGCGATGTTCTGCCAGACGACGCGGCGGGCGCGATGCGCCAGCGCGATGGCGTCGGCGATGCGCTCCACACGGTCGCCCATCAAGACGACGCCCGCCGTCTCCATCGCCACGTCGGAGCCAGCCCCGCCCATGGCGATCCCGGCGGTGGCGGTGGCCAGCGCGGGCGCGTCGTTCACGCCGTCGCCCACCATGACGACTGCGCCGTGGCGCTCTTTCAACGCCTGCACCACGCGCACCTTGTCCTCTGGCAGCAGGCCCGCGTGCACATCGGTGATGCCCACCTGCGCCCCGATGCTGCGGGCGACGCGCTCGTTGTCGCCGGTCAGCATGGCGACGTGCAGCCCAGCCTGCTTCAGCCGTGCCACGGCGCGCGCTGCCTCCGGGCGGACTTGATCGGCCAGCGCCACCACCCCCAGCCACACGCCGTCACGCAGCACGCCCATCGTCGTTTTGCCAGCGTCGTGCAGCCGATCCACAGCCTGCGCCAGCGCCGCCGGAACAGGTTGCAGCGATGAGAGATGCTTCACGCTGCCGATCTGCACACGCTGGCCGTTGAGGGTGGCCTCCACGCCGCGCCCCGCCAGCGCCTCAAAGTCGCTGATCTCGCCCAGCGGCAGCTCACGCGCGGCAGCCGCCTCGACGATGGCCTGCGCCAGCGGGTGCTCCGAGCGCTGCTCGACCGCCGCGGCCACACGCAGCAGCTCGGCCTCATCCACGCCGTGCGGCAGCACATCCGTCACGCGCGGCAGGCCATAGGTCAGCGTGCCGGTCTTGTCAAAGGCGATGGCGCGCGCCTGCGCCAGATGTTCGAGGAACGTGCCGCCCTTCAGCAGCACGCCCATCCGCGCTGAGGACGCAATCGCGCTGATGTAGGCCGCGGGCACGCTGATGATGAGCGCGCACGGCGACATGACCGTCATCAGCACCATCGCGCGGTAGAAGGCGCTCTCGAAATCCATCCCCATCAGCGGTGGCACAACGATAAACAGCAGCGTCACCCCAATCACGAACACCGCGTAGCGCTGCTCGAAGCGATCCAAAAACTGCTCCGTGGGCGCTTTGGTATCTTGGGCTTCTTCCACCAGCTTCACGATGCGCGCGAGCGTCGTCTCTGAGGCGAGGCGTGTCGTCTGCACGTCGAGGATGCCCTGCGCGTTGAGCGTGCCCGCGAACACCGCATCGCCCACGCCCTTCTCAACCGGCATCGATTCGCCGGTGATGGCTGCCTCGTTGACGCTCGACTGGCCGCGCAGCACCACCCCGTCTACTGGGATGCGCTCGCCGGGCTGCACCAGCACGACATCGCCCACCTGCACCTCGCCCACGGGGATCGTCAGTTCCTGCCCATTGCGCACGACGCGCGCCGTCTCAGGGTAGAGCTTGAACAGGCTTTGAATGGCGCGGCGGCTGCGGCCAATAGCGTATTCTTGCAGCACATTGCTCAGCGAGAACAGCAGCAGCAGCGTCGCGCCCTCGTGGGGCTGGCCGATGAAGGCCGCGCCCAGCGCCGCCAGCACCATCAGCATGTCGATCTCAATCTTGCGTTCGTCAAGCAGCGCGCGCAGCGCACTCTCCGCGCCGAAGAAGCCGCCCGCGAGGTAGGCAATCACGTTCAGGATGAGGATGAGTGCAGCATTCGCCTCCATCCGCTCGGCGATCATGCTGGCCGCCAGCGCCAGCGCTGTCACCACGACAAGGCGCGGCTTCCACCAATCCGCGCTGGCCCATGTCAGGCTCGGTTGGGCGTTGGGGGTGGGGTTCAGGCTGAGTGTGGTCATGTTTTACTCCAAGTGAGACTTGGTTTCAGTAAAGTTATAGATATATTTTAACTTATGTGAAAACAAAATTCAATAGACCATATAAAGCCAGCAGGGACGCGGCCTGCCGCGCCCGCGCGGGCCTCATGCGCACCTTCAGGCGCAGCACGGTGTGTTAAAATACACACAGACACAAGGGGAGAGATCATGAGCATATCCAAACAGGACGCGCTGGAGTATCACCGGCGTGGGCGACCCGGGAAGCTTCAAGTCGTGCCCACCAAGCCGCTCACCACACAGCGGGATTTGGCGCTGGCCTATTCGCCCGGCGTGGCGGAGGCCGTCCGCGAGATTGACAACAACCCGCTCAGCGTCTACGAACTGACCGCCAAGAGCAACCTCGTCGGCGTCATCTCCAACGGGACGGCTATCCTCGGCTTGGGCAACCGCGGCCCACTGGCCAGCAAGCCCGTCATGGAGGGCAAAGGCGTGCTGTTCAAGAAATTCGCCGACATCGACGTGTTCGACATCGAGATCAACGCGACGACGGCCGACGAGGTGATCGCTGCGGTGCGCGCCGTTGCGCCGACCTTCGGCGGCATCAACCTTGAAGATATCAAAGCGCCGGAGTGCTTCATCATCGAGGAAACGCTCAAGGCCGAGCTGGACATCCCCGTGTTCCACGACGATCAACACGGCACGGCCATCATCAGCGGGGCGGCGCTGCTCAACGCCTGTGAACTCACCCATCGGCGGTTGGAGGATCTGCAAGTGGTGATCGTGGGCGCAGGGGCGGCGGCTGTGGCCACAGCCCGCTTCTACGTCACGTTGGGCGTGCAGCGCGAGAACATCATCATGTGCGACATTCACGGCGTGGTCTATGAAGGCCGCGAGGTGGAGATGGATCCCTACAAGGGGGCGTTTGCCACGCGCCGCCCCGTCCGCACCGTGGAGGAAGCGCTGGTCGGCGCGGATATGGTGCTGGGGTTGAGCGCCAAAGACGCCATCAAGCCGGAGTGGCTGCTGGGCATGAGGCCCGACCCCATCGTGCTGACGATGGCCAACCCCGACCCCGAAGTGATGCCGGAGGAGACGCGGCGCGTCCGCCCCGATGCGATCATCGGCACTGGCCGCAGCGACTACCCCAACCAAGTGAACAACGTGCTGGGCTTCCCGTTCATCTTCCGCGGGGCGCTGGATGTCTACGCGCGGCAGATCAACGAGGAGATGAAGCTGGCGGCGGCGCACGCGCTGGCGCACCTCACCAAGCAAGATGTGCCCGACAGCGTGCTGCAAGCCTACGGCCTGACCTCGCTCAAGTTTGGCCGCGACTATCTCATCCCCAAGCCGCTTGATCCGCGCGTGCTGCTGTGGGTGGCCCCGGCGGTGGCACAGGCGGCCATGAACAGCGGAGTGGCGCGGCGCACGCTCGACATTGAGCGCTACCGCGAGGAGCTGCTGGCGCGGCAGGGGCGCGGCCAACTGCTGCGCAACAGCATCGTCAACAACGCCAAGAGCGGGCCGAAGATGCGCATCGTCTTTGCGGAGGGCCGCGAGGATAAGGTGATCCGCGCGGCGGCGCGCGTGGCGGAGGAAGGCATCGGCCACCCGATCCTCATCGGCGATCCCGACACGATCCACGGCAAGATCAAGGCGTTAGGGCTGCGTTTTGATCCTGAGATCGTCTTCCACCTCGACAACCCCTACCTGCCGCAGTACGTGGACGCGCTCTACGACTTGCGCAAGCGCAAGGGCGTCACCCGTGAAAAGGCCGAATCGCTCATCCGCAGCCGCAACTATTTCGCGCCGATGATGGTCAAGATGGGGCACGCTGACGCCATGGTGAGCGGCATCGCCCACGAGTACCCTGACGTCATGCGCCCTGCGCTCCAAGTGTTCGGGACGCGCGCCGGCGCCAAGATCGTCAGCGGTGTGTACCTCATCATCATCCGTAACGAGGTCTATCTGTTCACGGATGCCACCGTCAACATCGACCCCGACGCCGAGGCCCTCTCCGAGATCGCCATCCTCGCCCACGACTTCGCTCAGCGCTTGGGGCTGCCCTCCGTCGTGGCGATGCTCTCGTTCAGCAACTTTGGCAGCACGCCGCACCCGCGCAGCAAGATGGTCGCGGATGCTGTGCAGCTCGTCCAGCAGAAGCGGCCCGACATCGCGGTGGATGGCGAAATGCAAGCGGACACCGCCGTTGTGGCCAAGATTGTCGAGGAGCGTTTTCCTTTCAGCCGCGTGAAGAACGCCAATGTGCTGGTGTTCCCCAGCTTAGAGAGCGCCAACATCAGCTACAAGCTGCTGGCACGCCTCTCCGATGCGATCACGATTGGGCCGATCCTGCTGGGGATGGGCGCGCCGGTGCACGTGCTGCAAGCGGGTGACGACGTGGAGGACATCGTGGCGATCGCGGCGGTGGCCGCGGTGGACGCACAGAGCCGTCTACAAGATCGCGTCGCAGATGATGCCGAGAGCGTTATCTCCGGCGCGTAGGGGGCAGTCTCCATTTCCAGCCCCCTTCTTGCGCAGAGAAGGGGGCAGCAGGGACGCGGCCCGCCGCGCCCGTTGAAAAGGTGACAAAGAAGCAAGCTGCAACCAACAGACAGCGCAGACCTGTCCTCACAGGCTGCTGCGCGCTTAGCGGCTGTTCACGCGGGTGATGTATGTGCCTTCTTCGAGGTTGATCTTGATGATATCGCCTACGTTGACGAACATCGGCACGGTGACCTCCAGCCCAGTCTCGATTTTGACCTTCTTGCTGGGGTTTTGAGCGCGGTCACCAGCAATAGCCATCTCGGACTCAATGACTTCGTACTCCATCGTCGTCGGCAGTTCGTAGTCGATGAACTCACCGTTGTAGCTGTTGAGCTTCAGCTCCATGTTCTCTTTGAGGTAGAAGAAATCGTCGCCGAACACGTCGCGGCGGATCTGAGGTTGCTCGTAGGATTCAAGATCCATGAACGTGAGGAACTCGCCCTCTTGGTAGAGATACTGCACGGTGCGCCCCTCCACGCGGATGTCCTCGACGGTGTTGCCGCTGGGGAAGGTCATTTCGCGCGTGGCCCCTGTGCGCAGGTTGCGCACCTGCACGCGGATCGTCGCGCCGCCGCGCCCAGTTTTGATGTGCTGATAGTCTAGCACTTTGAACAACTCCCCATCGCGGGTGAAGGTCGTGCCCTTGCGAAGCTGGTTAACGTCAATCATCTTGCTTTACCCTGTGTGCTCACGTGACGGCGCGATTCTATCAGATGAGAAGGGCTTCCTCACAGGGTGATGCAGTCGCTTGAAGCCTTGCTGCCCCCCTCATGGAACAAACCCCCACCGCGTGGCGTTTGAGAAGTAAGCAATCGATAACGTAGGAGGGGCTAAAATGCTGCACAAATGGATGCTTCCCGTGTTCTTGTTGATTGGAGTGGGCGTGATCTCGGCGCAGCCCCAGCCGCCCATGCCGCGCCCGTGTGGCTGTATCCTTCCCCCGAGTGTGACGGTCGATTATCACCGCGTCGCGATTGACGTGGCCGACCGCATCGCCATGACGACCGTTGAGATGAAGTTCACCAATCGGGGTGAAGGGCTGGCGGAGGGGCAGTTCCTGTTCCCGCTGCCGATGGGCGCGGCAGTGCAGGAGCTGGTGATGTTCGTCAACGGTCAGGCGATTGAGTCGAAGCTGCTGCGGGCAGACGAAGCGCGCGCCATCTACGACGAGATCGTGCGCCAATACCGCGACCCCGCCCTGTTGGAGTATGTCGGGCGCGACTTGATCCAAGCCAGCGTGTTCCCCATCCCCGCGCGTGAATCGCGCACGATCCGCATCGTTTACGGCCAAGCCCTGAGCGAAGAAAACGGCCTCGTCAAGATCATCTACCCGCTGCGCACGCCGACCATCCAGAACGTGCCGGTGGAGCAGGTGAGCGTGCAGGTCAACGTGAGTGAACCGCTGCCCATCGGCAACGTCTACTCACCGTCGCATCGCATCGCGCTCAGCCGCCCGCAGCAGAGCAGCTTCCGCGCCAGCTTTGAAGCCAGCGGCTCCGCGCAGGCCAGCGATTTCGTGGTCTACTACGGCGTGCAGCGCGAGGAGATCGGCCTCAACCTGCTGACCTACCGCGAGAGCGCCGACGGCGACGGTTTCTTCCTGCTGATGGTGCAGCCGCCAGTGGCTCGCGCTGAGGACGTGCTGCCGAAGGACGTGGTGATCGTGCTGGATCAATCGGGCAGCATGAGCGGCGACAAATGGCAGCAGGCGCAAGCCGCAGCGATCCACGTGCTGGAGAACCTGAACCCCAACGACCGCTTCGGCGTGGTGCTGTTCAGCTCGGATGCGCGCGCCTATGCCCCCGGCCTGCTGCCCGCTCGTGAGGCCGAGGGCGCAATCCGCTGGGTGCGCTCGGAGCTGCCGGCTGGCGGCACAAACATCCTCGACGCCCTCATGCGCGGCTTCGCCTATGACGACACCGAGCGCCCGCTGACCGTGCTGTTTCTGACGGACGGGCTGCCGACGGAAGGCGTGACCGACCGCGCTGCCATCTTGCAGTCGATGAGCTATAAAGCGCCGGAGCGCGTGCGCGTGTTCAGCTTCGGGGTCGGCTTCGACGTCGATACCTTCCTCTTGGACAGCCTCTCACGCGATCTGCGCGGCAGCAGCACCTACGTCCAGCCCGGCGAGCGCATCGACGAGGCGGTGGCAGCCCTCTACAACCGCATTAGCGCGCCCGTGCTGCAAGACGCGGCGCTGACGGTGGACGGCGTGACGGTGGAGCTGCTCTACCCGCGCCAGATGCCCGACTTGTTCGCAGGCGAACAGCTCACCATCGTCGGGCGGTATCGCGGCAGCGGCACAGCCACCATCACGCTGACCGGCCAACGCGGCAATGAGACGGTCACGCTGCGCTTTGACGACCAAGCCTTTGGGGCGAACGCGGGCGGCACGGAGTTCATCGCGCGGCTGTGGGCCACGCGCCGCATCGGCGACCTGCTGAACCAGATCCGCTTGAACGGCGAAACGCCCGAACTCGTCGAGAGCATCGTCAGCTTGTCGACGCGCTACGGGATCATCACGCCCTACACCAGCTTCTTGATCACCGAGGACGACATCCTGAGCCAAGAAGGGCAGGCCGCCGCGCAGCAGAACCTCCAGCGCCAAGCCGGGCAGCTCTCTGGCCAAGCGAGCGGGGCAGGGGCCGTCAGCGCGGCCGACTTGGCCAGCGGCCTTGCCAACGCCCAAGCGCCTGCCGCCCCGAGCGTGATGCAAGCTGCGCCACCCCAAGCAACCGCGCTAGCTCCGGGCGGAGCCGTCGGCATGCCCAACCCGCAGAGCATGCCCCACAACGAACAAGCAGCAGGCCAAGCGCCCATCCGCTACGTCGGCGAGAAGACCTTCATCTTGCAGGGCGGCATCTGGATGGACACGACCTACCAACCCGACACGATGACCCCGCGCCAGATCGCCTTTGGCAGTGACGCATATTTCGACCTTGTGCTGGCCAACCCTGAGCTGGCGCAGTATCTGGCGGTCGGCGAGCAGGTGATCGTCGTCTGGCAGGGCGAGGCCATCCAGATCACGAGCGAGTAGCGCAGTCAGTGAGGGGGCGATCCGGTGAGGCCGCCCCCTTCGACACCTCCGCGCCTTGTTGTTACAATCGCCGCACTGCCCATTCACCACCTCTGCGCATGAGCCACCCCTACGAGTACGTGATCCCAGCCCCTGAAGATGCGGCGCGCTATGCCCACCTGACCTATGGGACGTATGCCCACCTCTTGAGCGACCCCGCGACGCTGCGCGCGGCGGCGCTGCACCGCGGCCAGCCGATTGGCTTGGTCGTGGGCGCGCCGCATCCGGCGTTTGCGTTCACCAAGCTGCTGTCGATATTTGTAGACGCTGCGCATCGACGGCGGGGGGTGGCCACCCGCCTTGTGACGCTGCTTGAAGCGCAGGCGCGCCAGCAGGGCGATACGCTGCTCAAGGCCAGCTATGTGGCCCCCAAGCCCGCGGTGGAGGGTCTGCTGTTGACATGTGGCTGGCAGCCCCCTCAGCACACGATGGACATTTTGCAAGCGCCTTTTGCGGCGCTGGCAGATCTAATCCTGCAAACCCCGCTCCCACCGCTGCCCACAGAAGCCCACGTCTTCCCGTGGGAGCAGCGCAGCCAGCGCGACCTTGAGACGCTCAGGGCGCGCGCGGCGGAATTCGGCGAAGCGCTGCACCCCGAGCTAGACGATACGCCGCTGGCGGCGGGCAGCATCGGCCTCCGGCTGGGCGATCAGCTGGCAGGTTGGGCCATTCTGCACCCCATCACCTCGGATATGGTGCGGTGCAGCGCCCTGTTCTTGTTCAAAGAGGCGAGACGTCCGGGGGTGTGGCAGCGCCTCGTCCGCGCAGCCTACGAACGCCAAATGGCCGCATACCCCTACCGCACGATGGTGCTGCCGTGCGTGCTGCCATTCGCGCGCATCCTTAAGGGCTACCTCGGCGCGAACGTGCAGGCCGTCCAGCCCTACCATGAGGCGCTCAAGCCGCTGTAAAAACTTGTAAAAAAAGCCCCCGATAATGAAAGATTACTTATAATTAAAAAAGTGCTGCTTGTGGTGGCACTTTATTTATCTACGTGGAGCGCGAACATGCTTTACAAGTTAAAACTGTGGTTGATGGTTGCCGCGATGAGCGCCCCAGCGCTGGCGGCGCACGCCCAAACATCCGATGTCGAACAGCGCGACCCCGCGCCGAGCGAACAAACCCTGCGAACGCTGCTGGCGGCAGCCAATGACATCGCCAGCAGCATTGCTCTGAACACACAGATCGAATTATCTGACTTTGAATTGGCGTTGATGGCTGGGCAGACCTTTCGCAGCGGCGACAAGAACACCCAAACCTACACGCTGCGCGTGTGCGAGGTCACCAATCGGACGGGCGGCGGGATGCTGACGACCAGCTTCCGCGCGAAAGCCTTTAGATGCGATTGCAGTCGGTTCGAATTTTTCTACGGCGACGGCAATGATCGCGGCGTGTCGGCTGTGGCGATTACGCCCTCGTCGATGGGCTATTTGAATCAGAGCTGCGGCCACAGCGTGCAGATTTTCCGCTAAGGCGCGGGGGGGGACAACCATGAAACGAACGATCGTTGGCGGGGTGGCTCTGCTGGGGTTGATGGTGAGCGCGCTGCCCGCTGCTGGGATGCAAAGCGCGGTGGATTGCAGCCGCTATGAGTTGGCGGAGGACAGCCTGTGGAATGACTTCTCGGGGCTGTTGGATGAAGGCGGCGTCTCGGCTGAGCTGTGGAACCGCCTCAATGGCGCGGGGGTGATGTCGCTGGAGGATTACGGCATCACGGGGGATGAGCTGCAAGCCTTCTTCGACGCCAACGGGGAAGCGATCAACGCGCTGACGGACAACAACCCGCTTAAGCCTTACCTCGATGAGGCGTTGGCCATCATGGGCGGTTATGGGCTGGGCAGCGGCGACATCAACCCGCTGTTGGCCGTGCGCAGCGATGTGCCTGCGTTGTTTGCGGCGCTGGCGGCGCGTGGGCTGGATGCGCCGACAGCAGACGCTTTCTTGAGCGAGATTGCGCCCATCGTCCGCGAGGTGAGCGACCGCGGCTTGCTTAAGTATGCAGCGGTGGTAGAGGCCGACGCAGCGATGAACCAAGTCAACGGCACGCTCTCGCCGCGCTTCCTTGCTAACTACATCAACGACCTCGACGCCTTTGAGGCGCTGCTGCTGGAAGGCGGCAGCGATCCGCAGGCTGTGGCGGCGTTGATGGATGAGTTAGACCTGCTGCAAGCGCGCGGCCTTGACCAGAGCCTGCTCCAGCGCTACGAAGTGGAAACACAGCGCGCCCAGCTGGCAAAGTATGGCGTGCCGGCTGCCGCCATGCGCCAGCTGGTGGGGGCTGACGCTGCGACCATCGCCGACTGCCTCGAGCAGCTCGGGCTGAGCGACGCGGAAGGGCTGGCGGGCGTGTTCGACGACCTCAGCGATCTTGACCCTGAAGCGCTCGACCTCTACCTCGCCCAAGAAATGGCCGAGTTCCTCGCCATCAGCGAGCTGACGCCAGAAGAAATGGCTGAACTGCTGTCGTTGAGCGGGGAAGACCTGCGCGACGCCTTGAACGCGATCTACGATCCGAGCTATGCCGACTGGCTGTATGGCCAGCTCACCAGCAGCGCCTTCTACGGCTTCAGCCAGTTTGGCGACCTCGACGACGCTCTGTTCGACATGGCTTCTGAGATCGCTGAAGGGTTCGACGAAGCGGATTTCGACAGCTTGTTTGAAGGCTTTGCGCTGGGGGAGATGTTCGACGCGCTGGATGAACTGGACGATGAGGCCTTCGCGCTGCTGTTTGACGATCTAGACGCGCTCGAAAGCTGGCTGGCCGAGGGAGGGTCTGATCTCGACGAGGACGACCCCACGGCTGACGAGGCAGACACGACGGGCGGCTCAACCACAGGCGACGCCAATGATGCCCCGGCCACAGGCGACGCCAATCAGGGCGACGCCAATCAAGGTGACGCGGCAGGTGACAGCGCCGACGACGCCGATGATGCCGATGATGCGGGCGGTGGCGGCGGCTAATCGCACGCGCTGCCCAGCGGGCGCGCCGCGCAGTGCGCCCGTCCCTTTCAACTCGATTCCTCTCCTCTGCCACGGGGAGTGTCTAAAATGGTGGCGATGCGCGATCGACCCCTCACTCTGTCTGGCCTGCGGTCATGTTGACTAGCTTCGACCGTGAGCCGTGACATGGACATCGTGTCGTGATCGATGGATGGGAAGGCCTCATCCCCAACCCCTTCTCCCAGAGGAGAAGGGGCAAGTCCCCTCTCCGCCCAGAGAGGGAGACAAGGGGTGAGGGGCATCAGACACTCCCCCTGAAACAGGAGTGTCTCAGCCGCAGCAGAGGGTGGCCGTGCGCCAGAGGCTCAAGCCTCTGGCTGGCGCGCGGGGGCTGAAGCCCCCTTCAGGGGGCGTGTTGCAGCCGGATGCTTTAGCGTCCGGCGTTTCAACTAGCACAAGGGATGAGGTGCAGGGGGTGAGGGCGGCCCCCCTCGCCCCAGCCGCGCAGCGGCGCGTGGGAGAGGGGACAGGGGGTGAGGGGCGCCTCTGGCTGGCGCGCGGGGGCTGAAGCCCCCTTCAGGGGGCGCGCTTTGGCCGGATGCTTGAGCGTCCGGCGTTTCAACCAGCACAAGGGATGAGGTGCAGGGGGTGAGGGCGGCCCCCCTCGCCCCAGCCGCGCAGCGGCGCGTGGGAGAGGGGACAAGGGGTGAGGGGCATCCGACACTCCCCCCTGAAACGGGAGTGTCTCAGCCGCAGCAGAGGGTGGCCGTGCGCCAGAGGCTCAAGCCTCTGGCTGGCGCGCGGGGGCTGAAGCCCCCTTCAGGGGGCGTGTTGCAGCCGGATGCTTTAGCGTCCGGCGTTT
>JBDNCV010000067.1:0-19055 GCA_046719465.1 Anaerolinea sp.
TGGTGGAGACTATGCGCGAGATCGCTGATGTGGCGCGTCGCACCGCCGAGGAAGCCCGCGACCGCGAGACGTTCCTCGCGCTGATGTGGAGCCTGAGCTACCCCGCGCGCCCGCATACGCTCCCCGTTGGCGACCCGCTGCATTTGATTGGGCATGCCCTGCTTGACCTCGAGACCAGCTTCTACACCCCCGATATCGCGCTGATGCAGGCGCTGCACCGCACCGGCGCGCGCGCCACTCAGCCGCCGACAGCCGCTTACCACTTCTACGCGCAGTTAGACGATGCCGCATTGCGCACGATTTCCGAGGCCAGCGTGGGGACGTTGAGCTACCCCGATACGTCGGCTACGCTCATCATTGCGGCGAGTTTCAGCGGCGGCGCAGCGTATCGGCTGAGCGGCCCGGGCATTCAAGGCAGCGCGGTCATCGCGCCGGCTTTGCCCCGCGAGTTCTGGGAGCGGCGCGCTCAAGCGCGCTTCCCGTTGGGTTGGGATGTGTTCTTGGTTGAAGGCAGCCGCGTTATCGGGCTGCCGCGCAGCGCGCACGCCGTGGAGGTATAGAGGATGTACGTTGCCGTCAAAGGGGGCGAACAAGCCATCCAAAACGCCGAGGCGCTCTATCAGCACCTCAACGGGGCGATTACGCCTGCGCTCATCCACGATATCGAAACCCGCCTGCCCTACTTGATCGACCGTGTGATGGGCGAGGGGTCGCTCTACGCGCCAGAGCTGGCCGCGCTGGCCATCGCCCAGACCGGCGGCGACCTCTACGAGGCCGTGCTGCTGCTGCGCGCGTATCGCAGCACACAGCCGCGCATCGCCTACGCTGCGCCGGTCAACCCCAAAGACCTGTTCACCGTGCGCCGCATCAGCGCTGCGTTCAAGGACATCCCGGGGGGGCAGGTGCTGGGGCCAACGCTCGATTACAGCCATCGTCTGCTGCGCCTAGACCTGCTCGACGGCGCGCCACATGACCCACAGGCGGCCGAAGCCGATGCCCCCGCCAGCCCACACTACCCAGCGGTGGCCGATTGGCAGCGTGGGCAAGGCTTGATGCAGCCCCTGCCCGAGGCCGCGCCGATTAACCCAGCCGACATCCCCGACGTGACCAGCGACGCGGTGTTGTTCCCTGCCCCGCGCGAGCATCGCCTGCAAGCCCTCGCCCGTTCGGACACGGGCGGCACGCTCGCGCTGGGCTACGCCAGCATGCGCGGCTATGGCTTGATCCACCCCACGGTGAACGAGCTGCGGCTGGGCTATGCCGAGGTGATGGTGCAGCACCCTGTGACGGGCGAAGCCTTCAGCGCTGGGCGGGTGCGCGTCAGCCAAGCGGAGGTCGTCACCAGCGGCGGCGACAAGGGCAAAGAGACGCTCACGGCGGGCTTTGCGGCCACGCTGGGGTGGAACGAAGTCAAGCTCATCGCGGCCAGCACGCTCGACATGGAGATGAGCCAGTCTAACCCCCACCCCGCCCACACTGAAGAGTTCGTCATGTACCACACCGAGCCGGTCGAGTCGTCGGGCTTCTGCATCCACTTCAAGCTGCCGCACTACGTGACGTTCGCCAGCACCATCGACAACATCCGCAAGGTGCAGGCCGTTGCCTATGACAACGCCCGCCCGATTGCATCCACCACGGAGCCGAACGCATGACGCAAACCCTCGAGACCCTCGCGCCGCCTGCGGGCACGTACAGTTACGGCTTCCTCGATGCGTTCGCCAAGCGCGAGCTGCGCCGCCGCACCTTGAAGGCCATCGCCATCCCGGGCTACCAAGTGCCCTATGCCAGCCGTGAACTGCCGATTGCGCGCGGTTGGGGAACAGGCGGCTTGCAAATCTCGCTGGCGCTGGTGGGGCCGGAGAGCGTCGTTAAGGTCATCGATCAAGGCGCAGATGACAGCGTCAACGCGGCCAACCTGCGCCGCTTCATCACGCGCATGTCGGGCGCAAGCACCACCACCGACGCGCTGGAGGCCACCATCCTACAAAGCCGCCACCGCATCCCCGAGGAAATCCTGCGCGAGTATCAGACGCTTGTGCTGCAAGTGCCCGACCCTGAGCCGCTGCGCGCGGTGGAGAGCGACAGCTCCGTCGCGCATGAGATGCACGCCGATGCCAACTATGGCCAGATGTGGCTGGTGCTGTATGAGCAGTTGGTGCGCTTCAAGCAGTATGTGCAGGGGGCGAGCTACCCTGCGCTGGTCAACGGGCGCTATATGATCAGCCCGTCCCCTATTCCCCGCTGGGATAACCCCAAGCTGCACCAAGCGGCCCATCTGACGATCCTCTCCGCCGGGCGCGAAAAGCGCGTCTACGCCGTGCCGCCCTATACCGACGTGCGTTCGCTTGAGTTTGACGATGTGCCCTTCATGGTGGAGGATCAGCGCGGTTGGGTGTGCCTGCGCACCGGAGCCACCAACAAGTTCATGAACGAGATCCCGCTGGCGGATGGCAGCGCCGGGTACGAGCTGTCCGACACAGGCTACATCGAGAAGCTGCTGGCCAAGCAGCGCGGCACTGGCGCAGGCCCGGGGCCAACTTACTATGACGACGAAGGGAACTTCTACCATGACGGCATCGTCCAACGGCCACAGGACGTTTAACGCGCCAGCGCTGGTGACGCATCTGCCGCTGCTGCAAGCCTACGGCCTGAACAAGACTTATGGGCAGGTGCAGGCGGTGCGCGATGTCTCACTGGAGGTCTACAGCGGTGAGGTGCTGGGGATCGTCGGCGAGAGCGGCAGCGGCAAGTCCTCGCTGCTGCGCCTGCTGAATTTGGAGGAAGCCCCCGACAGCGGCGAATATCGCCTCAACGTCCTCGCTGATTACGGCGGGCAAAACCTGTTCACGCTGGATCGCGTACAGCGGCGCGACGTGCAAACACGCCACATCGGCATCGTATATCAGAACCCGTACTTGGGGCTGCGCATGCGCTACAGCAGCAGCGGCAACGTGGCCGAGCGCCTGCTCATCGCGGGGCAGCGCAACTTCAAGCTGCTGCGCCATGCTGCCCGAACGTCGCTGGCTGCGTCCGAGTTCCCATTGGAGCGCATGGACGACCCGCCGCGCGTGCTGTCCGGCGGGATGCAGCAGCGCGTCCAACTGGCGAAGGCGATCGCGCTTCAGCCGAGCGTGCTGCTGCTGGATGAACCGACGACCGGCCTTGACGTCAGCGTGCAAGCGCTCGTCCTCGACACGTTGAAACGGCTCCAACGCGAGCGGATCATGGCGATTGTGATTGTGTCGCACGATCTGGGGGTGATCCGCACGCTGGCCGACCGTGTCATGGTGATGCGCTACGGCCAAGTGGTCGAAACTGGCCTCACCGACCAAGTGCTCGAAGACCCGCAGCACCCCTACACCCAGCAGCTCGTCCACGCGAAGCTGTAAGGGTGAGTAACGAGGGATGAGGATCGAGTGCTGAGAGATGAGAGGCGCGTCCGGCGTATGCGCTGCGTTGTTCTCTGTTCGTTTGTGAGGGGCCTGACCGTAAGTAGTTCGAATGCAGGGACGACCCACAGGGCGACCCAATGCGATTCTTGTGGATAACATCAGTAAGGATGCGCCATGCCTCTGTTAGATGTGCAGCAGCTGAGCAAGCGTTTTTATGTGGATCATCTGAACCGTGAGATTGCCACGTTTGACGACGTGAGCTTCACGCTGGAACCGGGCCAGTTCCTCATGGTGACCGGGCGCAACGGCATGGGCAAGAGCACCTTGCTGCGCTGCCTCTATCGGACGTATATCCCCACCAGCGGCCACGCCTATTACGCGCATGACCTCGACCGCGTCATTGACCTTGCCACCGCCGCCGATGTTGACATCGCCTATCTGCGGCGCAGCAGCATCGGCATGGTGACGCAGTTCCTGCGCCCGCGCCCCCGTGCCAGCGCCTATGACCTCGTGGCGGAGCCGCTGCAGGCGTTCCGCTATACCGAGAGCCGCATCCGTCCGCAGGTGGAGGCGATGCTCGAAGCGTTTGGCCTCAAGCCTGAACTGTGGAACGCCTACCCGACCACGTTCAGCGGGGGCGAGCAGCAGCGCGTCAACCTCGCGCGGGCGCTGATTGCCCCGCGCAAGCTGCTGCTGCTGGACGAGCCAACCGCCTCGCTCGATGTGGCCGCCCGCGCCTATTTGACCCAACGGCTGGCCGAACTCAAAGCGGCAGGCGTGGCGATGATTGGCGTGTTCCACTTTCCTGAAGAAATTCGGCACTTGATCGACGGTGAGATTCAACTGGGCGGCCAACAGCCCGCCCCACTCGAGGAGGAACCCTATGTGGCTGACTGATGCGCGGTTGGTGCTGCCGGATGGCGTGATGCGCGGCTCACTGCGGATTGAGGATGGGCATATCGCCGAGGTCGTAGAAGGCACGCCCGCCGCGGCCGATGTTGTGCCGCTCGACGGTTGGACGATCCTGCCCGGCATCGTTGACCTGCACGGCGACATGCTCGAACGCGACATTGAGCCGCGCCCGGGCGCGATGTTCCCGGTGGAGCTGGCGCTTTACGAACTGGACAAGCGCCTCGCAGCCGCAGGCATCACCACGGCTTACGCGGCGGTGTCGTTCGCATGGCAGCAAAATGATCTGCGTTCGCAAGAGAAGGCGCAGGAGATCATCCGCGTGATCAACGCCAAAGCGCCTGAGCTTCTGGTGGATATGCGCGTCCACGCCCGCTTTGAGGTCACCAACCCCGCCACTGCGCCTATTTTGGCGTCCTTGATCGACGCGCAGCAGGTGCATCTCGTCTCGATCATGGATCACACGCCCGGGCAAGGCCAGTACAAGAACATCCCTAAATATGTCGACTTCATGACGCGCTGGCTCGGCTTTGACCCATCCAAGATCGGCGTGGACATCGTGGATCGCATCACGAACGCGATCGAGGAAAAAGTAGTAGAGCCGCGCGATTGGGGCATCGTGGCCGAGGTGGCGCGGCTGGCGCGGCAGCACAACATCCCGCTTGCCAGCCACGACGACGACACCCCCGACAAAGTGACCGAGCAGCACGCGCTCGGCGTGACAATCAGTGAGTTCCCCGTGAGCGAGGAGGCCGCCCGCGCCGCGCGTGAACGCGGCATGTACACCATCATGGGCGCGCCCAACGCCTACCGCGGCGCTTCCACCAGCAGCAACCTCAGCGCGCGCGACGCCATTCGCAAGGGGCTGGTCGACATCTTGGCCACCGATTACTTCCCGGCGGCCATGCTGCACAGCGCGTTCTTGCTGGCGCGCACGGGGGAACTGCCCCTCCACGAAGCGGTCAAGCTCATCAGCCAGCACCCAGCCGACGCAATGGCGCTGCACGACCGCGGGCGGATCGCCGTGGGCCGCCGCGCTGATTTGGTGTTGGTGGAAGCCACCGGAGAGCATCCGCGCGTGCGTGGGACGCTGCGGGCGGGCGTGCCGATCTACCGCGACAGCACCGCCCTGCATCAAGCCCTTTCAGCGCCCGCCGCGGGGGATTGATGCGCTACGTCGAACATTTCACCAACATCGGGGATGCGACCAGCATCGGCATGAAGCCGCTGGGTGAGGAACCGGTGTTCCACAGCAACGTCTACATCGCGCGGAGTTCTTTCGGCCCGTGGACGGAAATCGGCGCGAACACGTCCATTGTGGAAACCACCTTCGGCGCATACAGCTATACCGCCGGGGACAATCAGATCATCTACGCCACGATAGGCAAGTTCAGCAACATCGCTTCGCACGTGCGCATCAACCCGGGCAACCATCCGATGGAGCGCGTGACGCTGCACCACATGACCTACCGCCGCGCAATGTACGGCTTTGGGGCAGATGACGAAGCTTTCTTCCAGTGGCGGCGCGATCATCACTGCGCCATCGGCCACGATACATGGCTGGGGCATGGGGCGATCATCATGCCCGGCGTGAGCGTGGGCAATGGCGCAGTCGTCGGCAGCGGCGCAGTCGTTACGAAGGATGTGCCGCCTTACATGATCGTGGTGGGCGTGCCCGCTCGCCCGCTGCGGATGCGCTTCCCACAAGAGACCGCCGACGCGCTCCAGCGCATCGCATGGTGGGATTGGGATCATGACACGCTGCGCGCCCGGCTGGACGAGATGAACGACGTGAGATCGTTCATCGAGCGCTACGGCTAGCGGTGCTCGTTCTAGTCACTTTTCACAAAAGCCTCGTGATGAAACCTCGTTCCTTGCCCATTGGCGCAGTCAGGATGTTTATCAACCTTTCATTTTTCACAGTGGCGATGAGCGCTCCGTATTGTCGTGTTTAGTCTGCCTCAACGCCTGACTTAGCGTGCTTGCAGCGATGTCTTTTGACTATGAGAATTTACTTGGCGGCGGTTTTTTTGTCACAATTCATCAAAAAGCAGGCCTTTGATCCTTTATAAGCCATTTCAAGGCACATTTTTAGCGACTTTACACAAAACAACCCCTGCAAAGTTCGGTTGGTATAGCGCAATTCACTAAAGCACCTCCCCGCTATAATGCGCGCAGTGTTTACACTCAGTCGCAAAGGATATGAGCATGGCTATTCGAGATTTTCTCGAACTCCCCTATGAACAGCTTGAAGAGCTGAATTTGGGCTTCAAACAGCAGCGCAAAGACCGCGTGCCGATGGATACGATCCGTGAGGAGCGGCTGAAGTTCCTCGCCGACAACAAAGGCATCAAAGCCGTCACCATCTGCTTTGCGGATCTGGAAGGTCGCTTGCATTTGTTGGATTATGACAAAAAGTTCCTGCTCAAGTCTTATGACAACTTGACGTTCGACGGGTCGTCGATCCGCGGCTTCAGCGTCTTGTCAGAGTCTGACCTGCGGCTGGGGGTGGACTGGTCGGCGTTCTACCTGCTGCCTTCGGACGTGTTCGGCCCGGGCAAGGTGATGGTGTTCGGTGAAGTGCTCGAACGCAGCGGCGAACCCTACCATGCCGACCTGCGCGGCCTGCTCAAGCGCTACGCTCAAGAAGTGTACGAAAAGTACGGCTACACGATGAACGTGGCCAACGAGATTGAAGGCTTCCTGTTCAAGGGATTGCACGCCGAGCAAGAATACGCTAAGACCGGCAAGTTTGAGTTCTTGAGCGAGGGTGGCTACTACCACACCCTGCCCGGCGATGGCATCCGCACTTTCATCGACGCCGTGGCCGAGGCGCAGCGCGCGATGGGCTTCGAGAACGAGAAAGACCACCCTGAGGTCGCCCCGTCGCAGTTTGAGATCAACTACGGCTACAGCGAAGCCACCATCGGCGCTGACCAGATCATGCTCTACAAGCTGACGGCGCGCCAAGTCGCCCGCAACATGGGCTTGACCGCCAGCTTCCTGCCCAAGCCCGTCACCGGCGTGAACGGCAGCGGCATGCACACCAACATGAGCGTGAGCGACAAGGACGGCAAGAACCTGTTCTACGACGCCAACGGTGAACACGGCATCTCACAGATGGCGCACGATGCGATCAAGCGCATCCTCAACAGCGCGCTGGACATTTGCTTGGTGCTGAACGCCAGCGTGAACGCTTACCGCCGCCTCGACCCGAACTACGAAGCGCCCAACCAGATTAAATCCAGCCCTGTGGATCGCGGCTCGATGGTGCGCATCCCGTTCGGCAACCACCGCAGCGCCCGTATCGAGGTGCGTTCAGTCGGCCCGGACTGCAACCCGTACATGGCGATCTACACCCTGTTCAAGACCGCGCTGGAAGGCCCGCTGCCCACAGGCCGCCTGAACCCCAACCGCATCCTGCCAGATAACATCTACGATGCGATTAACCTGTTCACGCGCAGCGCGCGCGTCAAGGAGATGCTGGGGGCAGAAGTGCAGGCAAAGTATGCTGAGTTGAAGCTCGAAGCGGCTCACCGTTCACCGCGCCTGCTGGGCGACCTCATCAAGGTCTCGGAGATTCAGTACCATCACGAGGTCTACAATCAACAGCTCTGGAAGAGCTTCTAGGCATCGTTGGGGGCGTGGCGCGCCACGCCCCTACACGTCATCGGTGTTGTTTGGCAGCAGCAGCGCCCGCGCCGCCCCACGATCTGGCTTGCCTGTCGCGTTCAGCGGCAGCGCATCGACGATCCGCAGGCGGCGCGGCTGCTTGTAGCGCGCAAGCCTGCCCTGCACGTGCGCCAGCAGCTCGGCCTCGGTGAGGCTTGCGCCTGCGTGCAGCGCCACCAACGCACCCACGATCTGCCCCCACTCTGCATCCGGCAGCCCCACCACGAGCGCCTCGGCCACGCTGGGATGGGACTTGAGCGCGGCTTCCACCTCCGCAGGGTAGACGTTCTCCCCCCCGCTGACGATGAGATCGCTGCGCCGCAGCAGCACGAACAAGTCGCCGTCGGCGTCGAGATAGCCAATGTCGCCGGTGTGAAGCCAGCCACCGCGCAGCGCGCGCGCCGTCGCGTCTGGGTCATTCAAGTAGCCCTGCATCAGCGTCGCACCCCGCACGCAGATTTCACCCTCGGCGTAAGGCGGCAGCGGTTGATCGTCTGCGCCTACGATCCGCACGTCGGTTCCATCCAGCGGCTTGCCCACTGTGCCGATCTTGCGCCGCGCGACATCGGGCAGCGCTGTCGCCACCTGTGACGCGGCCTCGGTCAGGCCATAAGTCGTGGCGACTGGCAGCCCCGAAGCATGCGCGCGCTCTAACAGCTCAGCGGAGGGGGCCGCCCCCCCCAGCAAGATCAGCCGCAGGCGCGGGGGCGCGCTCGGCAGGTGTTCTAACAGACGATACAGCATCGTCGGGACGAGCGAGGCCAGCGTGATCGCCCCGCGCAGCATCAGCTCGGCCACAGGGGCCGCGTCAAAGCGCGGCAGCAGCGTGAAGCGCGTCCCATACAGCGCCGAGCGGTAGACGATGCTCAACCCGCCCACGTGGTACAGCGGCAGGACGCATAACCAATTGTCGTCGGGCTGCGTGCCAATGCGAGCAGCGCTGGCGACCGCGCTGGCGTGGAACGCGCCCAACGTCAGCAGCGCAGCTTTAGGCCTCCCGCTCGTCCCACTGGTGAACATGACGGCGGCGGGCGCGTTCATGTCGAGTGGACGTGCGTCAACTTCCCCCGCTTGGGGGAACGTCCCCGCGTGCAGGCAGACGTGCGGCGCGTCGATCTGCGCGGCCAGCGGCTCCGTGTTCGCGTCTATCACCAGCCAGCGACAGTCCACTGCCAGCATCTGGGCGCTCAGCTCGGCGGGGGTTAGCCGCGTGTTGAGCATCACCGGCGTGAGGCGCAGCGCCAGCGCCGCGTGGAAGCAGGCCACCATCGCCGCCCCACTCGCCAGCAGCAGCCCCACGCGATCCTCAGGTTGCAAGCCTGCGGCGCGCCACGCCTGCGCCACCCCACCCACTCGCGCCCTCAGATCGCCATAGGTGACGACCTCATCAGGCGTGCTGAACGCGACCGCATCTTCAGGATGATCCAGCAGCGCGGCCATCGGCTCATGGACGGCGTGGGAAGCGGCGGAAGTTGGGCTTACGCTTCTCCACGTAGGCGCGGCGGCCTTCGTCCCCTTCCTCCGTCATGTAGAACAGCATCGTCGCGTCGCCTGCCAGCACCTGAATCCCCGTGTCGCCGTCGATAGCGGCGTTCATGCTGGCCTTGAGCATGCGGATCGCAATGGGCGATTTGTCTAAAATCTCCTGCGCCCACTGGATCCCTTCTTGTTCCAACTGCTCCACTGGGACGATCTTGTTCACCAGCCCCATCTCGAGCGCTTCTTGTGCGCTGTACTGACGGCACAAATACCAGATCTCGCGCGCCTTCTTCTGGCCGACGATGCGCGCGAGGAAGCTGCTGCCGTAGCCGCCGTCAAAGCTGCCCACAATCGGCCCCGTCTGGCCAAAGACGGCGTTATCCGCCGCGATGGTTAGGTCACAGATGACGTGCAGCACATGGCCGCCGCCGATGGCATACCCCGCCACCAGCGCGATCACCGGCTTGGGGCAGGTGCGGATGTAGCGCTGGAGCTGCAAGACGTTCAGCCGCGCCACGCCCTCATCGTCCACATAACCGCCTGCCGTGTCGCCGCGCACCTTCTGATCGCCGCCGCTGCAAAAGGCATACTTGCCGTCCTTGCGCGAGGGGCCGTTGCCCGTCAGCAGGATCACGCCTACGTCTGGGTCGCGCCATGCCAGCAGAAAGGCATCGGTCATCTCGTCGATGGTCTTGGGGCGGAAGGCGTTGCGCACCTCTGGCCGGTTGAACGCGATGCGCGCCATGCCATCGCCCTTGTGATAGGTGATGTCTTCATATTCTTTGACTTCCTGCCATGCCACACCGGCGGGCAGCGTCGGGACGAATTTGTCGTACATTGGGGTTCCTTCTCCTTAATTGAGTTAGCTAAACAGTTCATCACACGCCTAACGGGCGGGGTTGTACGCGATGTATCCGCGCGTATCGTTCAGCGCGCCCCTCACCATACCGCCTGCTCCAACGCCGCCCGCACCTGCTCCATGACGGCTTTTCGCCGCGCAAGGTCGG
The DNA here is from genome assembly GCA_046719465.1 of Anaerolinea sp. Classification (GTDB taxonomy): domain Bacteria; phylum Chloroflexota; class Anaerolineae; order Aggregatilineales; family Phototrophicaceae; genus JANWYT01. Next base: position 10,460 of record JBDNCV010000067.1, read on the forward strand.
CCTTGCTGTCGGTGACGATCTCGATCAGGGTCGGCTCGCGTTCGTGCAGGCTGGTCAGCAGCGCGGCTTGCCAGCCGTCCACGTTTTCACACTGGATGTAACGCAGCCCATACATGGCTGCCGCCTGTTCAAACCTCAGGCCGTGAGGCGTGATGAACAGCTCGGTGAAAGTTGGCTCATAGTCGCGGATAGGCAGGCGGTGGAAGATGCCGCCCCCGTCGTTGTTGACAACGACCATCGTCAGCGGCACGTTCAGCCGTCGCAGCGCCATCAGCCCGTTCATGTCGTGGTACAGCGTCAGATCGCCCAACAAGGCTGCAACTGGACGTTCACGATCCGCCGCCGCGACCCCCACCGCCGTGGACACGTTGCCGTCAATGCCCGACGCGCCGCGATTAGCAAACACGCGCAGCCCGGCATCGTTAGGAAACGCAAACTGATCCACGTTGCGGATGGGCAGGCTGCTGCCGATGAACAAGGCGCTGTGGGCAGGCAGCGCGGCGACAAGCTCATGGGCGATGTGACCGTCGAAGCGTGCGGTGTCCTTCAGCGCCGCCTCGAGCGCGTGCTTGGTCGCCAGCTCCAGCGCCTGCCAGCGCTCTGCCCATGCGCTGGCAGGCCGATTCTCAAAGCGGCTGTAGAGCTGCATGCAGGCCAGCTTCTCATCCGCGACAAAGAAGTGGGTCGTGCGGTGGCTGTCGTCTGCCCACACGCCGTCCCCGCTGAGGTGGATGCGATACATCGGACGGATGCGGTTCAGATAGTCGTTGAGCGCTTGCGACGTGGGCACATCGCCAAAGCGGATCACCACGTCGGGCGGCTCCGGCAGAGGCGCGCCCACGCTCAAGAAGGTGTCATATAGGCCAAGCACGGCCTTTCGGCGGAAGCGCAGCCCCGACGCCGCATCCGCGAGGATCGGGTAGCGCGTCTGCGCGCTCAGGCGCTCGATGCTGGCGTAGGCGTGCGCGGGCGTGTTCGGCCCGCAGACGATGAGGCCGCGCTCGTAAGTGTCGATCACGTTGGCGAGCATATCCAACTGCATCGTGTTAAGCGCCAGCGTGCCGTAGACGATCGTCGCGGCGGGCGCGTTCATCGGGCGGGGGGCGGCGTCCTCGGGCGGCGTCGTGCGGTCTGATGGGACGGGGGTCGGCTCCAGCGGCTTTCTGAACGGCACGTTGAGGTGCACTACGCCTTTAGGGACGCCGTTGGCGATGGCGTAGGCGCGGTTGGCCGTCGTGCGCAGGCTGCGAAAAGCGTCCGCGGGCATATCGGCCTCTGGCAGCAGCAGATCGACCGACCACAACGCATACTCACCAAACAGCTTCACTTGGTCGATGGTCTGATTTGCCCCGCTGTGGCGCAGCTCGCCCGGGCGATCCGCGGTCATCACGATCAACGGCACGCGCGACTGCTTGGCCTCCACGACAGCTGGGAAGAAATTAGCCGCCGCCGAGCCGCTGGTGCAGAGCATTGCCACCGGTTTCTCAGTCGCCAGCGCCAGCCCCAGCGCCATGAAGGCCGCGCTGCGTTCGTCCAGCACGCTCCACACCTGCACGCGCGGATGCTCGGCAAAAGCCAGCACCAGCGGCGTATTGCGCGAGCCGGGCGCAATCACCACGTGTTCCAACCCGCTGCGCGCCAGCTCATCAACAATCGTCTGGCTGTAAAGGATATTACGGTTGGCCATGCAGCGCCTCCTGCTGAACGCCCAGCGCGTGGAGCATCGGGCGGAATTTAAGCGCGGTTTCGTCCCATTCTTTGGCGGGGTCGCTGCTGGCGACGACCCCACAGCCCGCGTACAGCCACACCCGCCGCTGCTGCGCGATGGCGCTGCGGATCGCCACTGCGAGCTGCCCGCCGCCGCTGGCATCCATCCAGCCCACCGGCGCGCCAAACCACCCGCGCGGGGCAGGCTCCAGCTCGCTGATGAGCGCAAGGGCCACGTCGCGCGGCTCGCCGCCCAGCGCAGGCGTCGGGTGCAAATGCTCCGCCACGGTGAGCGCACCCTGCGGCGCGGCCAGCGTGCCGTTGATGGGCGTGTGCAGGTGCTGAATGTTGCTCAACGCCAGCACATCCATCTCACCCACAAGCAGCTCACTTGCCAGCGGGCGCAAATTAGCCGCAATTCGCTCGACCACGATCTGATGTTCATGGCGGTTCTTAGGGTCGTTCAGCAGGTCAGCGGCCAGCGCGGCGTCTTCCTCAGGGGTGCGCCCGCGCCGCGCGCTGCCTGCCAGCCCCATCGTGCGAAACTGCCGCCCCTGCACTTCGATCAACAGCTCCGGCGTCGCCCCATAAAAGGCGACATGCGGGCGCGGCTCAAACAAGAAGCGGTAGGTGTTGGGGTAGGCTGAGCGCAGCCACGCCAGCGGGCGCAGCACGTCCACCGGCTGGGCGAAGCGCAGCTCAGCCACGCGCGCCAGCACCACCTTGGCCAATTCCCCCGCACGGATGCGCCCCGTCGCCGTCTCGATCATGCGCCGCCACGCCTCATACGAGATGGGGTACGCGACGCGGGTCGGCGTTTGGGTGGCGGGGGTGGGCGTGGGCAAATCGGCCAGCGTCGCCGCTTTGATGCGCAGCGATTCGTACAGGGCAGCCCGCAGCGCGTCCAGATCGTCGTCCGGTGCGAGGTGCGCGTTGATCGTCAGGTAGTGTTGATCGCCGTGCCGCGTCAGTTGATAATGCGGCAGCAAGAGCTGCGCGGGGGCAAAATCCGCCCATGTGATGTCCGGCAGGAAGTCATCGCTGAAGGCCAGCCCACCGAACAAGCGCGGCCCCGCGGCTGGATCAGGCGTGTCGATCTGCGCCTGATGAAAAACAGCTTGCGCGTAGGCCTGCATCTGCTGCCAGCGGTCATCGCCCCACGCGGTCAGGTCGAGCGCCGCCCCCACCCCCGCAAAGGCCACCGGTTCACTCGCGTGTTCCCAGCAGCAGCGCGGCTGCCCCTCCGAAGCGGCCAAGAACGCCAACAGATCCACCGCAGGCACAGGGATCGCCACGCTGACGAGCCGTCCGTAGGTTGTCTCAAACGTGTTCAGTATGTCCGAAGCTGGCTGCGTCATGGCGTATCCTGATGGCCTACACTCTTAAGCAGCAGCGGGACCAGCGCCGCTAAGATGCGTTCTTGTGTGGGTTCGCCGGTGTAAACCCACTGGATCACCACGTTGTAGATCGCGCCCATCCACGCATGGGCAACCACGGTCGTATCCACGGGCGTGATCTCCCCTGCCGCCACCGCCTCGTCGAGATAGGTCTTGATGAGCAGCGCAAAACGGTCGGTGGTCTCAAGGCGCTTCTTCTCGAACGCGCTCCCCAAGCCCACCGCCTGCACCAGCAGCAGCTTGGCCGGTCGGCGATACTTGCTGAACGTCTCAAGCACCGTCGTCAGCGCGGTTTGGACGCGCTGCATCCCTCGCTGCTGAGCAATAGCCTCCGTCACGCGGCGTTCGAGTAGATCGGCAAATTGATCCACCAGCGCAAGGAACAGCTTTTCCTTGTTGGGGAAGTGGAAGTAGATGCTCCCTTTGCTGGCAGCGGCTTCTTCGACGATTTCGTCCATGCGCGTTTCATGATAGCCTTTGCGGCTGAACACGTTCAGCGCGGCGTCCATGATGCGCTCACGGGTGGTGCGGGGGTCGATCATCTCAGACATGGCGGCTCCGATCGTAACAACGTTGAAGGCGAAACAAGCTGAAAGCAATAAGCGAGAGCAAGCGATCAATCGAGCCACTAATGGCCGCTTTTAACTTTTAATTTGAAACTTTCTTCACTTTTTGAATAGACTGACCAGTCAGTTCTCATCTTACCGCAATTTTAGCCGCGTTGTGAACGCTTTCACGAAACGCTCAACAATGCCGAACAAACGCCGCGGGGCAACGCATGCGTCACCCCGCCTCCATCATCCCTCGGTGCTCAGTACGCGCTATTCTTCGTCGGGGAATTGCAGTTTTTCCGCGGCAGCTTTGCGGATCATCTCCGGGCGGCGGTCATAACGGCGCGTCGTCTCTACGCTGCTGTGGCCTGCCATGTTGGCCACCGTGGCGATGTCCACCCCGCGATCCAGCAGATCCCCCACAAACGTCCGGCGGAAGTCATGCGGGGAGAAGTTCTTCACCCCCGCCTGCTTCGCCCGCCGCTGGAGCATGTCATAGACCGTCTGCGAGACGATCCCGCCGCGCTGGATGCGCCCGTTCTTCAACACGGGGTGGAAGATCGGCCCGCTGTCGTATGGCAAAAGCGCCAACCAGCGATCCAACGCGCGCTTGGCGCTGCCGGTGATGTACACAGTGCGCTGCTTGCGCCCCTTGCCCGCGAGGATGCGAATCTGACCGCTGGTGGGGTCATAGTCCTCAAGGCGCACGTTCACCAGCTCCGACCGGCGCAGCCCACAAACATAAAGCATCCCAATGATCGCCAAATCGCGCGCGCCCGCTGGGCTGTCGTCATTACGGCAAACCTCGGCAAGGCGGGCGATTTCCTCTGCTTGCAGGTCACGCCCTTTGATGAGGGTGCGCGCGCGCACGTGGCGCACATCTGCCGCGCGCTGATAAGCCTCCGCAGTCATCAGCCCCAGCCGCCACGTCTCTTTCAGCACGCCGCGCAGCGCCGAAATGATCCGGTTGGCGTTGGCTGGGGCATAGCGTTCGGCAAGGCGCGCGCGGGCATACGCCGTGTGCTGGTAGCTCAGCCGCGCCCACGGGAAGCCCAACATCGCCTCGCGCGTGACATGCTCCACGTCGCGGTTGGTGAAGATGCCCACCAGCGTTCGCAGCGCGTTTTCCATCGTGTAACGCGACTGTGCTGAGGTCAGCGTCGCCAAGTACACGGCGGCGGGGTTTTGATCCAGCGCCTCCGAGTACGGGGTGAGGCGGTTCTCAAATGGCACAAGGTCATCGCTCATGAGGCAGGCCAGCCATATCGTTCAACGCTGCTATAGGGTATCACAAACGCGCGTCTCCTGAAGGGTACAAGGCGCGTCTCCCATGCGGACAAGGCGCGTCTCCCATGCGGACAAGGCGCGTCTCCCATACGGACAAGGCGCGTCTCCCATGCGGACAAGGCGCGTCTCCCATGCGGACAAGGCACGTCTCCCATGCGGACAAGGCGCGTCTCCCATGCGAACAAGGCAGGCCTTGTCCCTACTGCAACACCCCACGCCGGATGAGCAGCTTCTCGAACTCCACGACGACGAACACCAGCGGCGTCAGCAGCGCGCAGATCAAGAGCTGCTCGAGCGTCAGCGGCGTGGTGTTGAAAATGCCGTTGAAGAACGGCAGATACACCGCGGCTAGCTGTGTCACAACCGTTAACCCAATGGCGAACAGCAGCAGCGGATTGCTGAAGAAGTTCATCGTGAAGATCGATTCGCGGTGCGAGCGCAACCCCAACGCATGCCCCATCTGCGCCAGCGTCAAAAACATGAACACCATCGTGTTCCACGTGTTGGCCACATAGCCTTCTGCGCCCGCCATATATTGACCATGCGCCCACACCCCGAGCAGCAAGCCCGCCATGCCGAAGATGCCGCCCACCAAGAGGATATGCCGCCCCAAGCCACGCCCGAACAGGCTTTCATTGGGGGCGTATGGCGGGCGTTTCATTGCGCCCGGCTCGGGTTTTTCCACCCCCAGCGCCAGCGCAGGCACGCCGTCAGTGATGAGGTTCATCCACAAGATTTGCAGCGTCGTCAGCGGCAGACCCAGCCCCGCCACCAGCTGCGTCGAGAGCAGCACGAACAGCTCGCCGGTGTTGCTGGCCAGCAGGTACTTGATGAAGCGGCGCACGTTGTCGTAGATCGTGCGGCCTTCCTCCACCGAGGCCACAATGGTAGCGAAGTTGTCGTCTAACAGCACCATGTCGCTGGCCTCTTTGGAGACCGCCGTGCCGGTGATGCCCATCGCCACGCCGATGTTGGCGCGTTTGAGGGCGGGCGCGTCGTTCACGCCGTCGCCCGTCATCGCGGCGATTTCGCCGTTGGCTTGCAGCGCGTTCACGATTTGCAGCTTGTTCTCTGGCGAGACGCGCGCGAACACGTTCACCCGTTTGACGGCCTCTTGCAGCTCCGTTTCGCTCAGGCGGTTCAGCTCCGTGCCGGTGAGCACAGCCTCGCCCTCTTGTGCGATGTTCAGGTCACGGGCAATGGCGTAAGCCGTCAGCGGGTGATCCCCGGTGATCATAATCGGGCGAATGCCAGCGCTGCGGGCCACTTGCACCGCCTCAGCCACCTCGGCGCGCGGCGGATCAATGATGCCCACCATGCCGACGAACACCACATCCACCTCGACATGCTCCACATCCACCTCGGAGGGCAGGCTCGGCAGCACGCGATACCCCACTCCCAGCACGCGCAGCCCCCTGCTGGCCATCTCGTTATTGGCCAACGTAATACGCTCGATGAGCAGATCGGTCAGCGGCTGCACGCTGCCGTTGACCAGCATATGGCGGCTCACGCTCAACAGGTTGTCTACCCCGCCTTTGATGAACTCGATGTAGTCACCGTCAACCAGCCCCAGATCAGCAAACAGCTGCCGGACGTTCTCTGGCATTTGAGTCAGCGCTGCGCTGTTCACGCGGTGAATGGTGGACATGCGCTTGCGGCCGCTGTCGAACGGCACTTCCGCCACGCGCGGCAGCACCGCTTGCAGCGTGTCCACGTTCAGGCCATAGCGCCGCGCCGCCCACAGCAGCGCCGCCTCGGTGGGGTCGCCGACGACTTCCTCAGCGCCGGTCTCGGGGTTCGGCTGCAAGATCGCGTCGTTGCACAAGGCCCCGCCAATCAACGTCAAAAGCTGCGCCTCTGCCGTCGGCCACTCCATCGCTGCGCCATTGACCAGCTCATCTAGGGTAATGTTCTTGTCCGCTACGTCGATCAAGCGCACGGTCATCCGATTTTCGGTCAGCGTGCCCGTCTTGTCGGAGGCAATCGTCGTGACGCTGCCCAGCGTCTCCACCGCGGCCAGTTTGCGAATCAACGCGCGGCGGCGCAGCATGCGCTGCGCGCCCAAGGCCAGCGCAATCGTCACCACCGCGGGCAGCCCCTCCGGCACAACGGCCACCGCAATCGCCACCGCGTTGAGCAGCACGCTCTCTTGGCCGTCTGCCTCTGGGATGAGCGGCACGCCCGTAATCACGCCGATCACAAACGCAATCGCCATCACCACCAGCCCCGCGCCAAACAACACGCGCCCCAGCTCGTCAAGACGGCGCTGGAGTGGGGTCTTGTCGCTGTCCACGTTCTGGATTAGCTCGGCAATGCGGCCTAGCTGGGTGTGCATCCCGGTTGCCACCACGACGGCCGTGCCGCGCCCATAGGTGACCGCCGTCCCCATGTAGACCATGTTGTGGCGATCCCCCAGCGGCATCTCAGGGTCGCTTAGCGTCACTGTGTCTTTTTCGACGGGTTGGCTCTCGCCGGTGAGCGACGCCTCTTGCACGCGCAGCGCCGCCGCTTCGATCAAGCGCGCATCTGCTGGAACGGTGCTGCCTGCTTCTAACAGCACCAGATCGCCGGGCACGACGCTGGCCGCTGCCACGTCTTGCACCACGCCATCACGCCGCACGCGGACGCTAGGCGTGCTCATCTTCTTGAGCGCGGCCATGGCTTGCTCCGCGCGGTATTCCTGCACCACGCCCAGCACCGCATTCAAGATCACAATCGCCAAGATAGCGATGAAGCTGTCCCACTTGCCCAACAAGAGGCTGATGCCTGCCGCGCCAATCAGCAGCAGCACCAGCGGGTTGGTCATCTGTTCGTAAAGGATGGCCCACGGGCTTTTTGGGGGTTTCTCGACGAGTTCATTGGGGCCAAACTGAACGAGCCGCTCTGCCGCCTGCTGTGCTGTCAGGCCGCTCTCAGCGCGGATACCCTGCTCATCGAGAACGAGCTGCGCGGGCTGAGTATGCCACACGCGAGATTCTGCCGGTGCAGACTGCGCCGACGTATGCGACGTTGTGATGGTGGCCATCGGGTGAGACCTCGTGAGGATAATGATGCGAAGATACCATGCATCACTCTACACCCGATTAGCCAAAATACCAGTTTGCGCTCGAAACTCCCCCCAAGTTTTAGGGGAATTCTCGATTAAAGCACCAATTCTGCCATCAACCGCACCGCGTTGATGTCAAACGTCTGCACGTTGAGGGTGGTCACTTCACTGTTCTGCCAGAGCTGCAAGCGGTCTTTGATGCGCGCCTTGGAGCCGACCAGCGCCACCGCATCTACCAGCTCATTCGGGACGGCAGCCATCGCCTCGGCCTTGTGGCCAGCAAGGTACAAATCTTGGATCGTGTTGGCGGCCTCCTCAAAGCCGTAGCGCGTGGCCAGCTCGTGGTAGAAGTTCTTGCCTTTCGCGCCCATCCCACCGATGTAGAGGGCAAGCTGCGGCTTCACTTGGTTGTAGGCCATCTCAAGGTCGTCCTCTAACACAACCTGCACCGAGGGCGCGATGTCGAAGTGCTCCAGCGTCTTGTTCGCCTTGGCGAGGCCTGCTTCCACCTGCGCCTTGAAGTACTGCGGATAACGCTCCGGTGAGTAGAAAATCGGCAGCCAGCCATCGGCGATTTCCGCCGTCAGCTCGACGTTTTTGGGGCCGAT
>JBDNCV010000068.1:0-18870 GCA_046719465.1 Anaerolinea sp.
AGAGGATGCCATCGGGCGTCTCGCGGATGAACTCGCCCTTGTCGAGCGTGCTGAACCAGAAAAATTCGGCGTCTTTGCTGTCAGCTTCGCGCTGGAGCACGTCCAGCACGGCGGGTTCTTGCGCCACACTGTAGGCGTAGCTGGCCGGTTTGATGATGCCCGCCTTGTGCCACGCGATACGATCCACCGTCTCGCCGAGGTAGCGCGTGTGCTCCAAGAAGATCGGCCCGAACAGGCTCACTTTGTTGGGCACGAGCGATACATCATCATAGCGCCCGCCGCGCCCCACCTCCATCACGCCGACGGTCACGCCGCGCTCGTTGAAGTAGCGCAGCGCCACCAGCAGGAAGATCCCCTGCGGGCTGAGGTAACTGCGCGGAGACAGGCGCGCCGTTTCGGCCTCGATGGCGGGGGCTAATTCGCTGAGGATGCGCAGGAAGTCGGCCTCGCTGATGGCCTCGCCGTTGACGCGAATACGCTCCGTCCAGTAGACCAGATGCGGGCTGGTGAGCAGGCCAACCGTGTGGCCGAGCGACTTCAACACGTTAGCCGTCAGCGCGCTGATGCTGCCCTTGCCCTTGCTGCCGGTAACGACGATGTACTCGCGCGGCGTGTCGAGCAGGCGCGTCGCCAGCAGCAGGTTGCGGGTGGGGGTGATGTCACGGGCGAACTCATCGTAGGTACGCGGCTCATCCTTGAGGCGATTCTTGCTGCGAAAGATGAACTCGATCGCTTGCGGGATTGTGCTGAACATGCGGCCCTCGTGGGTGATAAGTGGGAATGTCGGAGGCGATGCAATGCCCCCAGCGCACGCTCTATGATACGTCCAGACTCACCGGAGTAGGGAGTGTCTGTGACAGAACAGATCAAACCCGCCGGACACGAAAGCGTCCGTCTGCCGCCATACGCCCCCTGAAGAGGGCTTCACAACAAACAAAACCGCCCGATCTCGACATCTCAAGACGGGCGGTTGATCGCTACCGAAGCAAGCACGGCTTACATGTTGAGCGCTTCGTAGCCCGGGCCTTTGCTGAAGAACTGGTAGTTGTATTGGATGTCGGGCGTGAGATCGACGACGTCCCCCTCTTTGTGGACGACAATCGTCTTGGTGTCGAAGGGCAGGCGCTCTTGGCCTTCCATCATCTCATAGGCCGACGGCACTTCTTCCTCGATGAAGATGGCCTCAAACGGGCATTCAGGGATGCACGCGCCGCAGTCGATGCAGGTATCGGGGTCGATGAAATACCACGGCCATTGATCTTCCGGCTTGCCGGGGACGATGCACTCCACGGGGCAGACTTCCATACAAGCGCCATCGCGCAGACAGAGTGAGGTGATGATGTGGGTCATGAGTTACTCCTCAAGGCTTCAAAGTTAACGTGTCACACACTCAAGGTGAACACCGTCATCATAGCAAGCCCTCGCGCGCGAAACTGTGACTTTTGTTGGATTTGAAAATGAGTTTTTGATGATGTGAACTTGAGTTTCACATCGGTTAAATTCAAGCGGTTCGCGGCATCAGCGCCGATCTTCCACCAGATCCCATGTGATCGATTGATTGGTGACGACGATGTGATAGCGCTTCGTGCCGCTCCCACGGAAGCCGAACTCTTCATCGCCGCTGATGGTGATGCGCTCGATGAACACATTGTAGGGGAATTGGCCTTCTTGGTCGTTGAGATCCCACCAGACGGGGTCAAAGCCGCCGTTGAGCAGCGCCCGCGAGCCTTGAAGCTGCGGGTTGGCTTGAGGCCGACGATACACCCCTTCGATGACAGCGAGTTGGTAGACATTCTGAAGGCCGATCATCTGCATCAGCGGGCGCAGCGTGATCAGCGGCCCGCGCACCGCCACAACATCGCCGTACAGCCGAAAGCGCTGCGTTGCGCCGCGTGTCGGCTCGCCTGCGTTCCCACCCGTGAGCGCCGCCGCCAATGCCGACTGCGCCTCCAGCGGGGTGAAGTCCATTTCGATAAAGTCGCCGTTGTTGTCGGTCTGCATGGGGTACATCACCACTTCAGCCGCGACGACGCGCCCCGTCAGCACCTGCATGCTGCGCAGGAACAGCCCAGCAAAGGTCACCGTCGAACACATGAAGATGACAGCAATCAAGCTCACAAGGCTGAGCGGGATGACGATTAGCTTGCGCATAGCCGCTCCTTTCTGGCAGAGGTGCGCCCTTCACTTGACCTTAGCATGATTGAGCGCCGTCTGTCAAAGGGGGATGAAGCCTCACCTCGGAACCTACGTTCCTGCCCCTCTCCGACTAGAGAGGGGCAGCTGCTAGGTGTGCACAGGCAGGTCACATGGTGGCCGCAGGCTGCCCCCTTCTCTACCGGAGAAGGGGGTTGGGGGGATGAGGCCTACACAATGGCGTTGATGCCGGTCAGCTCGCGACCTACGATCAGCATGTTGACTTCGTTCGTGCCCTCGTAGGTGTAGATGACTTCCGCGTCTGTCCAGAGGCGGGCGATGTGGTTATCGATCAAGATGCCGTTGCCGCCCAACACTTCGCGGGCAAGCTGCGTTACGTAGCGGGCTTTGCGCGCGTTGTTGTACTTGGCCATGCTCACCATGCCCTCGCTCATCTTGCCCTGCTCGAGGTTGCGCGCCAGCGACATGCACAACTGCTGCATGAGCGTGACCTCGGTTGCCATCTCGACGAGCTTCTGCTGGATGAGCTGGAAGCTGGCGATGGGCTTGCCGAACTGCTCGCGCTTGAGGGCGTAATCCAGCGCATACTCGAAGGCAGCTGTGGCCGCGCCTGCCGCCTCCCACGCCACGCCATAGCGCCCCATGCCCAGCACCATGAAGGTATCGCGGAAGCTGCGCACACCGGCGAGGCGGTTGTCCTCGTGCACGCGCACGTTCTCCAGCACGATGTCGGCGTTCAGCACAGCGCGCTTGCCGACCTTGCCCCAGATGTCCTTGATCGTCACGCCTTCGATAGTCTGCGGGTCTTCAAGGACGAAGCCGCCCAGCTTGCCATCCTCATCGCGCGCCCAAATGATGATGAGGTCGGCGATGCTGGCGTTGCCGATCCAGCGCTTGGCCCCGTTGAGGATGTAGTAGCTGCCCTCTTTGCGGGCGGTGGTTTCAATGCCGGTGGCGTTGCTGCCGACGTTCGGCTCGGTCAGGCCGAACGCGCCGATTTTTTCCAACTTGACCATGCCGGGCATCCAGCGGTCTTTTTGCTCTTGGCTGCCCAGCGCGCCAATCGTGCCGAGCGCCAGCCCACTGTGAACGCCGTAGAACGTGCCGATGCTGCCGTCGCCCTTCGCCAGTTCATAGGCCACCAACCCCATCTCGATGATGTCGAGGCCCGCCGCGCCGTGCTCGGTCAGCGGGCCGCCGATGATCGGCAGCTCTTTGATGCTCATGGCGATCTCACGCGGGAACTCGGCCTTTTCCCAATAGGGGTTAATCTCCGGCAGGACGCGCGTCTGCACCCAGTTGCGCACTTGGTCGCGCAGGGCGCGCTGCTTGTCATTGAATTGATCTTCCATCCGATACAAGTCGAATGCTGCCAGCGTCTTCTCTAGCGTCGGCATAGCCATAAAAGGTCTCTCCAAGTCTTTCACAATCTAACGTTGATTTGATTACCAGTATAGCAGTAATCTAACGCGCGTTCAATTAGCGGCTTCTGAAAAAGGAGAGCTTGGCGAGGTTTGTTGTGATTCTCGGAGGGTGCGGGCAACCAAAAAGCGGAGGCGTCAGCGCCCCCGCTTGTCGTGCGGAGAGAGAGGGATTCGAACCCTCGTCGGGTCTCCCCGGCCCGCTTTCCAAGCGGGTGCACTAGGCCACTATGCGATCTCTCCCTAACCTACCGATTATTATAACAAGCCCCCCGTCCGCTGACTATGGCGAGTCGCCGCGGGGAGCGTCTTACGTGGCAGCGATGCGTCATTGCGGCGTGTTCGGTTGGCGTCACAAGGCCTCATCCCTACATCCCCTCTCGACGTGACCTGCCTTACGGTTACCCGTGGAGAAGAGAGTTGGGGGATGAGGCCTACATCCCCATCGGTTTATCTTTAGACACGCCCAATTCATTGTTCGCGCTGCGCCAGAGAGTGCGTTAATATAACCATGAGAGCAAACGGCGGGCGAACAAATGGCACAAGATAATCTTCATCGAACCCTTCAGAGTGCAATGCAGTTGGCGCGCAGTGGTGATCGTGCGGGGGCACGACTGGCGTTCATCGAGGCGCTCAAGATCGATTCGCACAATGAGATTGCGCTGCTGGGGTTGGTCAGCGTCACCAGCGAACAGAAAGAGCGCATCGCTGCCCTACGCAAGGCGTTCATCATGTACCCCAACAGCCCCAAAGTGGCGGAGGCCATGCGCCGCCTCAACATCACTGGCGAGCAGCTTGTGGGGACGACCACCAACAGCCTTGCGGCGAACGTTCCACGCCCTGCCACCAGCGACTTGGAGCCGCTCAAGCCCACCACCGCCGATCTACAAACTGCCGCGCCGCCTGCGCCAACGCCGCCTGCCGAGCCAGCCCCCGCGCCAGAGCCGCCGCCTGCCGAGCCTGCGCGCCCTCGCCCGCTGCTGAAGAAGCTCAGCACGTCAACCTCAGAAATGCGCGCCGTAAGCATGCCCCCAGCAGAGGAAGCCCCCACCGCGCCGACGGAGCCAACGCCGCCCGCTGAGCCAGCCCCCGCGCCGGAGCCAGCGCCGGTGGAGACCAGCTTGCAGGATGTTATCGCCCAGCTGACGGTGACGCTTGCTGGCGAGGACGGCGTGCCGCGCCCCAGCCGCGCCAGCATCGAAGCCGCTTTCAAAGAGGCCGCGCTGCTCGTCCAAAAGCACGAACAGACGCACCTGCAAAGCAGCATCGCCTTCGGGCGCAAAGAGAAGAACCGCGCCGGCGAGGGCGACCGGCGGCGCTTTCAGACGCGCGTCGGCCTTGTGGCCAGCGCCGCGATCTCATTGGTGGGCGTGTTTGTGTTGATCGCCGCGCTGGGCAACCCTGACGTGCAGCGCCTCGTGTTCGCCCCCACGTGGACGGTCTCGCCCACGCCCACCAGCACAGCGACGCCCACGCCCGGCTTAACGCCCACGCCCTCGCCCACGCCGCGCCAATCGCCCACGCCCTCGCCCACCTTCCCGCCAGCGCTGCCGGTGCAGAACCCGCTCGTTCAACCGCGCCCAACCGATGTCACGGGACCGGTCGGCGTGTTGATCGAACCGCGCATCCGCCAAGCCGTGGCCCTCATCAATCAAGGCCAGTTCAGCGCCGCCCGCACCATCCTCAACCAAGAAAAGCGCGCTGCTGAGCTAACCGGCAACTTTACCCCCTATTACTACTCCGCGCTGCTGGAAGTGCTGACCGGCAACATCAGCGCTGCGCGTGAGATCGTTCAGACGGGCGAGACGTTCTGGCGCGAGCGCGTCGCCAGCGACCTACAGCTGCCGATGATCGATGTGAGCTATGCCCGTGTTTCGCTCGCGGAACAGGCGCAGCGCCCCAGCCCACAGCAAGACGCCCTGCGCGACATCACCCAGCGGCTGGAGCGCGCCATCGCCACCGACCCCACCTTCATCGAGCCGCACCTGCTGCTGGCAGATCGTTATGTGCTGGTGAACAACCGCGCGCAGGCGATCACAGTATTGCAGACCGCCATCGAACGCAACCCCACCAACACCGAGCTGCGCGCCAAATTGGCCGAGGTGTATCTGCTAGATCGGCGCTACGATGAGGCGCTCCAAGCAGTCTACGAGGCGCTGCTGCTGGATCCCTATTCCGAGCGCAGCTTGCAGCTGCAAGTGGAGATCGCGCTGGCCAAAGGCGATCCCGGGCTGGCGGTGCTGTTTGCGGAGCAGTACATGGCGCGCTACCCGGGCCGCGTGCTGGCCGTCAAGCTGCGGGCTGATGCGCGCGTGGCCGAGGGCAAACTGGATTGGGCGCTGTACGATTACTCGCGGGCGCTCAACGGTGACCGCAGCGAGCGCGGCTACTTGGAGGCGCTGCTCCAACGGGCGACGCTTTACGCCGAGCTAGGGCGTTATGATCTAGCGCGTGAGGACTTGACCGAGGCGCTGCGCCTGCGCGATGAGCGCAGCCTGCGCGTGTCGCGCATGATGATCGCGCTGGAGGCTGGCGACCTTGAGACCGCGCTGGAGGACGCCGAGGCGCTGCGCGCGGAAGATTCGCCGCCGCCAGAGGCTGTGCTGGTGGAGTATACCGTGCGCTTGGCGCAGGGGAACGTACCCGATGCTGCTGTTGAGGATGTGCAGCGCATCCTTGACAACCTGACGGGCAGCCCGCGCTTCGCGGCGTTCGAGCTGCTGGCGCGGCTCTACACGACCCGCAGCGACTATGCCAACGCGCTCGACATGGTGAACAACGCATTGCGTGGTGAACAAACGATTGAGCGCCGCCTGCTGCGCGCCCAAATCTACGAAGCGCAGGCCAACGCCCGCGGCGTCGCTCGGGCTGAGCGCAACCGCCTGCTGCGCTTGGCGCTGGCTGATCTTGAATGGGTGAACGGCTTCAGCGCCTATTTCAACCAAGTGGATCGTGAGAGCTTGGCTGAGGCGCTCGAGCGTGTGGCCAGCGGCATCGGCTAAAAACAAACCTGCCCCCAGTCATCGGGGGCAGATTGTGTGGTGCTGGGGTTACTCGCCGCCGGGCGGGGGCGTCACGGGGCGCGGCTGTGGCAGCGCGCCGCCCGTCAGCGACTGGAAGTCGAACAGGAAGGGCGAGTTCGACGGCACGAGGATCAACTGCACGTTGTCCGAGAGGTTTTCAACGTAGCGGAACTGAATCAGCGCGGGGTTCTCAGCGATCTGCTGGCTGATGAGGCTCAGCGCTTCGGCCTCGGCGCGGGCGGCCAAGAGCGCGCTTTCCGCCTGACCGCGGGCCTGCTCAATGGCGGCCTGCGCGCGACCACGAGCTTCCGTCTCGACGCGCTGGGCTTCCGTTTGAGCGCGCTGAAGCTCTTGGTTGGCGATTTCCTTGCGCTCAATCGCCTCGGTGAACTCGGGCGTAAAGGTCAGTTCTAGAATGCGGAAGGCCTCAACGATGATCCCCTGCCGTCCGAGCGTTTCAGTGAGGCGCTCCTCGATGCGCCGCCCCATCTCCTCACGGG
Organism: Anaerolinea sp.; assembly: GCA_046719465.1. GTDB lineage: Bacteria > Chloroflexota > Anaerolineae > Aggregatilineales > Phototrophicaceae > JANWYT01. The sequence continues at coordinate 7,099 of JBDNCV010000068.1, forward strand.
CGCGCCCGTAGATGTTCTCGGCGGTGTAGGTGGCCGTGATCTCCTGCACGGTGTTGTTCAACGCGGGGCGCACAAGGCCCAGTTCATAGCCGCCGATTTGATTAAACCAGTTGGTATGAATGCGATTCAAGCCTTCGGGGGTTGAGTCGATGCGGTAGGTGAGCACCGCGTTTACCCGCACGTTCTGCCCCTCAATCGAACGGGCTTGAATCGCTGCTTGCCCGGGCCGCACGCCCTGAACCGGCTCATCCGACATGAAGAACGTCTGGTTGTTAATCGGGTAGATGTACGGCTGCTGCACGCCCGGGATGATGATCGAAATGCCCGGCCCGCGCGGGTCTTCCAAGCGGCCTGAGATGGCATTGAAGATGACGGCGCGCTCCGTCACCGGCACGATGAGCAGCCCTTGGCTGATGATGAAGAACACCAAGCCAATCACTACGCCGATAGCCGTGATGACGATGCCGCCGCGCGTGTTCTCACGCCGAGAGCTGGCCGAGACGACCAGCGCGATGCCCAAGATGGCGATCACCGCGCCAGCAAGGGCCACCATTTGCAAGATAAATCCCATTTTTCCTCTCCTCACTGTGGGTGTGCCGCGCTTCTCAAGTGAGCGCCACACACGACATCCGACAACCTTGAATTTGCACTGTATCATGCAAGCATGAGTAAGTGACTAGAGAAGCCCCAAACCCCCAGAAAATTGGGGGTAGAACGTGTTGGGAACTTTTGTCGCGGGCTGTGCGTTTTGGAAGTGATACCTCAGGGCAGCACAGGTGCAGCGGACAGCACAGGTGCAGCGGACAGCACAGGTGCTGTCCCTACAAGAACAATCACGATCAAGGAGGACATATGTTGAAACGTTGGATGTTGATAGTCGTCGTCGCGGCGGGGGGAATCTTCGCCAGCATGGCAGAGGAGACAGCGATGATACGCTACACGAACGATGTACAAGAGGTCATCCCCGAAGTGGTGGATGGCAAACTCGCGCTGACGGTGCGCGGGGTCTTGGCCGATGGCTGCATGGGCGAAACAGCCGTTGAGACCATGCGCAGCGGCAACGCCCTGTTCATTGACCTCTACCGCGAGTTTGAAACCCAACCCGCCTGCACCCGCGCGCTGCTGCCGTTTGAGGTCGTGGTCGATGGCACAGGCCTCTTCACCCTCGACGCGGACGCGACGCTGCCGCATATCCTCGTGGTGAATGAGCGCGTCTATCGCGTTCATCGGGCGCAGATTGAGCCAATGCCGAACGCGACGTTGGTCGCCCCGCGCTTGAGCGAGCTGTCGCGCGGCTTCCTGAACGTGGAGACCATCACGCCGACGATCAACGAGGACATGTCCATCGCGCTGCGCTTGCAAGGGATGGGCAGCGATGGCTGTGTGACGCCCGTTGTGCGCGCTGTGCCGCATCATGCGTTCCCGCGTGAGATCATGATCGAAGCTTTTAACGCGGTGGATCCGGCGGCGATGTGCCTTGCTGCGCTCACCCCGTTTGATGTGACCATCCCCGCGAACGTGCAGATGGGCGAGTTTGACCTGTTCCGCCTGTATGGGCTGCCGTTCGCGCTTGACCCTGCCATCAGCGCGTCAACCCAGACATTTATCGTCCAACCCGTGGCCATTGACGCTGTCGACGCAGAAATCCGCGCCACTTACCCTGATCAGTTGGTGGTCGTCAAGGCCAGCGGCACGATCGACGGCTGCCCGCAGGAACCCGGGATGTTCTTGCAGCAGATTGTCGAGAACATGGTGCAGCTGCGCGCGGCACGCATCGTGCCTGACATGCAGGCCTGCACGATGATCGCCCGTCCGCTGGAACTCAGCTTCTCGATCCCGACGCGGCTGCTGCCCACCGGCACGGTGGCCATCGTGGTCAACAACAACTCCCCCATTACCGTTGAGCTGCAATAAGTCAGGAAGGAAGACGAAAGATGAAACGGCTTATGTTGTTCGGTCTCTTGCTCGTATCGGGGGCGGCGCTGGCGCAAGAAACGCCCACGCCCACTAACGGTGTCAGCCTCACGGTGTACAACACTGGCTCGGCGCTGGTGCAAGATCGGCGCACGTTCGCGCTCAACGCGGGCCAGACGGTGCTTAACTTCACCGATGTGGCCGCCACGATTGACCCAACGTCGGTGAGCTTCGTCAGCTTGACAGACCCCACCGGAACCTACGTGCTGGAACAGAACTACGTCTACGACCTCGTGAACAGTCAAGCGCTGCTGGATCGCTATCTTGACCAAACCATCGAGTACACCGCCAAAGATGGCACAGTCTACACCGGCCAGCTTTTGAGCGGGCGCGGTGGGGACATCATCCTGCGCGAGGCCAGCGGCGAGGTGCGCGTGTTGAAGCTCAGCGAAGCCCGCGACATCAAGTTCCCTGCCCTGCCGGATGGGCTGATCACGCGCCCGACGCTGCGCTGGCTGATCGAAAGCGCCACCGGCGGCGAGCAGCAGGTGGAACTCACCTACTTGGCCAACGGCCTGACATGGACGAGCGACTACACTGTGCTGCTGGGGGCGAACAACCGCCGCCTCGACCTCAACGGCTGGATCACGCTCACCAACACCAGCGGCACAGCCTTCACCGACGCGCAGCTCAAGCTGGTGGCGGGCGACGTTAACCGCATCACGCCTCAGATCGCGCCGACGATGCGTTTTGAGGCGGACGCGATGGCGATGGCCGCGCCCACGCCGCAGGTCGAACAACGCGACTTCAGCGAGTACAAGCTCTACGAGATCGCGCGCCCCGTGACCGTCGGCAGCAACGAGACGAAACAAGTGCAGTTCGTGGCCGCGGCAGGCGTGACCGCCAACACCTTCTACGTCTACGACAGCAGCCCCGGGTGGTACAACTTCGGCTATGTGATGGACGACCGCTACTATGGCCAAACCGGTGTGACGACCGTCGGCACGTACCTTGAGTTCAGCACGGGCGAGGACGGCGGCGTAGGCGCGGCCTTGCCTGCTGGGCGGGTGCGCGTCTATCAGCAGGATGTGGACGGCAGCGCGCTGCTCATCGGCGAGAACACCATCACCCACACCCCCAAAGGTGAGACGATCCGCTTGTACCTCGGCAACGCCTTTGACCTCGTGGGCGAGCGCGTCCAGACCAATTACAACGCTATCGCGGGCAACGTGCTTGAAGAGAGCTACGAGATCACGCTGCGCAACCGCAAAGAGAACGAGAGCGTCGAGATTCGCGTGCCGGAGCGCCTGTTCCGCTGGACGAATTGGCAGATCATCCAGTCGAGCATCCCGTTCGTGCAGCTTGACAGCAACACGATTGAGTTCCGCGTGACGGTTCCCGCGGGCGGCGAAGTCAAGCTGACCTACACCGTCCGCTACACCTACCCGCGCTAACTGCTTCAGACCGGGGCACGGCCAACACGCCGTGCCCCTCTCCCTCCTGACGCATTGCCCTCGTCCCAAAAATTCGTTACCTTTTATTGCGCAGGTACTTAGAAGACTTGTTCAAGGAGCTTTTTGAGCGATGACTGCTTACGCGCTGCCACAGCTTACCGAACCCACCCGACCCGCCGACAACGTGGCGATCCTCGTCGCCAGCGGCGATCTGCGCCTCTCTGCTAACCAGAAGTGCTGGCCTGCCCAACATGCGATGGAGGAGGCGCTGACCGCGGCCTTCGCCGAGCTGGGCATCCAGATCGTGCGCGGCCACCCCTACGACCCGGTGTTGGAACACGGCTTCATCTGGAACCAGCGGATGGGGATGGATGTTTTTCGCCATATCCACCCCGAAGCGCGCCTCATTGTCGCTGAGGCCGTCTGGCAGTACAGCCATCATGTGCTGGCGGGCCTGCGCGATCATCGCGGGCCGATCCTGACGGTGGCCAACTTCAGCGGCGAATGGCCCGGGCTGGTCGGCCTGCTCAACCTCAACGGCTCGCTCACCAAGATGGGCGTGAAGTTCAGCACGATCTGGAGCGTAGACTTTACCGACGAGTTCTTCAAGCGCGGCATCCGCGAGTGGGTGGAGACGGGCAAGATCACCCACGATCAATCGCACGTGCGCCCGCTTGACCCGGCGGCGCTGCCCGCGGAGCCTGCTGCGCTGGGCGCGGCGCTGGCTGCGCAGCTCAAACGCGAGAAGGCCATCCTCGGCGTGTTCGACGAAGGCTGTATGGGCATGTACAACGCCATCATCGACGATGAGATGCTCAACCCGACCGGCCTGTACAAAGAGCGCCTGTCACAGTCGGCGCTGGTGGCCGCCATGCGCGAGGTGAGCGACGAGGAGGCACAAGCTGTCCGCCGTTGGTTGGACGAACGCGGCGTGACCTTCGTCACTGGCCCCAACGACGAAACCGACCTCACCGACGCGCAGATCCATGAGCAGTGCAAGATGTACATCGCGGCGGTGCGCATCGCCCATGAGTTCGGCTGCGCGGCCATCGGCATCCAATATCAGCAGGGCTTGAAGGACATGACCCCAGCCTCTGACCTTGTGGAGGGGCTGCTCAACAACGCCGAGCGCCCGCCGGTGTATCACCCCGTCACCAAGCAGGAACTCTACGCAGGCCAGCCGCTGCCGCACTTCAACGAGGTGGACGAAGGCTCCGCGGTGGATGCTGTGGTGACCAACCGCATCTGGAACGCCATGGGTTATGACCCCGCCACCACGCTGCACGACCTGCGCTGGGGCGAACACTACACGGGCGACGGCGTGGACGACTTCGTGTGGGTGTTCCTCATCAGCGGGGCTGCGCCCGCGTCGCACTTCATCGGCGGCTACGCGGGCGCTTCCAGCGAGCGCCAACCTCCGATGTACTTCCGACTGGGCGGCGGCACGCTCAAGGGCATCAGCAAGCCCGGCGAGATCGTCTGGAGCCGCGTTTATGTGATGGATGGCGGCCTGCACGCTGACATGGGACGGGCAACCGTCGTCGAGCTGCCGCGTGAGGAGACCGAGCGCCGCTGGCGGCTGACCACGCCGCAGTGGCCGATCATGCACGCGGTAATCCACGGCGTGACGCGCGACCAGATGATGGCGCGCCACAAGGCCAACCACATTCAGGTGGCTTACGCGCCTGACGCCGCGGGCGCGGATGCTGCGCTGGCCGCCAAAGCCGCCATGTTCCACGCGATGGGCATCACCGTTCACCTGTGCGGGGTGTAGGGACACGGCCTGCCGTGTCCGTTTGTAGGCCTGCCGTGTCCGTTTGTATGGACGCGGCCTGCCGCGTCCTCTATCACTCTACCGCTCGAACAGGCGCGGGTTCTCGTAGGCGACTGGCACGCCGAAGGGGTTAGCCTCCACCGTCCAGACGCAGTGGCCGCGCAGTTCTTCGTTTTCCGTCCCCGGGCCGAAGTTCTCAAAGCCGTCGAAAGTTGGCTCGCTCCATGTGACGCGGTAGTTCACGCGGTAGACGCCCGGGCGGAAGGCCGTGCCCAGATCCACCGTGTAGAACACCCAGAAGCGCCCATCCTCGCGCCGCACAATCGGGCTAACGACCACGTTGGGGAAGGCCTGCGGCGGGAAGCCCGGCGACTCAAACAAGACCTCATACTGCGCTTTGGCGATGTGATCGCGCACTTGGGCCGCCGTCCGCGCGAACCACGACCAGAACACGCGGATGTTGTCGGTGTCGTAGATGCGCCCCGGGTCTGCCCCCGGGAACTGGGCGCACTCGGCAAAGATCAAGCCCGGGTTGGTGGTGCGCCCCTGCTCGCGGACGTTGGCGCTGGGGCGCGCGCCGATCTGCACCGGCTGCTCAGCAGGGACAGCAAAGACCTCGTTGAGATACCCGCTGCCGGGCTTGAGGATGCCGCTGTGGCGGATGGGGCGGCCTGCAATCGGGTTGACGTTCTGGCCGGTCTCAGGGTCAACAAAGCCGGTCGCGCCGGTGGCCGTGCCGCCCACCGTGGTAATCGTGCCGACGGGGTTGGACGGCTCGATGCAGGTGTCGAACACATCATCGACCACCGTCGTAAAGCTGGCGTTTTGGGGGTTGTTGGCGCGGGCAATCGAGATGCGCATGCTGCCAAATTGGCCGGGCGCGAGCACCGTCCCCGCGGGGTAGTTGACGACTTGGCTGGTGCGGAAGGCCCCGCGCGCTCCGATCTGGATTAAGCCGCTGAGCGGCGCGCCGGATGCCTGCGTCTCGCGGAAGAACTGGATGAACACGTCATCCCCCGCGGCCATCGTGCCGTCGAGGTCAACGACGGCGCGCGTGTCGCAAATCGCCCAGAACCAGTTGACGGACGATGCTGGCTCGCTGGCCTGTTGTGCGCTGCTCAACCCGCTGACGAGCGCCAGCGCTGCCACAGCCCACCATGCACGATGCAATCTCATGCCTCTCACTCCTGTTGCCTTGGCGTTGTCCTAGATAGTATCGCACATTTGCCGGTTTTCGCAGGGTTGAGGCGGAAGGTCTCAATCGCTGCCCCTCACCCCCTGCCCCCTCTCCCACATGCCGCTGTGCGGCTGGGGCGAGGGGGTAGATTGCGCATCGCCGCCACGTTCAACACTCCCGCAGATTTAAGGGACAGGGCCTGCCCTGTCCAGATGGGAACAAAAAAGGGCGACTCGACGAGTCGCCCTCTAGTGCGTGATGCGGTGGGCTACTTCTGCTGGTTGCGCAGGGCGGCCTGCACGTCCAGCGCGATGAGCTGGCGGATCAAGTCACGGAAGGCTGGCTCAGGGAAGGCGCCCGCTTGGTTGAACACCAGTTGGCCATCCTTAAACGCCATGATCGTCGGGATCGACATGATGCGGAACGCCTGCGAGAGGCCCGGGTTGGCGTCTGTGTCGACTTTGGCGATGCGCACTTGACCAGCGAAGTCCTTCGCCAGCTTGGCCATGATCGGCGCGACTTGGCGGCATGGCCCGCACCACTCGGCCCAGAAATCGACCAACACCGGCATCTCGTGCGAGTAGTCGATGACTTCGGCCTTGAAGGTGGCGTCCGTGACGTTGACGGGCTTATCCTCGACCTTCAGCGTCTTGTTAGGATCTTGATGGTTGTTCATGGTTGATTCCTCCGGGATCATTTTTTCAAGTAGTTCGACCGAGAGGATCACATCAGCCCCCCACGGGCGGACGCGCCGCACTTGGGTTGCGCCGTTGGCAATGCCGATCAGCACGGGCTTATCGCCCACTTCGTATTGGGCGGCCAACACGGGGTTGGTCTGTGGGTTCACCTCAGCAAAGGCAATGCGTTCGTTTTCGGCGGCGGCTTTCTTGAACGCCGTGACGAATTCGCTGCGCAGGCCGTCCCCATTGGTGAATAGGATCAGCGCAGGCCGGTCACCCAACGGGGCAAGGCCTTCAGCATCGGTTAGGGTTAGGATGCTGCCCATAACTACTCCTCGATGGACAATTCTTGATCACTCTCACCTCTTATAGACGCAGCTAGCGCGCCAGTATTACGTTACGTGAGGGATCGTCATCACTTCAACAGCGTGAACTCATCCTCGATGTCGTCGTAGCCGAAGGTGAAGTTCTCAGCCACCATCTCGAAGGAGCTTTCGTCGAAGTCGCTGTAGCCAACCGAGAGAATGTACGCCCCGCGCACGTGCCAGATGCGCGTCACCACGCCGTCATCGACGGCCTTGATTTGGAGATCACGGCGCGGGCGATCCCCCCCATGGCGGCTGGCCAGCGTCTCCCGCAGCCACACGTTGATCGGCTCATGCGGGTTCTGCTGCACCATCTTGCTGAGGCTGAACGGGGGCTTCTGGCGGTTGCCCTGTGCGTCGACGGCGTATGTCACCAGCCCTTGAATGCGGAACACGCCCTTCACCGGCGCATCGCCCAAAGTCACTTCAAACTCGCTGGCGACAAGGCTGTCTACCGTGACTATCTCCATTGTAACTACTCCTTTAATCATCACTGAGAGCTACGTTGAGCTTACCACTTTTTGCCCAAACGCGCCCAGCTTGAATGTGGTTTGAGAGTGTCTAGGTCGGAACAGATCTGCCTCACCCCTCAATCCCCTCTCCGGGTGGAGAGGGGATTGAGGGGTGAGGCCCCTTCTCTACGGGTGGCCGCAGGCAGGTCACTCCGAGAAGGGGTGGGGAATGAGACCACTGGCGGGCGAGGCACGCCTCGCCCCTATTGTCCACTCAAACGTCGCGGCTGAGGCCGCACCCACCGCGCGCATTGGACTTGACGCGCAGGCCTAGATAAACGAGACCACACGCGAGTATAATGCTGGCTTGCGTTGTTCACTGGACACGGTGTGTAGAGGCTGCGACAGATGACAAAACGTCCTATTTTCCCGTTTACGGCGGTCGTTGGGCAGGATTTGATGCGCCTAGCATTGGTGCTCAACGCGATTGATATGCGCATCGGCGGGGTGCTGATTCGCGGGGAGCGCGGCACAGGCAAATCGACAGCGGCGCGCGCGCTGGCGGCCCTGCTCCCTGAGCTGGAAGTGATCGCCGATTCTCCCTACAACGACGACCCCAAACGCCCCGACACATGGTCAGACTATGCCCGCGAGCGCTACAGCAACGGCCAGAAGCCGCCGATTGCCAAGCGCCGCGCCGCCTTCGTTGACCTGCCGGTGAGCGCGACGGAAGATCGCGTCGTCGGCACGCTCGACATTGAGAAGGCTATTCAAGAGGGCAAAAAGCATTTTGAACCCGGCGTGTTGGCCGCCGCCAACCGCGGCATCCTCTACGTGGATGAGGTCAACTTGCTGGACGATCACATCGTCGATCTGCTGCTCGACAGCGCCGCGATGGGCGTGAACATCGTCGAGCGCGAGGGCATTAGCTTCAGCCACCCAGCGCGCTTCATCCTCATCGGCACGATGAACCCCGAAGAAGGCGACCTGCGCCCCCAACTGCTAGATCGCTTCGCCCTCTCGGTCGACGTGAGCGGCATCCGTCGCCCGCAAGAGCGCATCGAAATCTTGCAGCGCCACGTGGCCTATGAGGAGGACGCCGAGGCCTTCCGCGCCGAATGGCAGCCGGTGGAGGACAGCCTCTCGATCCGCATTGCCAAAGCGCGCGAGATGGTGGATCACGTTAAATACACCCAGAACGACTTACGCTTGATCGCCAGCTTGATGGCCGAGATGCAGGTGGACGGCCACCGCGCCGACCTTGTGGTGCTCAAGACGGCGCGCGCCCACGCCGCCTATGAAGGCCGCACCGCCATCAACGATCACGACATTGCGCTGGCCGTGCGTTTGGCCATCCCGCACCGCCTCAAGCGCGGCCCCTTTGCCGATGCCACCGCCGCGCTCGACAAGCTCGAGACGACCATCAGCGAGAAGCGCGAGGAGATGCGCCAAGACGGCGAGGGCGACGAACAAACCACCGACACGACCAGCAGCGAGCAGAACAGCCCGTCTAAAAAAAAAGTGAGCAAGTAGAGTCGCAGAGCGACGGCGCGGAGCAGTCCGCGCCCGACATCAGCCAGCAGGCGCAGCGCCAGCAGCAGTTCCCCGGCACGGATGCCAACTGGTGGGAGGGCGGCAAGAAGGTCAAGCCAGACGCAGAGTTCCAGACGCGCAAGCTCAACACCCAGCTTGACCAGATGACGCGCCGCCAAGCAGGCCGCCGCAGCACCACCAAGACCGACCGCAAGCGCGGGCGCTACATCCGCGCCGTGCCAGCTGGCCCCAAAGTGAACGACATCGCCTTTGACGCGACGCTGCGCGCGGCTGCCCCCTATCAACTGGAACGCGCCGCGCAGAAGGCCAGCACCGGCATGGCCTACGCCCTGCGCAAGAGCGACCTTCAGCGCAAAGTTCGCATCAAGAAGACCAGCAACTTGATCCTGTTTGTGGTGGATGCATCGTGGAGCATGGCCGTCAGCGAGCGCATGGAGGCCACCAAAGGCGCGATCATGTCGCTGCTGACCGATGCCTATCAACGGCGGGATCGCGTGGGGCTGGTGGTGTTTCAGAAGGATCGCGCGTCGCTGGTGCTCGCGCCGACCAACAGCGTCACCCTTGCCAAAGAAGCCCTGCGCGACATCCCCGTGGGCGGTAAGACCCCGCTCAGCGCGGGCCTCTGGCTGAGCTACGACACCATCCGCAAAGAAAAGCTCGTCCACCCGGACGTGCTGCCGCTCATCATCCTGCTGACGGACGGCGCGGGCAACGTCAGCATGTCGGCGACGCTGCCGCCCCAAGACGAAGCGCACAGCATCGCCACCCTCATCAAAGAGGCCGACATCCGCACGGTGACGATCAACATGGAGCATGTGGCGTTCGATCAAGGGCTGGCCAAGCGCCTCGCCGAGAAGCTGGGCGGCCCGTGCTACAACCTCGGCCAAATCCGCACGGATAATCTGCTGCAAACCGTCCGCGCGGAGATGGATCGCAAGTAAGTGAACAGGGGTCGGCCTAGGGGTGACGCATGCGTCGCCCAGTGGAAAGTCAAAAGTTGAAAGGTGAGGCCTGCCTCGCCCGCCAGTGGTCTCATTCCTCACCCCTAAGTCCCCTCTCCACCCAGAGAGGGGGTTTAAGGGTGAGGCTGCACAGGCAGGGACTGCCCTCTACGGTTCAGCGCGGCCCCATCGGCATGATGATGTGGACGAAGTCATCGCGGCCTTCGATCCGCAGCACGCCCGGGCTTTCCGCGCCGTTGCTTTGAAGCACGACGCGCTCGCTGTCGATGGCGTTAAGGGCTTCAATCAAATAACGAATGTTGAAGCTCACTTCGAGCGGCTCGCCGGTCACGTGCGCGTCGATCAAGCCGTCGGTGTCGCCGCGCTCTTGGCTCTTGCCCGCCACGATGACCTCGCCGGCGCTGTTGGCGTCGCGCGGGGGCTTGATCAGCAAGCGGCCGCTGTTGGCGTTGTCGCGGCTGAAGATCTCAGCGGCTTTACACTTGCGCAGCAGATCGCTGGTGTACATCGTACTGCTCGTGATGAAGCTGCGCGGGATGATGGCGCGGAAGTCTGGGTAGCGCCCCTCGAGCACTTGGGCGCTGATGTCGATGTTTTTGAGGTGGAACGTGATGATGTTACGCTGGTCGGGCAGGGTGATCTCAACCACTTCATCCTCATCGCCGATGATGCGCGCCAACTCTTGCATCGTGCGCGCAGGGACGACGACCTCTACCTTCTTAGGGAAGTTCACCTCGATGTTGGTGTAGCGCACGCCAAGCCGATAGCCGTCGGTGGCAGCCAGCGTCATTCGGTCGCCTTCGAGCAGCATGTAGACGCCGGTCAGAATGGGGCGGTTTTCTTCTTTGGCGCTGGCGAAGGCTGTCTGATTGATCATCTCGCGCAGGGTCTTGGCCTCAATCGCAAGGTCGACGCGGTCGCCGTGGGTGATCGGGGGGAACTCGTCAGCATCAATGCCCTTGATGTTAGAGTTGGTTGTGCCGCATTTGATATGCACAGTGTGGGTCGCGGGGTCAAGGCGCAGGTCGACGCGATCTTTCGGTGAGAGATTGTTCACCAAGTCGCCGAAGGTCTTGGCGGGCAGGGTGATCGCGCCCTCTTGGGTGACGTTGGCCCCAATCCACATGGTGATGCTCATCTGCAAGTTGGTGGCCCCCAGTCGCAGGCGCGCGCCGTCGGCCTCTAATAGGATGTTGGCCAGCACGGGCAGGGTGCGCCCAGCGTCGCTGAATTTTGACACCGTCGAGACAGCTTTGGCCAAGTTGTCTTGAAATACGCTGATATTCATAAACGCGCAGCCATCCTTCTCCAAAAAACAGCGTCGACGCTGTGATGGGCATTCAATTGGAACAAACGTATTCTACAGTATAACGCAATCGCCCTCGGATGAACAGCGCTGCGTGACGGGGGAGGCCTAAGGTGGGACAGATCAAACGCCGG
>JBDNCV010000069.1:0-18586 GCA_046719465.1 Anaerolinea sp.
AAGCCCCCTCAAGAAAATGAGCTCAAATCGACCGCAGCGCTGCAACACAAGCCCCCTTTAGGGGGCGCATCCTAGCCGGATGCTTTAGCGCTCGGCGGCGTCGGGTGCGCCGGAGGCTAAAGCCTCCGGCTAGGGCGCGGGGGCTGAAGCCCCCTCAAGAAAATGCCCTCAAATCGAACGCAGCACTACAACACAAGCCCCCTTTAGGGGGCGCATTCTAGCCGGGTGCTTTAGCGCCCGGCGTCAGCGGGTGCGCCAGAGGCTAAAGCCCCCTCAAAAACCAGCCCTGCTATCGCACAAGCCCCCTTCAGGGGGCGCGTTCTAGCCGGGTGCTTTAGCGCCCGGTGGCGGCTCTGGACACTCCCATGTCAATCTGCCTATTGCAAATTTAGAAAATTTGTGCTAACTTAAAGTGTCTATGGGGGCAGATACAGAGATCCCCCCACCAGCGAGAGAATGAGCAGGGGCGAACATGACCAAGAGGAAGTCCACCAAAACAACGACGCTGTTTGATAACAACGCCGAGAATCAAGCAGAAGTCAACGAGGCCAAGCTGAAGCAGATGGAGGCCACCCTTGCCGACATCAGCAAGCGCTTTGGCGATGGCGCGGTCGTCCGGTTGGGCGATGCCAAGCACATGCAGGTCGAGACGATCCCGTCTGGCTCGTTGGGCGTGGATATCGCCATCGGCGTAGGCGGCATCCCGCGTGGGCGCATCACGGAAATCTACGGCCCTGAATCGAGCGGCAAGACGACCCTCTGCTTGCACGTCATCGCCGAGGCGCAGAAGCGCGGCGGCTTGGCGGCTTTCATCGACATGGAAAACGCGCTCGACCCCACCTATGCCGAGCGGATCGGCGTCAACCTCGACACCCTCTTCGTCAGCCAGCCCGACACAGGCGAGCAAGCCCTCGAAATCTGCGAGACGCTGGTGCGCTCTGGCGCGCTGGATGTCGTCGTGGTCGACAGCGTGGCCGCGCTCGTCCCACGGGCGGAGATCGAAGGTGAGATGGGCGACAGCCACGTCGGCCTGCAAGCGCGCCTGATGAGCCAAGCGCTGCGCAAGCTGGCTGGCGCAGTCAAGCAGTCCAACGTGGTGCTGATGTTCACCAACCAACTGCGCGAGAAAGTCGGTGTGATGTTCGGCTGCTTCCATTATGACGCGCGCGTTGTTCTTGCAGATGGCACCAGCGAAAAAATCGGGAAGCTGGTTAATCAGAAGCGCGAAGTCGAAGTGCTGTCGTATAACACGCAAACCCACATGTTTGAGCCGCGCCGTATTGTGAACTGGTTCAACAACGGCAAAACTGACCGCTTCTTGCAATTTGTTGTGGATTCAAACCAAGGTAGAGGTCGGCGTGAGTTTGGCGTTACGGAAAATCACTTGATGCTCACGCCACATGGCTACGAGCGCGCTGGTGCACTACGTGTTGGTGACACTTTGATTACCGCAACTCGATTCTATCTCTCGCCCATCCATCTCGAAGTAGCAATCGGCTCCGCGTTGGGTGATGGAACCTTACGGTATCACAGTAATCACAACGTCTCACTTCGTATCGGGCATGGGGCAAAGCAGGATGCGTATGCTGAGTGGAAGGCCTCGCTGTTCGCAGGAGTGATCGGTTCTCAGGGCAGGAATTCGCGAGGGGGGATTAGCTTCAACACTATCCCCATGTATGAATTAGCTGAGGTTTACGCCAACGCCTATCGCAATGGCAAAAAGCACCCGTCTCAGAACCTAATTGATCATTTGTCGCCTCTTGCAGTCGCAATTTGGTACATGGATGATGGGACACTCTATGGTGGGCAGACACGCCACGGCAAGCCTCGCATCCCCCGCGCCAGTTTGTCTTTAGCTGGCTTCGAACTTGAAGCGCGGTTCGCCCTGCAGCGCTGGTTCATCGACCAAGGCATCGAATGCAACACTAGCACACATGGCAATTTGATTTTCACAGTGAACGGCACGAAACGGCTCCACTCGATGATTGCGCGATTTGTGCATCCATCTATGGACTACAAACTTCTACCAGAGTATCGCGGCTTGTTCCAACCCCTTGATGGCAGCCTATGTGAACGTCTTGAGCCGGTGGGGATGAAGATTCTCGACATCTATGAAAAGCCGAGAACGCGCAGCATGAATCGGTTCGATATCGAAGTTGAGGGCAATCACTGCTACCTTGTCGATGGGGTCGTTGTGCACAACTCACCCGAAACCACCCCCGGAGGGCGCGCGCTCAAATTCTACGCCAGCGTTCGCATCGACATCCGCCGCACCGAGTCGATCAAGAGCGGTGAGGATGTCGTCGGCAGCCGGACAAAGGTCAAGATCAAGAAGAACAAGGTTGCGCCGCCGTTTAAAGAGTGCGAATTTGACATCATGTTCATGGAGAACGGCATCAGCAAAACGGGGGAAATCCTTGATCTGGCAGTCAACCTCAACATTGTGGAGAAGCGTGGCGCGTTCTTCCGCTACAACGAGGGCTTGTTGGGGCAGGGGCGTGAAAATGCCCGCCAGTTCCTGCAAGAGAACACGGCGGTCGCGCTTGAGATCGAGGATTTGATCCGCCAGCATTACGGCCTGCCGCCGCTCGTCAGCTTGCCCGGGGGATGATGCGCGTGATGCGTGGGTGGGTGCTGCTGATCGCGCTGTGGGGCTGCCTGCTGCCGCTGAGGGCGCAGGCCGCCCCGTCGTGTGAGCTGATCACGCGGGAAGAGGCTTTCTTCCAGATCGGCCTTGCGCAAGGCACGCAGAACTACGAGCGCGCCCTGCTGCTGCTCAACTGTCTCATCCGCCAGCAGCCCGAGGACGTGCAGGCGCTGCACGCGCGCGGACGGCTGCATTACCAGATCGAGAACTACGAATCTGCTGCCAAAGATTTTGAGACGCTGCTCCGAATTAACCCGCTCGACCCTGTCGCCTACAACGGGCGCGGACTGGTGTCGCTGGTCTATGAGTGGAACGACCTCGCATGGGAAGATTTCCACCGCGCCGTCACCTACAAGCCGGACTACGCCGAGGGCTACTTCAACCGCGGGCGCGCCGCCGAGCGCATGAACAGCACCCGTGAGGCGCTGGCCGACTATGAGACGGCGCTGCACTACGGCTATGAGCCGCGCGTGGCCGTCCTGTGGAACATCGCGCTGATCTATGAGCGCACGGGCGATCTGCAGGGCTATCAGGCCATCCTCGAGGAAATCCTCCGCGTGAACGCAAGCTACATCCCGGCCTATGAACGGTTGGGCAACTTGATGGCGCAAACGGGGCGCACCTACGACGCGCAGTTCTACTTCGACCGCTTGGCAGCCTTTGCCGCTGAGGGGCGCTTCGAGACGCTCACCCCGCAGGAGACGGCCATCCGATCGTTCTTGCGCTTCATGCCGATGATGCTGGTCGTGCTGATCCTCAGCGGGCTGGTCGGCGGGGCGCTCGTGCAGGCGCGCCAGCGTCGGCGATCCGTCGCTTAACCTATTTGCGGGTCTCTGCTATGATGCTGCCTGACACGCTTCAGGAGGCAGCGCCTTGAACTACTCGCTCGATGACACCCAACCCAACCCCGCTGTATCGATGCCCCACATGGTGACGATGGAGGATGACGACGGTGGCGGCCCGGGCTGTGTCGTCTGGGGAATCGTCGGCGTGTTGATGCTGGCGGGTTCGCTGTTCATTGTGATCATGGCAGGGCTGGCCGGCTGGAACGACGGCTACCGCGTCGCCATTGGCAACGCCACCGCCACCAGCGCCCAAGAGATCCTCACCCAGTGCAACCTCATCCCCAACGACCTCGCGCAGAACGCCTTCGGGTTGGCGCAGGTGCGCGTCAACAGTTTGATGCAGTCGCCGCAGGGCGTGGAGTGTGTCGCCACGCTCGCGCCGCAGATGACCGCCGTCTACAGCAGCGCCATGCAGACGCTCACCCCCGCGGCCACCGCCACCGCCGAACCCTCGCCCACCCCCGCGCTGATTGTGGACGCGGCTCCTTCATCGGCTGCCACGTCCGCCCCCGCCAGCAGCAGCGGCTTCGACCTCGCCCGCCTGCTGGCCGAAGCGCAGGCTGACGTCAACGCGGGCGAATTCCTGCGCGCCATCGACACCCTCGACGCCATCAGCGCCGTTGATCCCACCTTCCAAAAGTCGCAGGTGGATCAACTGCTGTTCCGCGCCCTCACCAGCGAAGCCACCCGCCAGTTCCGCAGCGGCGGCAATCTTGCGCAGGCCATCGCGCTCACCAGCCGCGCCGAGGCCTACGGCGACGTGGGCGAACTCAACTATGAGCGCTTCATCGCCGAGCTGTGGCTGCAAGCGCAGGCCTACAGCGGCGTGAACTACCCGCGCGCCATTCAACTGCTCAACCGCATCGTCTTTGAGCAAAACTTGCCCAACTATCGCAACGCGCGGCAAGCGCTTATCGACCAATATATCGCCTATGGCGACGCGCTGGCGCTGGGCGGCGACCCGTGCAACGCCGTGCAGCAGTTTGACCAAGCGGCGCGCATCAGCGGCAGCCAAACCGCCGCCACCAAACGCGCCAACGCGCAGGCCGCCTGCACCGCCATCCAAACCGCGCCGACGCTTGACCCGTTCGCCCCCACGCCTGACCCCGCCACCAACGGCGGCAGCAGCGGCAGCGGCGTCGCACCGATTGGCCAGCGCCCATGAGCCACCCCGCGCCTGCACTGGCAGACGCCCTCTACCGCGCTGCGCAGGAGTGGCCGCTGATCTGCCCACACGGCCACGTCGATCCAGCTATATTCGCCGATCCAGACTACCGCTTTGGCAGCCCGGTTGACCTGCTCATCATCCCCGATCACTACGTGTTCCGGATGTTCTACTCGCAGGGTATTCCGCTGGAGCAGCTTGGCATCCCTGCGCGCGATGGCACACCGGTCGAGACGGATCACCGCCGCATCTGGCAGCGCGTGGCCGATCATTGGCATCTGTTCCGTGGCACGCCCACCGGCCAGTGGATCCGCGATGAGCTGCGCGAGGTGTTCGGGATCGACGAGAAGCTGACGAGCGCCAACGCCCAAGCGATCTACGACGTGATCGATGCGCGCCTGCGCGAGGCCGACTTCACGCCGCGCCGCTTGTTTGAGCGCTTTCGAATCGAGGTCTTGGCGACGACAGACGCCGCCACCGACCCGCTGCCCCATCATCAAGCCCTGCGCGCCAGCGGCTGGGATGGTCGGGTGATCCCTACCTTTCGCCCAGATGCTCTGCTGAACGTCGACCATCCGGAGTGGACGCGCAGCGTTGAGCAGCTCAACGTGGGCAGCTATCGGGCGCTGATCCAAGCGCTGGAGGAGCGCCGCGCCTACTTCCGCAGCATGGGTGCGACCGCCACGGATCACGCTGCCCTCACCCCCTACACCGAGCATCTGAGCGACAACGTGGCCGAGGTGATCTTCCAGCGGGCGCGGCGGGGCCAAGCCACCGCGCGAGAGGCGGCGCGCTTCACCGGCCACCTGCTGATCGAAATGGCGCGGATGAGCGTGGAGGATGGGCTGGTGATGCAGCTGCACGTGGGATCCTATCGCAACCACAACCCGCGCCTCTATGAGCGCTTCGGCCCAGACAAAGGGGCTGACATCCCGATTCAGACGGAGTTTACGCGCAATTTGCAGCCGCTGCTCGCGCGCTTCGGGAATGACCCACGCTTGACGCTCATCCTGTTCACGCTGGACGAATCAGCCTACAGCCGCGAGCTGGCCCCGCTAGCCGGGCACTACCCCGCGCTGCGGTTGGGGCCGCCGTGGTGGTTCCACGACAGCTACAACGGCATGCGGCGCTACTTCGACCATGTCATGGAGACGGCCGGCCTCTACAACACGGCGGGCTTCAACGACGACACGCGCGCTTTCCTGAGCATCCCCGCGCGGCACAGCCTCTGGCGGCGCGCCAGCGCAGATTGGCTGGCGGGGCTGGCAGCGCGCGGCGCCATCGACGAGGACGACGCCCACGCCATGATCGGCGAGCTGGCGTATGGGCTGGCGAAGGCCGCCTATCGGCTGTAGAGAGACACACCTCACCCGCCCCGTCCCTGTGCAGTCACCCCTCTCCACGGGAGAGGGGCCGGAACCGCAGGTTCCGGGGGTGAGGCCTTATTCATCTGTGCGGAGGATTGCATATGCACCCCCTTTTCACCTTAGATGGCAAAATCGCCCTCGTGACGGGCGGAACGGGCGCGCTGGGCGGGGCCATGTGCCGTGCGCTGGCGCAGGCGGGCGCAGCCGTCATCGTCTGTGCGCGGCGGACAGAACCCGCGCAGGCGCTGGCAGCAGAGCTGGGCGGGGCGTGCTGCGCCCTCTCGCTGGATGTGCAGGACGCGGACGCGCTGCGCCGCGCCGCTGAGGACGTCGAACGGCGCTTCGGGCGGCTCGATGTGCTGGTGAACGCGGCGGGCGGCAACCAACCCGCGGCCACGGCCATCCCGGGCCAGCGCAGCTTCTTCGAGCTGGACGCCGCCGCGCTGCGCCACGTCATCGACCTCAACTGGATGGGAACGGTGCTGCCGTCGCAGATCTTCGGGGCGCTCATGGCGCGGCAGGGCAGCGGTTCGATCATCAACATCAGTTCGATGGCCGCGTTTCAACCGCTGACGCGCGTCGTAGCCTACGCTGCCGCCAAAGCCGCCGTCAACAACTTCACCCAGTGGCTGGCCGTCACGCTGGCGACCGAGGTCAGCCCCCACCTGCGCGTGAACGCCATCGCCCCGGGCTTTTTCTTGGGCGATCAAAACCGCTTCTTGCTGCAAAACGAGGATGGGACGCTCACGCCGCGCGGCCAGCAGATCATCGACCACACGCCGATGAAGCGCTTCGGCCAGCCGGACGACCTCAGCGGGGCGCTGCTCTGGCTGGCCAGCGACGCCAGCCGCTTCGTCACCGGCATCGTTGTGCCCGTAGACGGCGGCTTCAGCGCTTACAGCGGGGTTTGAGAGAGGCCTCATGGGCATATATCGGACAAGGCAGGCCTCGCCTGAGGACAAGGCAGGCCTCGCCTGAGGACAAGGCAGGCCTTGTCCCTACACGGACACCAACGTTGGGCGGCGTTTGTGCCAGTCGTGCGCTTGTTCATAGGTGTGCGCCACGCGCATGATGCGATCTTCTGCCAGTGAGGGGCCGAGGATCTGCAAGCCGATGGGCAGCCCCTGCCGGTCAAAGCCGCACGGCACGCTCAGGCCGCAGATGCCCGCGAGGTTGGCGGTGATCGTCATCACGTCCGCGAGGTACATCGCCAGCGGGTCGGCGGTGTTCTCGCCGAATTTGAAGGCAGTGGTCGGCGTGATGGGCGCGCACAGCACATCTACCTCTTGGAAGGCCTGCTCATAATCGCGCTTGATGAGGGTGCGGACGGCCTGCGCCTTGCCATACCACGCATCGTAGTAACCGGCGGAGAGGGCATACGTGCCCAGCATGATGCGGCGCTTGACCTCATCGCCAAAGCCTGCGCTGCGCGTCGCTTTGTAGGTTTCAATCAGGTCGCCCTTGTCCACACGCGGGCCATAGCGCACCCCGTCAAAGCGCGCGAGGTTGGCGCTCGCCTCGCTGGTAGCGATGATGTAGTAGGTGGCGAGGCCGTACTTGGTGTGCGGCAGGGTGATGTCGACGACTTCTGCGCCGAGCGATTGCAAGAACGCGACTGCCTCCATAACGGCTTTTTCGACGTCCGGCTCCAACCCATCGCCGAAGTATTCACGCGGGAGGCCAATCTTTAGCCCTTTGACGCCGCCTTGCAGACCCGCCACATAGTCCGGCACAGGGGCGGGCAGCGTGGTGCTGTCGAGCGGGTCAGGCCCGGCGATCACCTGCAGAATGCGAGCGGCATCCTCGACGGTGCGCGCCAGCGGCCCGGCTTGATCGAGCGAAGAGCCATACGCGATCAGCCCATAGCGCGAGACGCGCCCATAGCTGGGCTTGACCGCCGCCAGCCCACAGAACGCCCCGGGCAGGCGGATCGAGCCGCCGGTGTCCGTCCCTAGTGACCCCATCGCCATCCGCGCGGCGACCGCCGCCCCGCTGCCGCCGCTGCTGCCGCCGGGCACGCGCGACAGATCCCATGGGTTGCAGGTGTTGAAGTAGCCGCTGTTCTCCGTGGACGACCCCATGGCGAACTCGTCCATGTTCAGCTTGCCGAGCAGCACCATGCCCGCGTCAAGCAGGCGGTCAATGACCGTCGCGTTGAAGATCGGCACATAGCCCTTGAGAATCTTGGAACCAGCGGTCGTCTCGACATCTTTGGTGGTGATGACGTCCTTGATCGCCAGCGGGATGCCGAGCAGGGGGCGCGTTTCGCCCCGCGCGCGCAGCGCGTCCGCTGCTTCTGCTTGCTGGAGCGCCAGCTCCGCCGTCACCGTGAGAAAGGCGCGCACCTGCGGGTCAAGCCGCTCGATCTGCGCCAGATGCGCCTGTGTGAGTTCCACGCTGCTGATCTCGCGCGCGTCGAGCTTGGCGAGCGCTTCGGTCAGGGTGAGGTCAGTGAGTTGAGTCATACCGCCTGCCATAGGTGAAAGATGAAGGACAACGGGGCGAGTATACCACTGCGCCCCGTCCGAGCATAGGCGATGCGGGGTGAGGCCTCATCCCCCAACCCCCTTCTCCCGTAGGAGAAGGGGGCACACGGCAGCAGATGCCCCTCTCCACGGGAGAGGGGCGACGTCGGGGTGAGGCCTCATCCCCCAACCCCCTTCTCCCGTATTGAGAAGGGGGCACACAGCAGCAGCTGCCCCTCTCCACGGGAGAGGGGCGACGGAGCAAAGCGACGTCGGGGTGAGGCCCATTCCTACAGAGCCTCTCATTCAAGGCTGATGAGCGCGGCCCCGCCCTGTTGGAACAGGACATCGCCCTCAGTGGGGGCGCGCACGAGCTGCGCGGTGGGCGGCGCAGCAGGCGCGGGCAGCGGCAGCGGCGGCTGCGTCACGAGGCACTCGCACAGGCTGCCCGCCCAGTCGTCCGGCGCGGCGTTCGCCAGCACAGTCTCAGGTGGGCGGTTCTCGTTCAGCCACAGCAGCGCCGCCAGCTCATCCTCGGTGATGGTGTGCCGCTCGCGCGCGGCCAGTGCCACAGTCGAAGCACCCACCAGCGCTGTGAGCAGCGCTGCCATCAGCAGCGAGTAGCGGTGCTCGTGCAGCGCCTTGATCTGCATCCCGGCCGTGGCGTGGTGCAGGCGCGTCCCGATGAAGTAGACGATGGGCAGCATCAGCCACCCGCCCAACTCCGTGCCATCGCCGAACAGCAGCGGCGCGGGGCGCGTGGGCAGCGTCAGCAGCCACGGCCCTAAGCCGAACAGCAGCGCCCCCGCGACCAACGCCAGCGGCACAAACGCGCCGCGCCGCCCTACATGCCACAGCAGATAGGCCCCCAACCCGACGAGCGCCGCCACGCCCACCACAAAATCAGCGTAGATCGCCGCGCCGATCAGCAGGCCGGTGGCGACCGCGTCCTGTTTCGACGGGTCACGCCGCAGCCGCAGCGCCCCGATGCCTGCCCCCAGCGCGAAGAGCGTCCCCAACAGCAGCGTGTAGTGCCCCGTCAGCAGCATCAACGCGATGTTGCCGCAGGGCAGCGCCACCGCGCCGAAGATGCGCCCCATGCGCTTGCCGCCCAGCTCACTGCCCCAGTCATAGCACAGCCACACCAGCAGGAACGCCACGACCGCGCTCACGCCGAACTGCACGGCCGCCACCGTCTGCAAGAGCTGCTTGCTGAGGTACGACGTAAGCGCGATAAAGCCCGGCGCATAAAAAGCGGCCACCTCCGGCGCGTGTGGGGCGAAGGTGTCGAATTGGCTGCTCAGGCGTGCCAGCACCGTCACATAGCCGATTTGCTGGCCAACCTGCCCCAGCGGCAGCGTCAGCGTGTAGACCATGACAATGATGATCCCGCCCACCCCAGCGAGGAACAACAAGTCTGCTGGGCCGGGCCAACCTTGATCTTTGTCTTCGAGCGTCTCGCCGCGGGCTTCGGCGCGCGCCTGCCCTTGTGAGAACGTCCCGCCCAGCACCACAATCGACACCAGCGCAAACAGCAGATAGTCCACCACCAGCGTATCCCAGCCGAAGGCATACGCCCACCAGACCGAACCGCCAGTGATGAGCGCCAGCGCCAGCGTCGCGCTCAAGGCGATGCGCGGCTGGGCGGTGCGCCACGCCGGGGCCAGCATCGCCCCTGCACCCACCAGCACCGCCCCAACGACGAAGATCACAAACAACAGCAGCATAGGTCAGGTCTTTCTGTATGATCGCACCACTCTTCTACTTTCCACTCTCTCAGCCCGTCTTGCGCGGACGTTTGCG
This sequence comes from Anaerolinea sp., assembly GCA_046719465.1. GTDB lineage: Bacteria > Chloroflexota > Anaerolineae > Aggregatilineales > Phototrophicaceae > JANWYT01. Next base: position 10,293 of record JBDNCV010000069.1, read on the forward strand.
CTTTTTGGCGGGCAGGCGCGGCTTGAGCAAGCTCCACAGTTGGGCTTGCACCGTCTCTACCGGATGATCCGCGGGGACGCGCAGCCACCGCTCAGGCTGTTCTGCGATGAGCGCCTCATAGCCCGCGTAGACGCGCTGGTGATAGGCCAGCTCTTTGTCGTCCAGCCGGTTCCAGTCCTCGCTCATGAGCAAGCGGCCGCGCCGCCGCCGCTCAAGGCCGATGCGCGGATCAAGGTCAAGGTAGATCGTCAGGTCAGGGGTTAGGCCGCCGGTGGCAAAGCGCAGGATCTGCCGCAGCGCCTCCAAATCAAGGCCGTGGCCATAGCCCTGATAGGCCATCGTCGAATCGGCGTAGCGGTCACACAGCACGATGCCGCCCTGTGCCAAAAACGGGCGGATCACCTCGCCCACCAACTGCGCGCGCGACGCGCAAAACAGCAGCAGCTCGGCCTCGGCGGTCATGTTGGTGTTCGTCAAATTGTCGACGACAATCGCGCGGATTTGATCGCCGATGGGCGTGCCGCCCGGCTCCCGTGTGAGCAGCACCTCATAGCCTTGCTCAGTCAGCGTCGCCGCGAGGGCGCGCGCCTGCGTCGTCTTGCCGCTGCCGTCGATGCCTTCAAATGTGATGAACATGCGCCGCCCCCTGCAATGCGTGGCCGAGATACCCCTAGCATAGCAAAGGCGCGCGCGTGTCGATAAGGCCTTATTTGCGGCGATGTTGGAGCAGCTCACCTCATGAGACTTCCTGTATCGGGCGTGTCTAAGCTGCAACAGACCGCTCGCCGGAGGCTACTAAAGCCTCTGGCGAGCGCTAGCGCGCGGGGGCTAAAGCCCCCTTCAGGGAGTGCATGGTTCCCATCGATTCCTGCTCTAGACGCTCCCCTTAATCTTAAGGGTTGCAACTGCGTCGCCGCCGCATCCGTACAACAGAGTAAATGCAACTAGTGTCACAAGGCGGCTTTTATGAACATCGACTGGCAAGGCACAATCTTGGTAGGGTTTCTAACTGGGAGCATTGTAATTGTGATAGGCTTAGCCCTCGTCAAACTCAACGAGAAACGCAAGAAGCGTTAAACCAAGTTCCGTTGTTGGGGCGGCTTCTGCGTGTCGTCGGATGCGTTGGAGCTGTCCTCTTTATCTTTGGTGAGCGCCAAGCGCGAGGCGTCCGCGTAGGCGGCCTCGTGGGGTGTGACCTCCGACTGCCGCATCAAGCGATACACCCGCCATTGCAAGCCCGCAGTGATAAGATAGGGCAGCGCATAGACACTATATATGCCGGGCAGCAGCAGCCACGCTAGGCCGGGCATTCCTCCAAAGATCACCAAAGGGGCTACCAACATGCCCACACCCCCGAACAGCGCCACGCGCGCCGCCTGCTGCGGCGCGTGCCTGCCGCGCCAACTGCCTATCAGCACGACAATGTTCACTGCCAGAATCAGCAGTGAATGTAGGTAAAACGTGGACAGATGCATGCCGGCCACCGACGGAAATCGAAACAGGTCTACCACGCTGAGGAGGCACCACAAGCTGGCGATGCCCATCGAAAAATACGCCCCGCGGCGGGCGCGCGCCGCTAGGGGGCCACGTTTTTTAACCTTGAAGCCCATCGTTCAACGGGCGAGCGCCGCTTGCAGACGCTGGCCGCGCGTCGCCGGTGGGGCTTCTTGCGCGGCGCTGGTGCTCTCCGCCGTGTCGTGCAGCGTCAGCCGGTCGACATCAGGCGTGCAACCGTGCTCATCAGGCGGAAGGGCCGCGCGATGGGCTAAATCCAACTGGACGAGGCCGAGGGTGAGCTGTGGCGCGCTGTAGAACCATGCCCCCAACAGCGCATAGAACACCGGCGCATAGAACCCCAGCGCCGTGCCGAACATGAAGGCCACCGCCACCGCGCTAAACAGGGTGATAAACGCTCCAATCGCCAGCCAGCGCAGGCTCACAACGCCGCCGATGAACACGAAAAACGCTGACAAAACCAGCGAGACGATGATGAAGGGGGGTGTGCCGTCCATCACACCCTGCGAGAGAAAAGTCAAGTACAACCCAGACGATATCACTGCCACCAGCGTTAGCGCTTGCGTACGTCGGCGTATCTCGGCGCGTTTCAACCGTTTACGTTTCACGTGGCGTTCTCCAGCAGCTTGTCTAGCCGATGTTCTTACTATACACCAAGATCGACATCAGCGCGTTGTCAAAAGCGTTAAGCGCGCAGCTTGGGCGCTGAACGGCTGGCTCCATACCAGCGTGAGGTGACGCGCGTCGTCGCTGGCGAGCTGCGGCGCGTCGAACAGGCGGCCCGTCCGCAGCAGCGGCTGCACCCCCGTCAAGCGCCCATCGCGGAAGTAGATCACGCCGGTCATCCCACCCCAGACCGCCGCCGCGGGCAGCGTGTCCGTGTCGATGAGCAGCGGGCGCAGCCACGCCGCTGCTGCTCCGTCGGGGGCTGCTGTGAACGCGCCGCCGCCGTTGTAGGTGGTGTCGAAGGGGTGATCGCCCACGCTCAAGCGCAGCGGGGCCGCGGGCAAGTGGCGGCCTGTCGCGCGGTCGGTCACGCTCAGCAGGGCGTAGCTGCTGCCGTCGGCGCGGGTGACCTGCCAGAAGACGTAGGTGCTGGCCGCGTCGTGTGCCACGCGCAGCGCGTCGATCTGCTCCGTCAGCGGCAGCGCAGGCAGCGGCTCGACGTGTTCGACGCTGTGGAGCGCGTCATCGCGCAGTTGGCCGCGCCACAACGAACGATCATACACCCAGTAAAGCCATACCACGCCGTCGCGCGTCTCTGTCAGCGCGGGCAGCATTCCATTTGCGTTCAGCGCTGCCGTAAAGGTCGGGCGGCCATCCGCGTTGATCAGCCGCGTGTGGAGCGTTTCGCTGCCGAGCGCGCCCTGCGACCACACCAGCCGCACGCGCCCATCCCCCAGCGGCAGCGCGGCATACGACGTGGTGAGCGCGGTGCTGTGGGTGATCGGGCCGAGCTGCGCCACCAGCTCCGGCGCGACTAAGGCGCTGTGCAGCCGCAGCTCGTCCGCCTCGGCGCTGCGGTCGATCCACAGCCAATGGGCGTGGCCATTGGCAGCAGGCAGCAGGCTGTAGCGCATCGGATACCACGCCCGCAGCGCGAGGATGCGGTTCTGCTGGCCGTCGCTGGCCATGTGGCGCGTCTCACCCTCCAGCGGCTGCGTCCACGCGAGCCATGTCTGCTGCGTCGTGATCAGCAGGGCGGGCGCATCAGCGGTGGGCGCTTCAGCGATGACGCGCGGCGCGCCCCACGGCGTATCAGGCTGAGGCGGCAGCTGCGGCGCACAGGCGACCAACAGCGCCGCCCCCAACAGACACACCAGCCGCATCACGGCGCAGGGATCACTTCAATCGTCAGCAGAGCGCCGTCGCTGCGCTGGCCATCGGGGCGATACGCGATGGCCTCCACCACGTGCAGGCCGACCCCCTGCGCCGTCCAGTTGATCTGCGCGCGGAACACCGGCGCGGCCACCACATCGAACGGGTTCACTTGGTTGATGAGCGCCTCGTCGATGTACAGCTCAATCTTGCTCACGCCCTGCGACGCATCGCGCGCCACCACGTCAAAGGCAAAGGTTGTCCCCTCGATCACCTGCACGTTGTTCGGCGGGTCGATGATCTCCACCGTCGGCAGGTCGGGCGTTGGGATGGGCGTGGGGGCGGGCTGGGCAAGGTTGCACGCCATCAACACGGCCAGCGCCGCCAGCAGTCGGCTCAGATGGCGGAGGCCGCGGGCGACCAGCGCAAGAGGACGCGATGAACGTGGGTGTCTAACATGGTGACGATGGGCGATCTGCCCCCTCACCCTGTCTGGCCTGCGGCCAGCCTGTCCCTCTCCCACAAAGGGCGAGGGACGTTGCGAGTGAGCAGCCTGTACCCCCTCGCCCCGGCTGCTGCGCGGCGGCGTGTGGGAGAGGGGGCAGGGGGTGAGGGGTATCATCAGCGATTCAGACACTCCCGATGAACGTGGGTACTTCACAGCCGATCCTTGTGTCGGGGTAGGTATTGGGTCACAATGCGGCCATTATACGTTAAAATGCCCGGCGGTAGAGACGGCAACCCACAGTCCGCTATCCGTCTCACCATTGGAGCAGCGATGCGCGTTGATATCCTCACCCTGTTCCCGCAGATGTTCACCCCCTTGCAGCACAGCATGATGTGGAAAGCACAGGCGCACGGCTTCCTCACGCTGCGCCTACACGACATCCGCGACTATGCCACCAGCGCCTACCGCCAAGTGGACGACACGCCCTACGGCGGCGGCGGCGGCATGGTGATGAAGGTCGACGTGATCGCCCGCGCGGTGGAAGCGGTGCGCGGCGCTGACCCCTGCCCCGTCATCCTCATGGGGCCGGTGGGGCGCGTGTTCAACCATCAGATCGCTTGTGAATTGGCGCAGCTCCCGCGGATGATCCTGTTGTGTGGCCACTACGAAGGCGTCGATGAGCGCGTCCGCGAGCTGCTCATCACCGATGAAATCAGCATTGGTGACTATGTGCTGACGGGCGGCGAGCTGGCCGCGATGGTGATCGTCGATGCGGTGGTGCGCCAGATCCCGGGCGTGCTGGGCGCGGAGGACGGGGCCGCCACCGAGAGCCACGCCGACGGGCTGCTGGAAGGGCCGCACTACACGCGCCCGCTCGAGTTTCGTGGGCTGGCCGTGCCGGAGGTGCTGCGGGCGGGCAACCACGCCGCGATTGCGCGCTGGCGGCGCAAACAAGCCATCCTGCGCACGCTGCGCCACCGCCCTGAGCTGCTGCTCACCGCCCCGCTGAGCGACGACGACCGCTACCTGCTGGCTGAAGCCATCGCCGAGGCAGGCAGCCCATAATGCTTGTTCGGAGCGCAGCTCCAAACTACACTCGACTCATCAGCAAGTAAGTTGGTGAGTTTGTAAAGGTTGAGACATTGGTATGGCCATCACTAAACTTGAAACAGTGCCTCTTCGCCAAGTTTTCCCACATGAATCACTCCATTTGACTACATGGCTTGAAGAAAACATTAGCGCACTGTCGGAACGAATTGGAATCGCGCTCAATGTGGTTGAGCGAGAAATGGCGGTTGGTTCTTTTAGGGTTGATCTACTATGTGAAGACAACAACGGAACCCGCGTGATCGTTGAGAATCAAATAGAGCGCACCGATCACGACCATCTCGGCAAGCTCCTCACGTATATGATCAACCTTGATGCCAAGATTGCCGTTTGGATCGCGGCTGAAATTCGTCCTGAACACGTCCGTGTTATGGAATGGCTAAACGAAATTGTCCCGGCCGATATGGCGTTCTATCTTGTCAAGGTTGAGGCCGTTCGAATCGGAGATTCACCCTACGCCCCGCTGTTCACAGTGCTAGCGCAGCCAGATTCACAAGCACGCCAGATAGGCGAAGAAAAGAAGGAACTTTCCGATCGAGAAATGATGCGGGAACAATTCTGGCGCAAGCTTCTCGCTAGAAGCGAACAGATGAGCAAGCTGACAATCAACCGATCTGCAACTCGCCGCCATTGGCTGTCGGTGGCGGCTGGCCGAACCGGATTTAGCTACAATTACCTAATTTGGAATGATAAGGCTGGCATTGACTTATACATTGACACCGGGGATCAAGAGCGAAATAAGCGCTATTTCGATGCATTGCTGAACGACAGAGACGCCATAGAGGCGGATTTTGGAGAACCGTTGACGTGGGAACGTTTGGACAACAAACGGTCTTCTCGTGTCGTGAAAATTTATGAAGGGATGGGGGGCTTGTGGGAACAAGCCAGCTGGCCAAAGCTTCAGGCCAAGATGATCGAAGACATGAATCGATTGGATGGCGTCATGCGACATCGCATCAAGGCACTGCAATAGTGATGCAACAGAACGATGCCTCCTCAACGGCTCATTGACATGTGCTGCCAGTGGCGGCGGTAGGCGCGGGTTTCTTCTAACAGCGCGTTGAGCCGCGTCATGAGCGCGGGCTGCGCGTTGGCTGGGCGCGCCTCGCGGCGGCGGACGGCGTAGACCTCCGGTGTGAGCGGGTCAAGTTCTAGCTCGGTGTGCGCGTGGATCCACGCCAGCGCCGCGTGGATTGTCGCCTCAGTGTGGCCAGTGCGCGCCGCCAGCCGATCCACCGGCGCACGCCCATCGCGGTTCAGCGCGTATTTGAGCATCCCCATCAGCTGGCGCAGCAGCGCCTCGGCGCTGTCGAACGGCGGGGTATGCCCCAACAACACCAGCGTTTCAGGGCGGGCCGCGCTCAAGGCAGCCTGCCACACGCGGTTGGAAGGGGGCGGCGCGGCCACGATGAGCGTGCCCGTGGAGTCAAGCTGCAGCCGGCTGACGGCCTCGGGCGCGGTCAACCCTTCTGCCCACAACAGCGCACGAGGATAGAGCGCTAACACGTCAGCCAGTGAGGGCGCTTCTCTCCGTCGGTCGATCACGCGGTAGGTCGGCTGGCGCGATGCTGCGAGCGCGTCGTCGGAGGGGGTCGCGCTGATCCACTCCAGCAGGGCTTCGCGCTTGCCACGGAACACGTTGGCGCGCAGGCTGTAGGTGAGGTCGAAGCGCGCGTCTGGCAGCGGCGCATCGCCCACTGACCACCACTTCACACGCTGCTCGGTGTGGCCGTCGCTCACAGTGATCTCAAGATGGTCGCGCGTCTTCCCGAGCTGCCGCTCTTTGACCACCGTTAACCCCGTCGTCAAGAAGCGCAGCGGCGGGTTGCCGTTGCCGAAGGGGGCCAGCACGTTGAGCTGGTCGGCTAGTTCCAGTGTGGCCTCGTGCAGCGCCAGCGTGCCGTCCACCGGCGGCGCTTCGGGCACGCCTGCCGCTTGCAGCATCGCGTGGACAGCCTGCGCAAAGCCGCGGCGGAAGTCCGGCAGGCGTTCGGCTGGCAGGCGCAGCCCTGCGGCCATCGTGTGCCCACCGTAGCCGCTCAGCAGGTGATCTTGCGTCCGCAGCGCGGCGACGAGGTCACACCCGGCCACCGACCGCCCCGACCCGCTGAGCAGCCCATCGCGCTCCGAAAGCACCACCGCAGGCCGCCCATACGTTTCCACAAGGCGGCTGGCAACAATCCCGACGACGCCGCTGTGCCACTCTGTGCCGTGGACGATCAACGCAGCGTAGCGCAGCAGCGACGGGTCGGCTTCAATCTGCGCGACAGCGGCATCATACACCGCGTTGGTCAAAAAGCGCCGCTCTTGGTTGAGCATCTCTAACTCGTTCACGCGCTCGGCGATGATCGCAGGGTCATCCGTCGTGAGCAGCTCAACCGCAGGGGCGGCGTGCGCCAAACGACCGATGGCGTTCAAGCGCGGCGCAATCGTGAAGCCGATGGTTGCCTCGTCGAGCGTGGCGGGGTCAACCTCGGCGCGCTCGAGGATAGCTTTCAACCCTGCGCGGGGCTGCTCACGCAGGATGCGCAGCCCACGCTGAAGCCAGTAGCGCGTGTCGTGCACCAGCACCATGACATCGGCCACAATGCCCACCGCCACCAAGTCCAACAGGTGATCCGAGGGGCGATCTCCAAACAGGGCGCGCACCAGCTGATAGGCTACGCCCACGCCGGGAAGGTGGCGCATCGGGTGGCCGTCAGGCAGGCGCATCGGGTTCACGAGCGCGGCGGCCTGCGGCAGCGTCGGCGGCAGCGCGTGATGATCCGTCACAACGGTATCGACCCCCTGCGCGGCGGCGTAGGCGATGCTCTCGTGGGCTGCGATGCCTGTGTCGCAGGTCAGCAGCAGGCCTACCCCGTCAAGGCGCGCTTGCAGCGTCGGCAGGTGCACGCCGTGCCCCTCGCTGAAACGATCCGGCACATGATAGGCCACATTCGCGCCCAGCTCGCGCAGGGCTGCCACCAGCAGCGCGGTGCTGGTCTGGCCGTCCACGTCGAAATCGCCCCAAACGAGGATGCGTTCGCCGCGGTCGATGGCGCGCCGCACCCGCGCCACCGCTTGCGGCAGGTCAGGCAGCGCCTCCGGCGGGGCGGGGGTGTAGTGGGCTGGGTCGAGGAAGGCGCGGGTGGCCTCCTCGGTGGCGATGCCCAACCGCGCCAACCGCGCTTGAATCAGGGGGTGAAGGTGAGCCATGCGCTAAAATCGCCCGTAGTGATGGTCAGTGGCTGATGCGGCATCGCAGAACAAGTTCATCAAGGTCTCGAGAGTGTCTGAATGGCTCGTGATGCCCCTCACCCCCTGTCCCCCTCTCCCACACGCCGCTGCGCGGCTGGGGCGAGGGGGCTGCTGTCTTGACCCGCTCCGCCCCCACCTCCACGCTGCCGCGCGGCTGGGGCGAGGGGGC
>JBDNCV010000007.1:0-45735 GCA_046719465.1 Anaerolinea sp.
GTACAGCCGATGAGCAGGGAGGTGATGCGCTCGGTCATGAGGCCCTTTCCGTGGCGATGAGGTCCAAAAGAATTGTCGTCCAGCTTTGCAGCGGCGGGCCGTGCCCCTCCCCGCTCACAGGGTTAAAGTACTCGTGAAACCCATGTTGATCGACCACGGCTTGGAAGCGCTCCGCAAGATGAGTGGCCACTGCTGCAAAACCGTAACGGCGCAGCCCATGATAAATCAACCAGTTAACGCTTGGCCAGAGGTTCCCACGCCAGTAGTGATCAGGGGCAAAGGTCGGTGAATCGGTCGGCGTGGTCGGGACGGGATAAGGCGGCCAGTAAGCTGGGCTGGTCAACTCTGTGACGAGCTGATACGCCTCATCCGATTTCACCGCGCCGCCGAACAGCAGCACAAACGGCGCGGCACTTGGCATATCCAACGGGATTTCCTGCGCGCCGATTAAATCACAGTAGCGATCTCCATGCTTACAGCGCCGCAGCGCCTGCTGCACGGCCTTTGCCTTTGCAGCCCATGAGCTGCCATCCTGTCCAATCAGCGTGGCGATTTGCGCCAGCGCCTCCAAGTCTGCCGCACGGATCGCATTGTAGTCCACTGCTTCCACGCTAAACGAACCAGCTTGCGTCAGGGCATGCGCGTCGCAGTCATGCGCTTTAAGCGTCTCTACCAACGCGTGGCGTGCTGCCTTCGACACGTCGTCTGACGATTGAGACAACCCCATAGGCACATCCCAGCGCGGCGATGCATCCCAGCCCGATTCCCACGGGTGAATCAGCGTCACGAGGTAGTCACCATCAGGGTCACGGCGGCGGTCAAACCAAGCATGATAATCACATAGGATGGGATAAATGTGCTCCAAGAAGCCTAGCGCTGGCTCGCTAGCGTGCACGCGCAGCGCAGCAGTCGCAATTAAAGGGGGCTGCGTGATGATGCTGCGCATAGCCTGCCCCCAAAGCGCCGTCCCATTCCCCCGCCAATAGACCATGTGCGGTATCATCCCTGCGTCGGGGCCATCCGTCACTTGGTTGGCCACAAGGCTGAGCAGTTCATCCCGCGCCATCGCCGCGTCAAACCAGCGATACGTAATCGCGTGGAAACATGAATCCCACAACCATTGATGCTCGTAGAGGTGCGGCGCAGGGCGTGTGTAGCGATACCCAAGGCTGCTGATCTGGTTGCCGCGCAGCACCGCCGCGCAGCGCTCCACCCATGATGACCAATCGACCATCTAAGGCTCCAGCGCGGGGGCAACCGCGCTCAGCTCAGGGGTGATCGCATGGTGTGTGTCACGGTCAATCCAGCGGATTTTGTGCGGCGGGAAGCGCAGCCAAAGTGGATCACCCGGGGCAACAGCAAAATCGGGATGCGTAGAGACTTTGAGCGTCTGCCCTTGGAAGCGGATTGTCAGCAAGTTTTGTGACCCCAACGGCTCCACCACATCGACTGTGACTTGCAGCGCGTCACTGGTGTAGCTGCTGAAGGCTTCCATGTTCTCCGCGCGGATGCCCATCCAGATCGAGCGGCCATCATAGCGCCGCAGCGCCGCTTGCATGGCAGGGTCATCGGGTGCGACGTGGAAACGGCCAATCGCCACACGAAGCTGACCCTCATGCACCTGCACCTGCGCCGGGATGAAGTTCATCGGCGGGTTGCCGATGAAGCCACCGACGAAGTGATGCGTTGGCCTGTCATAGACGCGCGTCGGATGATCGTACTGCAAGATGCGCCCGCTGCGCATCACGGCGATCCGGTCGCCCATGCTCAGCGCTTCGATCTGGTCATGAGTGACGTAGATTGTGGTCGCTCCCAAGCGGTGCAGCAGCGACTTCAACTCAGCACGCATCTCCAACCGCAACAGCGCATCAAGGTTGCTCAGCGGCTCATCCATGAGCAGCACCTTGGCCTCCACCGCCAGCGCACGCGCCACAGCCACACGCTGCCGCTGCCCGCCGCTCATCTGTGACGGGTAGCGCCCCAGCATTTCCTCAATATGCAGCAGCCGCGCAACCGTGTGAACGCGCTCTTTGATGTGCTTCTTGTCGGCGTTGCGCATCCGCAGGCCGAAAGCGATGTTGTCGTATACGGTCATGTGGGGGAAAATAGCATAGCTCTGAAACACCATCGAGATGTTGCGGTCACGCGGGGGTAGATACGTTACATCGCGCCCGTCAATGCTAATTCGCCCTGAATCCACGATACCTAGCCCCGCAATCGCGCGCAGCAGCGTTGTCTTGCCACAGCCGCTCGGCCCCAACAACACGACGAATTCCTTATCCTCCGCCGTCAAGCTGACATTATCCACCGCCACAAAGCTGCCGAACTTCTTCACAGCATTTTCAACTACGATTTTGCCCATACCATTACATCCTTACTTGGAGACCTGCCCCCACATGCTGAACAGGTAGCGGCGAATGAAGAAGATAAACACCAGCGACGGAACCAACATGAAGAAGCCCCCTGCGAACTTGAACGGGTCGCTGGCTTTGTCGAGCGAGAACAGGATCTGCGCAGGGAGCGTGCGGTTGTTCAACGTCAGCAGCATGGCTGCAAACACCTCATTCCACGAGGTGACAAACGCGAACACCCCCGCCGCCGCGATCCCGGGCAGTGTCAGCGGCATCACCACCCGCAAGAACGCTTGGAACGGTGTACAGCCGAACACCTGCGCTGCCTCCTCCATCTCGTAGGGTACGCTGGTAAACACGCTGGCGATTACCAAGACTGAGGTAGGCAGCACGAGCGCCGTATGCAGCAGCGCGAGGCTCAGCGGGCTGTCGTAAATGCCGAGGTTGATGAACGTCACCGCCAGCGGCACAGCCAAGATCACAATCGGGAAAGCACGGACGGACAAAATCCCCAAGCGCACTGCATCCCGCCCGCGGAAAATGAAGCGCGAGATGGCATAGCCAGCAGGGGTCGCCACCAACGTTGACAGCGCGAACGTGAGCAGCGCCACCACAATGCTGTTCACCGTAGAACGCAGGATGCCTTCGGCGTTGAGGAAAAACGTCAGCGTGTCGGTTGAGATGGGCGACGGCACAATCTGTTTTGGGAAGGCACGTACCGCCGCTGGCGTGCTGAACGCCATCGACGCGATCAACACAATCGGGATCAAAATCCACAGGCTTAGCAGCACTGCCAACGTGTACAAGGCCATCCGCCGCAGGAAGCGCGCCCGCAGCGCGCGCCGCTGAGCTGCGTCAAGCTGGGCCGTATCAGGATGAAGCACCCCCATTCGAGTTAGTAACGTGGTCATGATTTGGCAATCTCCTCCTGAGTCCGCACGGCGCGCAAGTAGAAGAAGGAAATGCCGAGTGAGATCAGCATGATCAAGCCCGCATAGGCCGCGGCCACGTTGGGGTTGTTGAAGCCGCCATCGCCTCGGTCATACCAGCGGTAGGTCTCGTTGGCCAACACCGTGAAGATATCCCCACCCGTGATCGCAATCACCACCGCGAACACTTGGAACGCCAGAATCGTCCGCAGGATGAGCGCCACTTGTAAACTGGGGCGCAGCAGCGGCAAGATCACAAAGCGGATGCGCTGCCACAAGTTCGCACCGAACACCTCGCCTGCCTCTAAATAATCCCGCGAGACGGCTTGCAGCCCCGAGACGACAATCACCATCACAATCGAGGTGGCACGCCACAGCTCGGCCAGCACAATGGCCGTCAGCAGCCAGCCCTCTTGGTTGGCCGCAATGAAGACGAATGGCGTCTCCAGCGCGCCGATCTGCACCAGCAGCGAGTTTAAGAAGCCGCGCTGGGTGAAAATAGCATACCACACTAGCCCTGCCGCCAAGTCTGAGATGCCCAGCGGCACCGCAAAAATGTACAAAAACAGCGTTGTGCCACGCGGGCGCTCATTCAACACTAGCGCCATCACAATCGCCAGTACAAATTGAATCGGCAGGATGATGATAATCATCAAGAACGTATTGCGAATGGCGGGCCAAAAGCGGAAGTCATTCACCATGCGCTCAATATGTGAGAGCGTCCACTGGGTGACGGGCTGGCCGCTGATCACGCGGGCAGTAGTTGACTCGGTACGCGATTCGATAAAAACATCACGCTGATGCACCCACCCTTGCACCTGCTCTCCGTTGACATCCACCCCAGTCACCTCAAACCAAAAGATGGGGCGTGGGCGGCCTGTGGGCAGCATCTCCTCGCTGCGCAGCCGTTCGACCACAGTTACAACTGTCTGCATGGCGAGCGTGCCGGTGGGCGTGGCGGCGTCGTTAGGCTCGGCACGCAGCGTCAAAAAGCTGACCTCGCCCCGTACGGCCAGTTGAAGCGCGCTCACCATCGGGTAGGCAAAGAACAATACCAAGTAGAGCAGCGTCGGCGCAACAAGCAAATACGGCAGCCACTTCTGGTATTTCATATAAGATAAAAACTTTCGGCTCTAGGCGTTAGTTAGAGTTAGAGGGCTGGCAGGGTTCCAGCCAGCCCCAGAGTGTCTACTAGTTGACGACGCATGGGCCTTCGCTGGCAGGGTCAGGCGGCCAGCAGGCGGCGCCCGTCTCGCTCAGCAGGTTGTTGAGCGCCGTGCCTTCGCTCTCCAGCACTGTGACGATGTCCTCACCGTCGATCACGATGCGGTTAAAGGCGTTGCGGAAGATCTGGTTGATCTCGCCACCGCGATCGCCTAGGCCGACCGGCAGCAGCGCCGGAAGCGCGTCGGGCGCCGTGCCCTGCGCGTCCACCGCTGCGGCGATCATCGCTACGTTCTCCGGCAGGGCGCTCATGTCCACACCGCTCACCACAGGGAAGAACGCCAGCGAGCTAAGGATGGCAGCCTGCGTCTCAGGGCGCAGCATAAACTCGATCATTGCTTCGGCGGCTTCAGGGTTGGGGGAGGTAAATGGAATCGCCAAGCCTACCACAACTGGCATGAAGCCACGCCCTGCCGGGCCAGCGGGCGCTGGGAAGGCCACAAAGGTCTTATCTGTGTCGCCATTAACCATCGCTGCGAAGGCCGGGCCGAGGCGCGCCACGTGGTCAAACGCCACCCACACTTCGCCCGTCAGCAACGGCTCGTTCATGAAGCTGTAAGTGATCGACTCAGCATTCACCACTGGCCACAGCTCATCGCGCAGGAACTCAAACATTTCGACCGCAGCGGGGCTGCGGAACTCTGTCACCATGCCGCCGGTGTAGGACGGGTAGATGTAGCCTTGTAGGAAGCGATGGAACAAGCCCGCCACTGGGAAGCCCAGCTTGTTCTCACCGGTCGCCGCGGCCATCGCAGCGCCCCACGCCGCTAGTTCCTCCCACGTCAGCGCGTTGAGGTCTGCACCTTCCGGCAGGAATTCAAGCGCTTCGACATTAGCAGCCATCACATAAGTAGCTTGCATCCACGGGATGTAGTACTGATAGTCCGCAGTGCCCATGCGCCCCAGCGCAACGAATGCGTCGGCGATGTCGTACTTTGCGTCCAGCTCGGCCACCAAGTCGCTCAAGTCAAACAGCAAGTCACGGCTGACTAGCGACGGGAACGTGCCATGCAGCGCCCCGATGACATCCGTGCTGCCGCTGCCTGCCTGTCCTTCAGCGATGAGCAGATCGATCAGGGGGCCTTCCTCCGTCGTGATGAAGTTCACCGCGCCTTCAAACATCGCCAGCACCTCACGCGCGCGGGCGCTCTCCTCTACCGTGTTAAACTGCGTAGATTGAAAGTTGACCGGGTTCTCCTGAGCCATCGTTGCCACGCCACCCAACACGAGCGCCGCTGCCGACACCATCAACACCATACGTTTTAACATCATTCAACTTTCCTTTCATCAACAAATAACCATCATTTAGGAGTGAGACTGAAACATTACAAATGTTGCCGGGGTTGTGTGGCCTCCTTTCCCGCTGCTCACGCCCCGCATGACTGACGCACAATCAACGTCGGGGTGAGCAGCATTTGACGTTCGGCGGGCGTTTCTTGCTGCATCATGCTCATCAGCAGCGCTACCAAGCGCTGACCGATCTCTTCTATGGGGGGCGCAACCGTCGTGAGCGCGGGGTGCACATGGGCTGCTGCGACGACGTTGTCGTAGCCTGTCACTGCCAGATCAACGCCCACCTGCCGCCCTGCCGCCTTCGCTGCGCGCATCGCCCCCAGTGCCATCAAATCGTTGCTGGCGACGATCGCGCTCAGCGTGGGATGCTGCGCTAGCAGCGCCGCGGTCATGGCTTCACCGTCCTCCACCGTTAGATCACCGTGAGCGACCCACCGCGGGTTAAAGCGCAGCCCTGCTGTCGCCAGCCCGGCCTTAAAACCCGCCAAACGCTCGCCCGTCATGCTCAGCGAGGGTGGGGGCAGCAGCAGTGCGATCTGGTGATGCCCTAACCGCGCCAAATGCTGCACCACCGCAGCGATCCCAGCTCGGCTATCCACATCCACATAGGCAAAGTCTGAGGGTTCCGGCGGGGCAGCGCGGCCAAATACCACGAACGGATGCCCTGTGGTCTTCAGATAGGCAATGCGCGGGTCATGCTCGCGTACACGCGCGATGATCACCCCATCGACACGGTTACCGCCCACCATACGCTGGTAGGCTTCCAACTCTTGGTCGGGTGACTTGGCGCTAATCAACAGGTCGAGCTGGTGTTGGTTGGCTGCGTAGCCGATGCTCATCACGAACGCGGTGAAGAAATCGTCGGTGAAGCGGCTCGACGAGGCAGGCAGGATGAGGCCGATGGTGTCCGTCCGTCGCGCGCGTAACTGCCGCGCCAATATGTTTGGATGATAACCCTCAGCCTGCGCAATAGCTTCAATGAGCTGGCGCGTGCGCGGGTTCACATCGCTGTAACCTGCCAGCGCCCGCGAGACGGTCGTTACAGAAAAACCGGATTTTTCGGCGATATCCTTTAAAGTTACCACAATAAAAACTACATCCAAAACGTTTTAGTTTTTCATCAACACTATATCTAAAACGTTTCGGATTCGTCAAGTGAAATAATTCAACGCTAATTATGAGAGATAGATAGGCCTCGCCCCCCGAAGGGGCGCGCCGGGGCACTAGCCCCTCGCTACGATCCCCCTTACATTCTCCATAGGGGCGTGTTAGCATTTGACCGTTATTTTGGGGAATTCAAGCCAACAAGGCAAAACCTATGACACAAACCACCTACTCCGCGCCGCGCGTCGCCGATACAGCGGAGCGGCGCGCTGTCCACGTGTGCAACCTCTGCGGCAGCGCCCAGCATCACCCCTTCTGCCCAGCCAACGGGCGCAGCCTCATCCAGTGTGAGGGCTGCGGGTTGATCTACGTCAGCGCCCGCCCCGATGAGCGCGAGCTGTATGCCCTCTACGGCGAGGCTTACTTCCACAACAATCAATCCGGCGAGGTGGGCTACGCCGACTACATCGCCGACGAACCCAACATCCGCCAGACGGCGCAGCGCCGCCTCGCCTTCGTGGAGCGCTTCACCCGTGGGCGCGGGCGCATGCTCGATGTGGGCTGCGCGATGGGCTTCATCATGGACGAGGCGCACAAGCGCGGCTGGCAGGTCGAGGGGCTGGACGTGAGCGGCTACGCGGTGGAGTATGTGCGGGAGCGCTTCGGCCACGTCGCACATCACAGCACGGTGACCGACGCGCCGCTGCCAGCGAACAGCTTCGACCTCGTGACGATGTACGACGTGATCGAACACGTGCCCGACCCCAAAGCCACCATGCAGCGCATCCATCAACTGCTCAAGCCCGGCGGCATCTACGAGCTGGCCACGCCCGACGTCGGCAGCCTGCCCGCCCGCTTGACCGGCAAACGCTGGATCGGCTACAAGATGAGCGAGGAACACATCTACTACTTCTCGGTCGAGACGCTGCGCCGGATGCTCGATGAGACAGGGTTTGACGTCGTCCACGTGCGGCACATCGGCAAGGTGGTCACGCTGGGGTTATTTTTAGATCGCTTGGGCTTCTACCTGCCCTTCATCAGCCGCCCCCTGCAAGTGTTAGAGCGCGCCTTCGGCCTTTCGCGCTGGTCGTTCTACGTCAACCCGTTCGACATCGTCGCCGTCACCGCGCGCAAACGCTGACCAGCTATGAGTGACCCCCGCTTCCGTGTGGTGATCTTGCTGGGGTTGGCGCTCATCGTGGGCGCGATCTGGACGTTCCCCAGTTGGTATCCCATCATCAACCCCGACACCGTGTCGGTGGCCTATCCCGGGCTGCCGCTTGAAGCGCAGACCGACTTCGCGCTGCTGCCAGAGGAGGTGAAACAAGCCTACTTCCGCCTGCGCGACGGCGACCGCCGCACCGACACGCCCGGGCGGCCTGCGGTGGCGCTGGCGCTGCTCAACGCCCGTCTGCTCGGCATTGACCTCATCGCCCCAGATGAGATCCAAACCGCGCCCATCCCCAGCGACGCGCGCATCCTGCGCCGCGGCACGTTCATCACCCCAGACCCAACGCGCGGCGCCGTCGGCACGCTCGTCATCTATCAAACCCCTGACCTGCGCCGCTATGTGCGCTTTCAAGACGCGTTCAGCGTCACCCGCGCGCCTGATATTCACATCATCTTCACCCGCAACCCTGACCCCTACGACGCGCAGGGCGTGGGCATCGACTACATCGACGTGGGGCCGCTGCAATACACGGTCGGCACACAGACCTACGAAGTGCCCGCCAGCGTCGACTTCAGCCGCTACCCGATCCTCGCGCTGTACTCGCCCACGCTCGACTACGTGATCAGCTCGGCGACCCTGCGCTAGCGATGGGGGTCATCAGGGCGATGATGACGCTGAGCGTCACCGTGCTGGCAAGGGTGCTGACGAACGTCATCAGCGCGACATACTCGCGGTCGCTGTGGAACTCGGCGGCGATGGCGTTGGCCAGCACGGCGTTGGGCATGCCGCTTTGGACGACGAACGCTGCCAGCATCGCCCCCTGCAGCCCGCCGAAGTAGGCCAGCGGCAGCGCCATCAGCGGCGAAATCACCAAGCGCACGAGGCAGCCCACGATCACCAAGCGCAGCCGCCCGCGCAGCGGCGTATGCGCTAACTGCAAGCCCAACAAGAACAACATCGCGGGGATCGTCCCCTCGGCGATGATGGTCAAGCTGCGCTCCAGCGGCAGCGGCAGCGCCACGTCGAGCAAGTTGAGCGCCAGCCCGATGATCGCCCCGTACATGATCGGCACTTTGAGCACGCTGCGCAGCGCCAGCGCCGCAGAGCGCCCCCCGCTGGCAAACCCCAGCGCAATCATGTTGCCGATCAGGTTGTTGAGGACGTAGAACACGATGGCGGTCTGCTCGCCGATGGGGCCAAACGCAAACCGGTTGACCGGCACGCCGTAGTTGGCGGCGTTCATCATCAACGTCGTGAGCATGAACGCGCCGCGCTTCTTGGCATCCCACCGCCCCACCGCCGCAATCCCGAGGCCGATCACGGTCAAGGCCGCCACCAAGATCACCATCAGCAGCCCGATCCGCAGCAGATCGTCCGGCTGCATCTGCGACGTGCGGATGCCGTTCAGCACCAGCGCCGGGACCAGCACATACACCAACAGCAGCGACAGCACGCGCGTGTCGGGGTTCCAGCGGCGGCCAACGAACGCGCCCAGCCCCGCCACGATGAAGATCGGGCTGATGACGTTCAGCAGGATGGCGAACAGGTCGCTCATGTGTCGAGCACTTTCGCCACTGCCTCCTGCGCTGCGCTCCAGCGCTCATCCAAACGGACGATCCCGCTGTGGGGGCTGTGTTCAAGGGTGAAGTCGCTGTTGATCAGCGCCATGCGCGGCGGCAGCATGTGCATCAGCGCGGCCATGCGCTCGGCGTGGTCGTCGTGGAACACGCTCAGCGGGTCGCTCTCCGGCCAATGGCCAACCGACCATGCGACCGGCCGCGGCAGCCCCACCGTCTCGAGCAAGTAGTCCACAATCGCTTGCGGATCGTGCGCTTGCGGGTTGAAGCGCACCGCCACATGGAACATCACCTGCCCATCTCCGGCGCGGGCTGGGTCGTCCACGCGCAAGGCGTAGACATACGCCACATCGCGGAAGAAGTGCAGCCGGTCGCTGATCTCATCGCGCCGGAACACGAGCGCCACGTAAACGATCTCCGAGTAGACGAACTCGGCCAGCATCGGGATCGCCTCCGGCAGCGGGTTGATCAGCATGCGCGCGGCGTAGCGGGCAGGCGCGGCCACGATCACACGCGGCGCGCTGATCAGCACGCCGTTCTCCATGCATACGCCCCATTGATCGCCCAGCGGCCCCAAGCTGCTGACGGCGGTCTGCATCATGCGCGGGCTGCGCAGGCGCTGCGCCAGCGCGTCGATCAGTTGGCCCATGCCGCGCCGCAGCGCCGCCACCCCTTCGCGGATGGTGATGCGCTGGTCGGCCAATCCCAGCTCATCCCAGAAGTCCGGCGGCAGCGTATCCAGAAAGGCCGCCGCGCCTTGATCGAGCCATAAGCCGTTCACCTGCTGCGAGCGCAAGCTCCCGCCCAGCGTGCGCTTGACTTCTACCAGCAGGTATGGCACGCCGCGCCGTTCCAACTCCCAACAAGCGGCCAGCCCACTGAAGCCGCCGCCGATGACAATCACCTCATGCATCCAGTGCGTCCCTTGAATGAATCCACCAATGGGCAGCAAACCACAGCAGCAGCCCCGCCAGCCCATAGCCGATCAGCGCCACAGTGACGCCGCTGTTTTGCGCCACCAGCGCCAGCAGCGCCCCCGGGATGAGCATCCCCAGCACGCCCAGCGCCTCATCCCAGATCGACTGAGGGGGATGCGCGCTGATGTGCACCCCCAGCGTTAAGCCTAGCAAAAACGCCCCGCCTGTCACCAGCTCCACATAGCCAGTCCACGTGCCAAACGTGAGCAGCCCATAGCCAACGACCAGCATCGGGCTGGTCCAGCGCGCCAGCAGGCTCCACAGGCGCTGGCCCGCCGTCGCCACAGCCAGCGCCGCCACCAGCAGCCACACGAGCAGCGGCACGGCCATCCAATGCGCCGCGTCAAAGCGCGCGAGCTGCCACGGGATCACCGCGGCGATCAACCCTGCCGGGCTGGCCAGCAGCACCAGCAGCGCCACCGTTCGAATCTCGCCCATCGCAGGGCGCAGCAGCAGCGGCGCATCCGGCACAGGGGCCATCACCTGCGCCCGTGTGAACAGCGCCAGCGCACACCCCAGCAGGATTAGCTCAACCCAATATGACCACGGGGCAGGGTCGCCGCTCCACGCTAGAAGCGCCATCCCTAGCCCGCTGATCGCCCCGAACAACGCCACAATCGTCACCGTGCGATCTGTTGACAAGGCAACGCCTACCTGCTGCCGGTATAAGCGATAGGACTGCATGGCCAGCGCCAGCGCGCCGCCCTGCGCCGCCTGCACGATCAGCAGCAGCTCAAAGCGCGGGGCCAACATCAAGACCAACAGCCCCGCAAACGACACCCCCGCCGCAATCAGCATCGCCTCTTTGCTGCCGACGCGCGCCGCTGCCCCGCTGAACCCGCTCATCACGGCAAAGGCTGCCGCGTAAAGCACCAGCGCCATCGCCGAAAGCGCCATCCCTACCTGCGCGAGCTGCGCCAGCAGCACCCACCCCGGGAGCGTCACCGTCCCCGCCAGCGCGATCACCCACAGCAGCGCCGCCCCCGCCCGCGACGATTCAACCGTCGGCAGCATGCAGCACCCCAAGCTCAATCAACGCCGCGCGGACTTCATCCACCGGCAGCCCCACCACGTTGGTAAAGCTGCCGTTCAACGACGCCACCGGGCGAAATACCGGATGCTGAATGGCGTAGCTGCCCGCCTTGTCGAACGGGTCACCGGTGGCGATATACGCTTCAATTTCCTCGTCGGTGTAGTCGCGCATCGTGACCACCGTCTTGACCAGCTGCTGGAACGGCGCGCCGCCATCCAGCGGCAGCAGCACAAACGCCGTCACAACAAGATGATCACGCCCACGCAGCGCTCGCAGCATCGCGCGCGCCTCGTCCGCATCCGCCGGCTTGCCGAGGATCTCGCCCTGCGCGTTCACGCCAATGGTATCCGCGGCAAGGACGACAATCGTATCCGCCGCCAGCACCAGCCCGCCGCTCTGCACTTGAGCGGCCACAGCCTGCGCCTTCGCCAGCGCCAAGCGCGCCACATAGACCAGCGGCGGCTCGCCTGCGCGCGGGGTCTCATCAACTTCCGGTTTGTGGATGGTGTACTCCACCCCCAACCCTGCCAGCAGCTCCCGTCGGCGGGGTGAGGAGGAGGCAAGCACCAGTTTGATCGGCTGCATATGGGCTGTCCCTCCTGTGGTTTCTGCTGTGGTTGTATGCGCCAACAAAAAGAGCGCATCGCTGCGCCCTTTAGTGTAACATCTGTGCCGTCTGCGGCCTATTCCTCATCGTCCTCAAAGTCGTCGTACATCTCATCGATGAGGCTGACGGGCAGGCCCATCTCCAGTTCTTCCTCAGTCGCCTCGCGCACTTCCACCACTTCCACCTTATAGTGCAGCGTCTTGCCTGCCAACGGAGGGTTAAAGTCGAGTACAACTTCATCCGGCGTGATCTCCACGATGGTCGCCTCGACGATGTCGCCATCCTCATCGACCATTTCCAACTCCATCCCCACTTGCAGCTCGTCCAGATCTTCAAATTCGCTGGTGGGGACAGCCTCGACATCGTCTTTGAGGTATTCGCCATAGCCCTTTTCTGGGGTCACCGTCACTTCAAAGGTATCGCCTGCCTGCTTGCCTTCCAGCGCGGCCTCGAGGCCTTCCACGATGTTCTGAGCGCCATGCAGGTATTCGATGGGATTCTCGCGGTCAACCGTCTCAACGACTTCCCCGTCAACCGTCAGGGTGTAGGCCAGCAGACCGACCATATCGTTCTTCAGGCGTAGTGTCATGTTACATGCTCCCAAAATCAAAACGCCCCAACCGAGGGGACTTGAACACCTGATATTATAAATCAACGTAAGCGCCATTGACTAGCCACAAGGCCGTTAAAGATGTGTTAGTTCACCCCGTAGCGCGATCCGCCGGGGAGAGCTTGGCATGTCGCGCTAAAATCTGCCAGACGCGCAGCGCCGCCTCTAGCGCCACCTTGCTGCTCATCTTGCTGCTGCCCGCCTTGCGATCTGGGAAGTAGATCGGAAATTCGCCGATGCGGTAGCCCAGCCGATGCGCGACGTAGGTCATCTCGACCTGAAACACGTAGCCGTTGGAGCGGATACGGTCAAGGTTCATGCCGATGAGCGTCTCCCGCCGCCAGATCTTGAAGCCGCCCGTCGCGTCTGCCACCGGAAGCCGTAAGATCAATGGAGTGTACACGCGGTTCGCCCACAACGACAGCGCCTTGCGATACACGCTCCAGCTTTCGTCCACGCCGCCGCCCCGCATAAAGCGCGACCCCAACACAAGGTCATAATCGGCGATCATGGCGCGCATCGTGTGCAGGTAATGGGGCTGATGGCTGAAGTCAGCGTCCATCTGCACGATGGTCTCCGCGCCCAGCGCCAGCGCCTGCCGAAACCCCGCCAGATACGCCGGCCCCAGCCCTTCTTTCTTGGGCCGGTGCAGCACATGCAGCCGTTCGTCATACTGTGCCCGCAGCGCCTCCGCCACTTGGCCCGTGCCATCCGGTGAGTTGTCATCCACCACGAGGATTTGCAGCCCTTCGATCCCCAAGTTGAACAGCGCCGCCGCAAAGTTGGGCAGGTTCTCGCGTTCGTTATAGGTGGGCACGACGACCATCATTCCAGCCATACTCACTCCGCATGGGCAGTAAACCTGCGTGGATTGTAAGCCCACTTGCCCAGAAAAGGTACTCAGACGTTGAAAATCACCCGCAGCAGCAGGAACGCCCCCATGCCGATCACGATGGTCGCCAGCAAGTTCTTCGTCCGCCAGCTCACCAGCACCGTCAGCACGCCCGCCATCAGCCACGCATTGTCTAACCCCAGCCACAGCGTCTCACGCGGCATCAAGACCGCAGGCACACAGATCGCCGTCAGCACCGCCACCGGCACGAAGCGCAGCGCATCCGCCACCATCGGCGGCAGCGCTACCCGTCCCACCAGCACCAGCATCGGGTAGCGGATCCCAAACGTCACCAGCGCCATCCCCGCGATCATCAAGGCTTCATTGGCGGTCATCGCGCGCCCTTTCGACCCACACCCCCACGCCGATCCCGACCAACGCTGCGATCATCAAGTACAAATTGTTCGGCAGCGGATACGCGATCAGCGCCGTTACGCCCGCGCTGACGGCACACGCCAGCATTGCGCGGCTCGTGATGAGCGGAACCACAATGCCGATGAACGTCACCACCATCGCAAAGTCCAGCCCTAACTCGCCCAGCCCCTGCACGCTCGCGCCGATGAGGATACCTGCCAGCGTCCAAAAGTTCCAGTTGGCGTACATCGCAAGGGACGACCCCAACTGATACCATTGACGATACGGCGACTCAGGATGACGCGCCTCATACTGCGCGACGACAGCAAAGGTTTCATCCGTCAGGAAGAAGCCCAACGGCACTAACCAGCGCTGCCCCAGCGCGCGATACCCGGGCGCAAGCGTGGCCGAATAGAGCGCATGGCGCAAATTCACGATCAGCGTGGTGATCCAGATCACAGGCAAGGATGCGCCGTTGATGAACAGCCGCGCGCCGATAAACTGCGACGACCCGGCAAACACCATCACCGACAGCGCCATCGTCGCCAGCGGTGACATACCTCCCAAGACCGACGTCGCGCCGAAGATCAACCCAAACGGCAGCGCCCCCACCAGCAGCGGCACGGTATCGCGCATGCCAGCCCACAGCTCTCCGCGCGGCGTATACTCCCGCGCGGCCATCACCGCACTCGTCATACCCAGCTCATTTCGTTGACGTGACTCTGCCTCTCAGTGAAGCGCAGCGCTCCGTCAGGGTCTAGCACCAATTGAGGCGATTGGACTAGGGAAGCGGGAGTGTCTAAAGTCGCGGTGATGCGCCTCCTCGGCTTGTTGGGTTGACGTTGTAAGGCCTCACCCCAAATCCCCTCTCCCATGGAGAGGGGACTCCTGCCCCTTCTCCAACAGGGGAAAGAGGTTGGGGGATGAGGCCTCAGTAGCATCATTTTGAAAGTGGACACTTGCAGGGAAGCCAAACTATTGACAGGTTCAGCCTCACTGCTCTGAACGGCGCGAGAGGCGCTCCTCCATTTGTTGGAGCAGCGCACTGTCGGTGATCAACGCGCCGCCGTGCTGCTTGAGAAGTGTTTTATCCACAAGGCTAGACCACTCCGGCATGCTGAGGCGCATTGAGCGCAGCTCCAGCTCGTAGCCATCGAGACGTTCGATATTCTCCACCAGTCGAATGCTCTCTTGCACGCCGCGCTGATATCGCCGCACCAGATTCGCGCGGGTCGTGCCAGCGCCGCGTCGTTCACTGACGAATTCGACCACCGGATGCCGTGACTCAAACTTAGCGCGATTATGCCACAAATCGGCGCGGAGTTCGTCCACAATCTCAGTGACGACGTGGACTTTGTTCTCGCGCGTGTTGAGGCGCTCGCCGCGCAGCCACGCCTGCAATGCCAGCGCGCGCTCCATCGTTTCTCGATCCATCCATGGGTGTAAGTAAAACCCGGGCGCACTCGTCAGCCAAGCTCGGATGAGCTTTTGAGCGGCAGGGCGCAGCTCGTCGAGCTGCTCGCGCAGGCGCTGGGCGGCTAGGCGTGTTTCGTTCTCCTGCGCGTAACACTGCGCGATGGATGAGATAGCATAGCACGCTTGCAGCAAGAAATGCTGCGCAAGCTCAAGATGACGGTCATCGGTTTGCGCACGTTTGAGCGCCGCCTCAAAATCCTCGATAAGGTTCATTTTGGCGCGCGTTAGACCGTTGACCGCCTCAGGCAGGGCATTTTGGCGCGTCTCTAAACGCTCAGCCTCCAACACATCCCTTGCCGACATCAGCGCCGCACGGAATGCGATACGCCGATCCCGTTCAAACTGGGTGTTCATTTGAGCGATGAGTTCATCAATCTGTTGTGAAAGGTTATCGATACGCCTCAGGATGAAGTTGAGCGCCATAGCCGTAAACGCAAGGCTGACCACATTCCCAGTAAGCGTCTGCAAGGCGAGCGCCCCCACCTGTTGGCTGACTTGCGTCACCTGCTCCCTTACAGCGTTGACAGCCATATGCGTAAAGTGACCATCCACCGCTGTTGCGATCGTCTGCGAAACGTTCAACACTGCGTTAATGGGGTTTGCAGGGCTGCCAACGCCCCCTGCAACGTGTTTCATACCCTCCTCAACCGCGCCCGAATCGCGCAGCCACATCACCACTTGCTTAGTGCTTGCATCGCGGATTACACCGCCAACGCGCTCCAGAGCACCGGTTCTTAGACCCAAATCGATCACTTGGGGAACTTTAAACAAAACCTGCAAGTCTGACATAGCTCAATGATCCCTGATCCTGATAACCCTCATAGTGTACGCTTGATCCCCTGACTTAGGTAATGCGCCAGTGTGAGGATGCTGAGCATAGGGTTGACGCCGGTCGCAGTGGGCAGGGCGCTGCCGTCCACGACGAAGCAGTTTTTCAACTCCCACAGTTGACCGTCCGGGCGTGTCGCGCCGAGCTGAGGATGAGCAGCGATGCGACATGAACTCATCTGATGCGCGCACAGCAGCGCGAAGTCGTTCGGCTTGAGGCCTTTAGCCTCGACATGCTTGAGAAAGTCGTCAAAGCTGCCTTTGCCCGCCTGATATGAGGTGGCGTCGTTGTGCGGGCTGAACACTTGACGCGCGCCCGCCGCGTGGTGAATCTTGAGCGCCTCCAGCACGCCCCTCTGAAGATGCGCTCGATCATAGGGGTGCAGCGCGTACTCCACCACCGGTTGACCGTGCCGATCAATCGACACGCGGCCGCCATGAAAATCGCGGTTGATGACGATGAGGTTGCCGATGTACTCCGTTTGGGCGACGAGGCGCTTGTGCTCGGCAGCGCTGCGCCACGGCATGACGGCAGCCGTCAAGCCCGGGTGCGCAGGAGCTGTTTCGATCACCACACCGTAGCCCTTGCCATCGAGGTTGTTGAACTGCTTCACCACGCGCGTGAGCGACGCGCCCTGCCACGTTCGCACCGGCTCATCAAAGATGCTGAAGATGACCGTCGTCGGGTGCAGGTGAACGTTGGCCCCGATGTTGTAGTGGGTGAGGCCGCTGCGCCGCAGGATGGCGGGCGTGTTGATCGTCCCGGCTGCCATGACAACCGCCTTGGCTTTGACCGTCACTTGCTGGACGCGCCCCTGCCGATCTGCCACGTCCAGCACTGCGCCAGTAGCCGTCCCGCGCTCATGGGTGAGGTGGCGCACCTCTGCGCGGATGACGATCCGCGCCCCGTGTGCCACGGCATCCGGCAGGAAGGTGCGCAGCGTGCCCTGCTTCGCGCCGAAGGAACAGCCATAGCCGCAGTAGCCGCAGTCCTCGCAGCCTTTGACATTGCGCGGGATGACCTCCACAGGGTAGCCCAGCGCCTCTGCGCCTTTGACGAGCATGGCCGTGTTGGGGTTGAGCGCGCACTCGTTCGTATTGACGTTGATGCGCTGGCTGACGGCGTCCATGCTGGCTTGGTACTCTGGCGTGGTCGCCCCCTCAAAACCATAGTCGCGCGCCCACTCTTGCAGCACGTTCTCCGGCGTGCGCAGCGACCCCGACCAGTTGACGGTTGTCCCCCCGCCCAGCGTCGCGCCCGCGAGGATCATCATGGTCGTGTCCTTCGTCGCCAGCGCGCCTCTTTTCTCGAACAGCGTCTGTGTAGACTTCACTTCGTCGCCGGTGAGCTGCGCGTCCGTGTAGTAATCGCCTTTTTCGACGATCAACACGTCGAAGCCTGCGGCGGCCAGTTCCGCCGCGGCCACGCCCCCGCCCGCCCCACTGCCGATCACCAGCACATCGGCGCTGAGGGTGGTCTCACCGCTGATGTCAAGCGGCTGGAGCGCCGGGCGCGCCGCGCCGCCAGCGTTGTTGACCGCGCCCGGGTAGTGGATCACCGGCCAGACAGGATGCGCCCCCTGCGGCGGGTTGCCATACGCGATGAACAGCGTCAGTCGTTTAAAGGCCTGAAACACCTTGCGCCGCAGCGCTAGGCCGCTGAACGCCCATGAGCGCAGCGCCTCCTCGCGCTGCGCTTGGCTCATCTGCGAAAAAGGTCGCCCCTCCGCCCCAAACAAACGCTGGAACCAGCCCTGCTCAAAGGCGTTCAACAGCAGCTTCAACTCACGCTTGGCGGCCTCGTCTGTGGCGTATTCAAGGCCGGTCTCGATATCATCGAGCAGCGTGGTTGTGTTCACAGGATCAAAGGTCGCCAGCGGCTCTGGCAGGTCGCCGTTGGCAGGCGCGGTCAGCGTTTGCACAATTGCGCGCAGGGCGCGGCGTTCTGTTTCGGTTAGAAAAGCCATGCTCGGCCTCCATCATCGCTGTGATCGTCAGCCTTGATTGTAGCCTGTTTTTGTGATGCGCATGGCCATCTGCTTCACCCCTTGATCGACCCCGCGAGCAGCCCACGGATGAAATAGCGCCCCAGCAGGATATACACCAGCAGCGGGGGCAGCGCGGCCACAATCGCACCCGCCATTGGCAGGTTCCACCGCACCGCCTCCCCACCAGCGAGCTGCGCCAGCCCCACGGTGATCGGCTGTGAGTCGTTGTTCGTCATGGTGACTGCGAACAGAAACTCATTCCAGATTTGGGTGAACTGCCAGATGATCACGACGACGAAGCCCGGCAAGGACAGCGGGAACACGATCTGCGTGTAGATGCGGAAGAAGCCCGCGCCGTCAATGGCTGCTGATTCAAGCATCTCGTCGGGGATGTCTACGTAGAAGTTGCGGAAGATAAGTGTCGTGATCGGTAGCCCATAGACCACGTGGATCAAGATCAGCCCGGGCAAGCCCCCGTACAGGTTGATATCGCGCATGAACTCAAACAGCGGGATCAAAATCGCCTGATACGGGATGAACATCCCGAAGATGATGAGCGGGAAGAAGATTTTCTCCCCGGGGATGCGCCACTTCGACAGCACATAGCCGTTCACCGACCCCAACACGCTCGAAAGCAGTGTCGCCCAGAACACCAAGAACACGCTGTTCTGCAAGCGCCCGCCAAACGCCTGAAATACCTGCTGGTAGCTCTCCCAGAAGGGGCGCTCTGGCAGGTTCCATGCGGTGGCAAGGTTGATCGTGGCTGGGTCTTTCAAGCTCGTCACCACCACCAAGTAGATCGGCACGATGAAGAACAGCGAAAATATCGCCAGCACCACATAAATGCTGACGCGCATCGTGTAGCGGCGCATGTCATAGGCCGTCATGGGTTGGTTGCTCATCGGCGGCTCCTTTCAGCGCTTGCTGGTGCGCAGCTGCGACCAGAGATACGGCACGATAATCACGCCCACCGTGATCAGCATGATCACCGCGATGGCGCTGGCTTTAGCGAACTGATTCTCGCGGAAGCCTTTGGTGTAGACCATGATGCCCGGCACGATGGTTTGCGCGTTGTCTGGCCCAGCCATCGCAAACACCAGATCGAAGATCTTCAACGAGATATGCCCCAAGACGATCATCGCGCTCAGCACAATTGGGTTGAGCTGCGGCAGAATGATGTAGCGGTAGATGCCGATCTCGGTGCAGCCGTCCACGCGCGCCGCCTCGCGCAGCTCATCCGAGATGCCACGAATGCCGGCGATGAACATCGCCATCGTGTAGCCGCTCATCTGCCAGACCGCCGCGATGATGATCCCTACCAGCGCGAGATTGAAGCCCTTGGGCGCGATGTTCGGCTCCAGCGCGGGTTGATCGAGCGGCGGCCAGATGTGGCTCCACACCCCCGTGAGCACCACCGCCAGCATGATGACCGCCGCCCCCACGCCGTACTGTGCCGCGCGGATGCGCCCCTTCATAAACAGGTTGGCGGTGTAGAAGGCCACAATGGCCAGCCCGATCATCGTAAGCAGATCAGGCACTTGATGCCACTCAAACGGCAAGATCACATCGCGGCTGTTCATCCAGCGGAAGCTAATCGGCTCTAGGCCTAACAGCGCCTGTGGCAAGATGTTGACCCCACCGCCGGGCTGGAGCATCCAGCGCCAGATCGTCCCCGTCACGACGAACGACAGCGACATCGGGAACAAGAACAACGTGCGGAAGAACGCCTCCCCGCGCACGTTTTGATCCAGCAGCAGCGCTAGCAGCAGCCCGAAGAACAAACACCCCCCCACAAAGAACACTGTGAAGAAGAAGGTGTTGGTCATGGCGTTGCGGAAGGGGAAGTCGAGCATATCCGTGAACAGCGCATCGTAATTGGCAAGGCCGATGTTCGACTTCTCCACGCCTTGCAGCAGCGGGGGCGGCGCGCCGCTGTTGCCCCAATTCGTCTGGGAGGTTTGCCACGCGCGGAAGATGAAAAAGTAGACGAAGATGCCAATCGCCAGCAGCGACGGCAGCAGCATCAAGAAGGCGATCACACGATCTCGCGGGCTTCGCATCTGTGCACCTGCTTTCTAAACTCGATAAAAAAAGACCCCACCCAAGCGTGGGGCAGGGTCTTTCAATTGTCCTAACGAGGCAGATCAGCCGCCACAGGCCCCGCTCTGAACACAAATCACGGACATAGCGCTGGCCGCTGCGGCCGAGCTGCCGCTGGCCAAGAAGATCTCCATGACTTGGTTGAAGTCGCCCATGAAGCGCTCGTTGGCCGCCGTGCCGTGCACCAAGCTCCCGACCAGCACGTTGCTAGCGAAGTCAGCGGCGGCATCTTGCAGGTAGGCGTTGTACAGCTCAGGCGCGGCTTCCACTGCGTCAATGCGCGCTGGGATCGAGCCTTTCAGCGGGTTGAAGGCGTTCTGACCCTCGACCGAACCGAGCAGACGCAGCCACTCGATGGTGTTGTCGCGGTGCGCTACGCCCACCGGCAGGCCGAAGCTGTCGGACAGCCACATGAACACGCCGTCTGTATCTGGGGCAGCGGCATAGCCGAAGCCGACGCCCGGCTCCAGACCAAGCGTGGTCGTCATATACCCCGCGGCCCAGTCGCCCATGATGTTGAACGCAGCGCTGCCATCCACCACTTTGTCAATCGCCTGCTGCCATGAGAGGCCTGCAGCGTCCTCCGCGATGTTGCTGCACGCGAGGATCTCGCCGAAGCGGTCGAACACGGCGATCATCTCCGGCCCTGCCGGGTCGGTCTCGCCTGTCCAGATGCCATTCCAGCCGTCCGCGCCCAACACACCCAGCGCAACGCTCTCGAACAGGTGGTTGACCGTCCACGCCTCGCCTACGACCAGCGGGGTCACGCCCTGCGCTTGAATCGTGGGGCACACCGCGAGGAATTCATCCCACGTCGTCGGGACTTCGATGCCCCACTCGGCGATCTTGGCGGGGTTGAACCACATGACGTTGGAGCGATGGATGTTGACCGGCACGCTGTAGATGCCGCCCTCGTAGGTCACGAGGTCGATCAAGCCCTGCGGGAAGGCGTCGAACCAGCCTTCTTCCTCGAACAGGAAGGTCAAGTCTTCCATACGGCCTGCCACAACCCAAGTGCCCGTCAGTTCCTCGCCCGCGTGCACTTGGAACGAATCAGGCGGCGTGCCCCCCAGCATGCGCGTCTTGAGGACAGCGCGCGCGTTGACACCGCTGCCGCCTGTCACCGTCGCGTTGATCACTTCTACGCCCGGGTTGGCTTCGCGGTAGAGTTCGATCAACGCTTCAAGAGCCGGGCCTTCATCACCCGCCCACCAAGAGAAGATCTCCAATTGGCCGTCCTGCGCACGGACAGCCCCAAACATCAACATCGACACAAGAACAAATGCTAGCAACCGTTTCATAAACTATCTCCATTGGGTACATCAAAGGTCTATTTACTGCACACTCATAAATGTACTGCAACCAAGCCCGCGTTGCAATGACCTCAGGCTCAAGGGGGTCAATTTTCAGTGGGATGGGACTTGGGCCTCAACCCCCAACCCCCTTCTCCGGTAGAGAAGGGGGCATGCGCTCCCACACTGCTGAGCCTGAAACAGCAGATCACGACGCAGCAGCGCCACAAGTCCCCTCTCCGCCGGGAGAGGGGATTTAGGGGTGAGGCCCTCCACAGGCAACCGCAGCATCATCCTCTCACAATCTGCCAAGCCTCCTCAAACGGACTGCTTGCGTGTTGCTTTAACTTCAATAGAATAAGGTCATCAGCGTATGTGAGGAGTCCCCTAGATGCCCGGTTCGGGGAGTGTTATCCGCTTGCTAAGCGGCGCAAAGTCTGACAAGGGGATGCAGCGATCAAATAACGAAGACAGTGTGAGTGTGCTGGGGCATGACCTCGCGGTGCTGGCCATCATCGCCGATGGCATGGGCGGCGCGGTCGCGGGTGAGCGCGCCAGCCGCATCGCAGTAACTACCATCCAAGACCGGCTGCTGGCGCACCCCTTCTCTGACCCGCGCGACCTCGAGCCGCTGCCGGATGATATGGTGCTCGATATGATCGTGGACGCGGTGCGGTCTGCCAACGAGCACATCATCGACGAAGCGCGCGAGATGCCCGAACTGCAAGGCATGGGCACGACGCTTACGCTGGCGCTGGCGCGCGGGCGTGGGGTCGTTCTGGCGCATGTGGGCGACAGCCGCGCCTACCTCATCGACGGCTACGACCACAGCCTGACGCAGATCACGCGCGACCACAGCTTTGTACAGGCCTTGCTCGACGCAGGCCACATCACCCCCGCCGAGGCCGAACACCACGCGATGAAGAACGTGCTCTACCGCGCGCTCGGCCAATCCCCTGAGCTAGATATCGACCTCATCAGCGGGGTGCTGCTCAACCCGGGGGATCGCATCCTGCTGTGCACCGACGGCCTCACCTTGCACGTCTCGCCTGAGGAAATTCGCGCCGAGGCGCTGGCCGATGACGACCCTGAGCGTATCGCTGCGCGCCTGATCGACTTGGCCAATCAACGCGGTGGACGCGACAACATCAGCGTGATCGTCATCGTGGCGCAGCCTGCCGGCACATCGCAAGAGAGCACTGGCCTGCTGCGCATGGACTATGAAGATGAAGACCCGACGCTGCCCCTGCGCTAGTTCCAGTAAACATCACCGAACGCCTCAGACAGCGCGCTTGGGATCAACTCTACGCGCGGCACACGCACACGTCCGCCCCCGAGGGTCATTGTGCGCGTGTTGCTCTCGTTAAAGCCCCCCGTGCGAATGCTTGCCCCCATATCCAGCGCCACCAGCCCCAAGAACGTGAGCTGCTCAAACGGCACATTGGTCACGACGTTGTTCCGCAGTTGCGTCACCAGCACGGGCGCTTGCAGCAGCATGTTTTGCAGCACGTTCGGCTCGCGCAGGCGCTCAAACACAGCCTGCATAACGGCCATCTGCCGCTGACCGCGCAAGTAGTCGTTGTCGCCATGCCGCGTGCGCGCATACTTCAACGCAGTACGCCCATCCAGCACCTGCCAGCCGCGCTGGATAAAAAACGGGTCATAGCCAAAGTT
Organism: Anaerolinea sp.; assembly: GCA_046719465.1. GTDB lineage: Bacteria > Chloroflexota > Anaerolineae > Aggregatilineales > Phototrophicaceae > JANWYT01. The sequence goes on from JBDNCV010000007.1 coordinate 23,481, forward strand.
CATGTCAGGGTACGTTGGGTCGCTGATGCTGTAGGGGATGTCCATCATAATCCCGCCCATCGAATCAATCAGCGTGATGAACGCTGTAAAATCAAACAGCAGGAAAGCGTCAATCTGAATCCCGAGGTTGCGGCTCAAAACCTCCATCGTGTAGTACGGCCCATAGCCAGCCGCGCGCTGCTCGCCTACCTGTGAGAGTGTGTTGACGCGCGCAAATACGCCGCTGTCTGGCAGTGGCAGATGCAGATCGCGCGGGATGTGGAAAAGCCCAATGCCCCCCGTTGCGGGGTCATAGCTGACGAGAATCAGCACATCAGAGCGAGATGACAGCAGGTTAAATTCGCTGGGGCGGCGATCCATACCCATCACCAACACGGTATAGCGCGAAGTGCCATCCCACGGCTCAGGCGGTGGTGGGGTGTAGATCTGCTGGGCACTCACGAGCGGGCTTAACACAGCAAGCAAACCCGCCAACAGCCAGAAACGTACCGCGCGGAATCGTTGATTGATCACGTTGCAACTTTCCTAAACTCATCCTTGCACTTACCTTTCTAATGATACCAGACACTGCTGCATCTTTACTTGACGTTCACAATACGCTTGCATTGTGCTTGAGCGACGACACACACCGCAGGGCGAGCGCCTGTTGGCCGAAGCGGCTGAAATCGCTACAATGAGCGCAGGCGTACTTTCACGAGGAGTCGGTGCATGGCCTACGCACGGCTGGATATCTACTGGCCAGACGGCAAAATCGAGAGCTATCTGTTAGAGGCCCCCAACGTGACGGTGGGCCGCGCCTCCGACAACACGATTGTGCTGGACACTGAGACCGTCTCGCGCCATCACTTCAGCATCACCCACACCAGCAGCAGCACCTATTTGAACGACCTTGAGAGCGAAAACGGCGTCATCATCGATGGCAAACCGCTCAAGAGCTATGAAGCCCACATGCTCGAAGGCGTGGAGGAGCTGCAGGTGGGCTTCTTGCGTATCGTGTACCATCCGTTGGATGAGAACCTCACGGTGCCGATGAAGGCCAGCGACTTCGACACGCAGCCCAGCAGCGCTAACACGGAATTTGCCGTGCGCTTGGATGTGAACCAAGTGGATGTGTGGCCGGCCTCCAGCGCCTCGGCGGAGCTGGCCATCACCAACCACCTCAGCCAGCCGCGCCGCTTCTCCATCAAGATCAGCGGAATGCCCTCGGAGTGGATCCGCGTCAACCGGCCTGAGCTGGAGCTGGCAGCACAGGATACCACCTACATCCTCATCAACATCAAGCCGCCGCGCCGTCCCGACGTCCACCCGCAGGACTACACGATCACGATTGAGGTCACGCCTAAAGACCGTACCGAAAGCACCCTGCGCGCCACGCTGCCGGTGCGGCTGCACGGCTTTGGCGGCTTTGGGATGCAGCTCGCCACGCAGATGGTGGAGCCGGGCACCCCCCTGATGCTCACCTTGCAGAACTTCGGCAACGAGGATTTAACCGTTGCGCTTTCTGGGCGCAGCGCAGATAACGCCCTCCAAACGCGCTTTAGCATGCCGCGCGTCACGCTGGCGGCGGGGTCGCGTTCGCAAGTCAAGGTGGACGTCGTTCCCAAACAGCGCCCGTGGCTGGGCCAACCGCGCACGAGCAGCTTTGTGATAGTCGCGCAGGCCCAGAACGCCAGCCGCTTCCTCGCCGCACAGGAGGCGCAGGCCGTCATCATGCCCCTCTTCGCGCCGTGGATGGTGGCCAGCGCTTTGGCAGGGGTGGTGTTGGTCGTGGCGCTGCTGGCGATTGCGCTGGGCGCGCTGCGCGGCAGCCCAGCCCCTACGCTCGAAAACTTGCGCGTCAACCGCACCGAGCTTGCCCCCGGTGAGGAGTTCATCCTCTCGTGGGACGCCACTAACGCCGAGATGTACCGCGTCAGCATCAATCAGGTGCTGGTGGCGGAAGTGCCCGGGAGCCAGCGCAGCATCACCCTCTCAACTGCCGACTACACCGACGACATCACCGTGGCGGTGGTGGCGCTCAACGGGGAACAAAGCGTGCTGCGCCAGCTTGTGGTCGATATCACCGTGCCGCTGCGCATCGTGAGCTTCACCAGCGAGCCGACCCGCCTCGTGCGCAACGTCGTCTCCGGCTTGACGCTGACTTGGAACGCACAGGGGGCGCAGGCTGTTAGCATCCGCGGCCTTGAGAGCTTCACCAACGCGCCTGTCCCCGATGAACTCGCTGCGCAAGGCACGTTAAACAGCCTAACCGGTTACGCCACCGAACCGCTCAACCTCGCCCTGACCGCCCGCGACGAGCGCGGCAACACCATCTCGCAGACGATCCGTGTGGATGTGACCGATGCCACCTGCACGACCACGACCATGACTATCCTGCACGACGGCCCCGGGGCCGAGCATCAGCAGGTCTCCACAGTCAACGAGAACACGCCGCTGACGGTTGTCGCGCGCGATCAAAGTGGGAATTGGCTGCGCGTCGGGCTGCCCGGGGATATTCCTGTGTGGGGGAACGCTGCTGACATGCGCTGCGCCGACACGTTCCGGATTAACGACCTGCGCGTGGAGATTGTGCCTACAGCCACGCCCGCGCCGGTGATCGTCCCCACCGCCACGCTCACGCCAACGCCCGTCACGCCGCCGACGCGCCCGCCAGCCACCCCCACCGCGCTGGTGACGCCCGGCGGTTAACGCGCGCCCTGCATTGGCTCATCATCGCCAAACAGGGCACGGAACTCGGTATCGCCCATGTCGGGGTGCCATTCGTCGGGCAGCGCGTCGATCATGCGCGTCGTCAAATTGCCGGAGAGGTCGCGGGCGATGCGCTCGGCCATGCTCGGTTGAATCCATGTCAGGCTGTCAACCTGCACCGCCACCGCCCCCGCGTCGATAAAGTCACGCGCCTGCTGCAAGCTGTGGATGCCGCCCGCGCCGATGATCGGCACGTCGGGGTCAATGCGGCGGCGCAGCACCCCCACCATGCGCAGCGCCATCGGGTGGATCAGCGGGCTGTAAATCCGACCACTGATCAAGCGCCCGCTGTGCGGGTCGCGGGCGGTGCCGCGCGGCGGCCCTGCCACCACCAACGCACCCGCGCCGCTGTCGGCGCATGCCTGCGCGATCTCATAAGCGTCGAACAGCGGCAGGCGCACGATCACCGGCTTGTCGGTGCTGCGCTGGAGGGCACTCACAAAGTCGCTGGCGATCTCCGCGCTGATGTCGTCGCGCAGCCCCAGCTCAACCGCGCTCAAGCCTGCCTCTGCGTCGATCATTTCCCCCAGCGCGCGCATGTGATCCGGCTTGGTGGCGATCACGTGCAGCACAATCGGGAGCGGCGCGTTCTGCCAGATCGTGCGGAACTCTTTCATCACCGCTGCCGCCCCCCCATTCGGGAAGCCAGTGTGCACCAGCACGCCGCTCTCGAGTGGGACAACCCGCGTGCCGCGCGTGGGTGACCACTCGTGGAGCGTGACGGGGTTGGTGACGAGCGCGCCAAACTTACTGAGCTTGAGCAGGTCGTGGTAGTGGTTGCCGAAGCCCGCCACCCCCGCCGCCAACATCACCGGCGAGCGCAGCGTCAGCATGTGTTTGCCCGGGCGTGTGACATCAATCATCAACAGTTCCTCATGCGTTGAGCTGTGGGCCAAGCCGCACAGTCGTTAAATCGAACATCGGCCCGTCGACACAGATGCGCTTGATGCCGCCGCGCGTATGCAGCGTGCAAGCGTCACAGCTCCCCACACCACACAGCAGCGTCGATTGAAACACGCCGAAGGCGTAGTTCTCTGGGATCTCGGAGCGCTGTGAGAGCATGAGCTGGTACAGCTCGTTGAAGCGGCCTATCTCGTCATCGCGCCCGACGATGGCAAACACTTGGTCGGCCTCTGGCATAGTGCGCACCATATCCGGCCATTCGAGCCGGTCGTTGGCCTTGATGATCTCCACCTCGGGCGGCAGGTGGCGCGTGTTGTAGCTGCGCGCCTCGCCCATCAGCAGCAGCGTCACGTTGACCTTGTTCTTGACGAGCAGCGGCGTCATGACTGATAGGGGCGTGGGCGCGGTATTGTAGGCGATCAACACGACGCGGTGCAGGCGCTGCCGAAAGCGAAACGGCTGCCCCACTGGCCCCAAAAGCTGCACCACCTGCCCCACCTCATAAACGCTGCGGCGCGGCAGCTCCACGCGCAGCACGTCGCGGTCGGTCACGCCGACCGGCCACCACTGCTCACGCGTATACAGCGCCCACGAGGGGAACTCCTCACTGCGGTCGCCAAGCCGCGCCAGCAGCGACTGCCCGGGCTTGATCTTCTTCAAGCTGGGGTCTTCAAGCGCCAGCTCCAATGAGATAAACCGTTCATTCAGCAGGTCGATGCGCTCAATGCGAGCGCGCGTGTCCTTCATGCATTTCGCTCCTTCGTCCTGAGCTTGATTGTAGCGAATTCTCAGCAGCGCGCAGCCTCAACATCCATCGAGCAGCAGCCTCAGCTAAGGTGATGGCGCTGTCTTGTGGCAGTTAGCTGATGTGTCAATGGTCTAACAACCCGCGTAAGTTACAGGTAAAGAAACACTTATCTAACAAATTTAGCGCTGATCTTAAGGGTAAGTTCAAGAATGTTGTGTTAAAGTTGCATCAACGTTAGAGAAAAGCAACGACACAGCTTTCTTAGCAACTCAGCAGATTTACGTCAGGGGCTGTTATGTCTGCCAAAATCCTAATCATTGACGATGAGGAACCCACCGTTCAGCTCACTACAATCTTGTTGGAAAAGAACGGTTTTGAGGTCGTCAAAGCGTATCGGGCGGATGATGGCCTGCGCAAAGCGTACCGCCATCAACCCGACCTCGTGCTGCTAGACATCATGATGCCTGACATGGACGGGTGGGATGTGCTGCGCCGCCTGCGCGAGATGAGCGACGTGCCTATCGTGTTCCTCACCGCGCGCAGCGACGTAAAAGACATCGTGCGCGGGCTGGAACTCGGCAGTGACGACTACGTCACCAAGCCGTTCGACAACGACGAACTCATCGCTCGCATCAAAGCGCACCTGCGCCGCGCCCCACGTCAAGATGTTGCTGAGGAACTGTCCTTCAATGAGGGGCGCTTTCGCATCAACTTCCTCAACCGTGAGCTGATGATCAACAACGAGATGCGACATCTGACCCCCAAGGAGTTCAACCTGCTGGCGGTGCTCGTGCGCAACGCGGGCAAGGTCATCAGCCGTAACGAGTTGGTCAGCCAAGCGTGGGGCGAGGAGGACGAGTTGGCCATTGACAGCCTCAAGCTCTACATTCACTATCTGCGCCAGAAGATCGAGCGCAACCCCAACCAACCGGAGTACATCATCACGAGCCGCGGGGTGGGGTATCGCTTCATGGGGAAAAGTGCATCCTGAGAGGCTCTTGTGACCGTTTCTATCTGGCAGTCGAATACCCCCCCAGCGCGTGAGGTTGACCTGCTCATCGTGGGCGCAGGGCTTGCAGGGACGAGCGCCGCGCTTCACGCCCGCGCCGAGGGGCTAAACGTCGTCATCACCGACCAAGCGAACGTCGCGCTGGGGGCAAGCGGGCGCAACGCAGGCTTCATGATCACCGGCCTCGACACGTTCGCTCATCGCGCGGTTGAAAAATATGGCGAGGATCAGACGTGGGATCTGTGGCACCTCAGCGCCGATACCATCGCTTTCTGGTGGCAGGTCATCGAGGCCGCGGGTGGCACAGTGCAAGCAGATCGGCGCGGGTCGCTGCTGCTGGCTGAGAGCGAGGCCGAAGCTGAAGAGCTGCACTGCGCCGTACAGCAGCTTCACAAGATGGGGCTGCCGGCTATCTGGCACGGCCACGACCCGTTGGGCCGCGGCTACTGCGCCGCCATCGAGCAGCCCAACGACGGCGCGGTGAACCCCGTCCAACTGTGCGAGGCGATGCTAGCGCAAAGCGGCGCGGAACTTGTCGGCAGCAATGAGGTCTATGACCTGCGCCAAGACAACGATCGCGTCACCGTGCTTACGCGCTTGTTCACGTTTCGCGCGCGCTATGTGCTGCTGTGCACCAACGCCTACAGCCCGCTGCTTCACCCCTACTTCGGCGATAAGGTCGTTCCGACGCGCGCCCAAGTGCTGGTGACGGAGCCGCTCCCTGCGCCGGTCATCCACGCCTGCGGTTACAGCGACTACGGTTACATGTACTACCGCATGACGTTCGACGGGCGCTTTTTGCTGGGCGGCGCGCGCCATCACTATCGCGAGCAGGAACACGACACCACCGAGGATCGCCTCAACCCAAGCGTACAAGCCAAGCTGGATGAGTATCTCGCGCGGCGCTTCCCCGATGTGAACGCCCCGGTCGCGCGCCGTTGGGCAGGCATCATGGGCTTCAGCGTGGATGGTCTGCCGATGGTGGGCACGCTGCCCACAATGGATCGGGTGGGGTTTGCGGTGGGCTTCACCGGCCACGGCCTCGCCATGAGCGCCATGACGACCAAGCGCGCGCTCGCCAAGCTGCTGCATGGGGCGCACGCTGGCGCTGTCGACGCAGAGCGCTTTCACACCAGCGCATGACCGCCTCGACAACGCCCCGCCTCGCGGCGCTGCTGCGCTCGCTCATGCAGCGCCACGCCAGCCATGCTGCCCTCAGCGCTGATGACCCCACCGCCCAAGCGTTGGAGCTGGCAATCAACGGCGTGCTGGTGATCCCGCTGCACGTGCCCGAAGCCCATCGCGCCCAGCAGCACGACCTCATCAGCGAGCTGGTGTCGATCTACGGCAGCTTCTACCGCCTGCTGACCGATGCGCTGTTCCCCTCGCTGCGGGCTATCAGCGCCAACTATGCTGACGCCGAACAGCCCCCGATCATCGTGTTTGAGGCGGCGGCCCTGCCGGTGACTGAGGCCTTCGCCAACTACGTTGTGCCCTACTGCGCCATGCGTCGGCCGAATCAACCAGTGAGCGTGCCGGAGCTGCAAGGTATCGTCTACTTCATGCTGGAGGACATGGAAGGCCTCGACGTGGAGCCTGCCATCCAACGCGACCTGACGCAGCGCGGCACAGACTATCTCACGCGCTTGCTCGCGCTGCCCCTTCAACAGCAGTCGCTCACGCCGTTCTTGCGCAAGAAGTTTGTCTACCTCGCGCCGGAGCCGCCTGAACACCCCATCGCCATCACGCCGCCCCCGCCGCCGGAGTCGCCGCGCCGCGCCCCCCCACCACCCCCTGAATCACCGCGCCCGCCTGACGCCCGCTTCCAGTCGGCCATCCCGATCTTCTTTGACCTCGACGCCCCTACCGACGCGCCCCCGCCGCCTGTTCCACCGCCGCCGCGCTGAGGCCACCATGCAGCAGCGCGCGGCTTTTTGCTACACTGGGCGCATGGTGAACAGCCCGTGAGTAATCGCATGAGGAGCTTTCTCTGGTGTTTTTTGCTCGGCCTCGTGGCATGGCCGACGCTCGCGCAGAGCGACGTGCTGAGCGGCTTACCGCCTTGCAACTTCGCGCCCTTGAACAACGGAACTCAAATGCGCGTCGGCGCGGTCGTCTACGATTTTGAGACGGGGCAGGGCTGCGCTCAACGCCTCGACGAGGTGTTCAACGCCGCCAGCGTCCCCAAGCTGTTTGTGGCAGGGGCATATTACGACTGGTTGGTGCAGGGGTTGATCCGCATTAACGCCCCGCTGACCTTCACCCGTGACTACTGGATGGCTGGGCCGAATGACTGCCTGCGCGAGGAAAACATCGGCACAGCGTATCGCGGCAACGACCTGCTCGAGGCGATGATCAATTGCAGCGACAACGCCGCCACATGGATGCTGATGGACGCGGTGGGCTGGGGCACAGTCAACCAATACATCCAGAGCTTCGGCATCCCCGGCATTGGCGAGGTCGTGCCCTACAGCGCGGTGGATCGGATGAAGCTCGGCATGTTGGATGACGCGTGGATGCGCGTCCCGCTTGGCCTCGCGTCGCGCTACTACCGCGCTGGGCTGACCGCTGGGCTGGAACGGTTCATTACGCCCGTCCCCACCGAGCGCCTCACACGGCGCGAGCAGATCAGCGCCAACATGGACTACTACCTGCTCTACAACACCAACACGCTCACGCCGCGCGCGATGGCCACCTACTTCATGCGCCTGCGCGAGGCGCTCATCAACCAGCCCAACAGCCGCGAGGGGATGGTCGCCCGCCTGCTGTTCGACGTGATGACCTACACACAGCGCCTCAACAGCGTGCAGGCGCTCGACGGCACGGTACTCGTCGGCGGCAAGAACGGTTTTGACTTCGGCATCGTGGCCGAGGCCAACGTGGTCTTCAACGCGCAGCGCATCCCACGCGCCATTGTGATCGTCTTCACACAGCAGACCAACCTCGACCACCCCGATGTGCAGCGCCCATCGCCTTTCCGCGGGTCGCTCAACGCCTACGTGCGCGACCTCTCGGACGACATCGCGGCCATGCTCGGCCAAAACGGAGAGCCGCCCCCCCTGACGGCTGACCTGCGCCTGTCGAACGTCTTGGTGCAGGGGCAGAGCGTCATCGCGGGCTGCTGGCAGCCCTACCGCCAGAGCAACTTCTCTGAGGCGCAGGTCGACAGCTTGGAGGCATGCTTCCGCGGGTATCTGCCCCAGCGGCGCTTCTCCAGCGGGGCCAACGCCGCCGTAGGCGTGATCCTGCGCGGCCTTGCAGGGAACGACACGCGCGCTGTGTTTGTGTTCAACGCGCCCGACGGCCAGCGCTACAGCTACCAAGCCGACCGGCGCTATCAGGACAAAACGGGCATCTACATGTATCATCCAGTGGAGCAAGTCGGGCGCTGGGAGCTGGACATCTACGTGGACTTCCAGCGGGTAGATCGGCAGAGCTTTTTTGTGGAGTAAGGGGGCGATATGCGCCGTTGGCTGCTGATTGGGTTGAGTTTTGGGGGCAGCGCGTTCTTGCTTTGGCTGGTGCTGCGCGGCGTGCCGCTGGCAGAAGTGGTCGACGGCATCCGCCAAGCCGACCCGTTCTGGCTGTTGATCAACGTCGTGCTGGTGATGGGCACGCTGTGGACGCGCGGCATTCGCTGGGCGGGGCTGTTGGATAATCGCGTTCCATCGCGCGATGCCTTCTTCGTCATGAGCATCTCGATGATGCTGAACCAACTGCCGCTGCGCGCGGGGGAGGTCGCTCGCAGCGCGATCACCCTGCGCTATAACGTCCCCTTCTTCACCAGCCTGACGAGCATCCTCATCGAGCGCATCCTCGACCTGCTGGCAGTGGTAATCGTCATCGGGCTGGCGCTGCCCTTCGCGCCCGGCGCAACCCCTGAGGCGGGCCAAGCGGCCTTTGGGCTGGGAGGGCTGGCGCTGGTCAGCTTCATCGGGCTGCTGTTCTTCGCCCGCTGGCCGAACATCCCGCGCGGCATCCTCGACCAGCTCACGCGGTGGCTCCCGCTGCTGGGCAAGCTGCCGCTGCGCCGCTTTCTCGATCACATCCTCGACGGGTTACAGCCGCTGATGAACCCGCGCCGCCTCGCCCACGTGCTCGTGTGGACGGTGATCGCGTGGGCCGTCTCGATGGGGGCACTGTACGCTCTGACGCGGGCGCTTGACATTCCCGCCGACAAGCAGTGGGTGACGACGCTGCTGGGCGTGAGCTTTACCGCGATTGGCCTTGCCCTGCCGCTGAGCGTGGCCTCGTTGGGGCCGTTCCAAGCCGCGCTGGCCTTCGTCGGGACGCTGACCCTGCTTGACCCCGTGCAGGCCGTCACACTCGGCTTCCTGTTCAACGGGATGGCCGTGCTGGGCTATGTGCTGTGGGGGACGTTGGGGCTGTTCGTGCTCGGCTTATCGCTCGGCGGCGTGTTCCAACAGCCCCAACCACAGCAGGCTGCTTAAAATCCCGGCGTCATCCCACCACCACCGCCCGAGGGGTCAACCTCAAAATTCTCCAACGTGGGCGGAATTGGCGTGCGCAGATCGGGCGTGGGCACATCTGTCCCAAACACGAACTCAGGCATCAGCGTTGACGTCGGCAGCGGATCGAACGGCTCGTCGGTGGGCGTTGGCGTCGCCGCGGGGCGCGTGCTGGTGCTGGTGGGCGGCGCGAACGTGGGCAGGCTGAACGTGATCGGCGTGTTGGTCGGCAGCGGGGTCACAAACCCGGCAAAGAATGGCTGGTCGCTGGTTGGCAGCATCAGCGGTAGATTGGTCGGCAGGGCAATTTGCGCCTGCGTCGAGGTCGGGAACACGACGTTGAACTGGGGCGGCGTGTTCGTCGGCAGGGGCATCGTCGGCTCGGCGGTGACCATCACCAACTGCACCTCGGTAGGCGCTGCCGTGGCCGTTTCCGTGGGCATGCTGGGGGCATCGGTTGGCGGCTGCGCAGCATCCGGCATGGACAGCACCAGCGCCCGCGGCTCCATCGGCGTGACCTCAAGGGCGGCAGTCGCCGTCGCCAGCACCAGCTCTGTCGGCATCGCGCCGTCGTCGCGGTTGGCCGTCGTCAGCAGGAGCGTGATGCCAGCAAGCGGCAGCAGCAGCAGCAGGATGCCCAACAGCGCAAGCAGCAGCAGGCGGCGCGGCGAGCCGGTCGCGTCGTGGGCATCGGCTTTGTCGTCGCTGCTGGCCACGTTGAGCTTGGCCAGCAGCCGCGCCGCGCGCGCGTTGTTCGGTTCTATTTTGAGAGCGTTGAGCAGGCGCTGGCGGGCCGCCTCTCGGCGACCCGCACGCGCTTCTTTGATGGCCTGCTCGATGAGCTGGTCAACGTTACGGTTCATCGGAACAATACCGCGTCTAACTCAAGCGTGAAGCCCGTTGAACCCTGCTGGCGCGCCCCCGTCTGACAGACGGCGATCAACTGCCCTGCTGACACCGGCGCAATGAAGCTGTGTGGCACCATGTACTGCGCAGTGGGCGAGTAGCTGTTGATCGTGCCGCATTCGAGGCACGTGGCGAGGCTGCTTGCGCTTGGGCCAGTGCGAATCTCAGCGATCCCGCCCGACGGCTGGCGCGTGTAGTAGACTGTCACCCGCGGGTTGGCGCTCGGCGCAGTAACATAGGCGCAGCCCGACGCAGCGGTCGTGCGGATCACGTCGTTGTTGAGGGCCAAGATCGACCCGTTCGAGCTGCTCGGCAGCGTCACGCTTGTGAAACTACCGCCCGTCGACGATGTTGTTGTGAACTCAGTGTAGCTCATCGCGGTGAGGCTGCCGACCACAGGCACAACCGCGTCGAGCGTCATCACAGTGCCGGTGGAGCCTTGCGGGCGCGTGGGCAGAGCGCGCAGTTCAATCACGTAGGGCGACCCGCCGTAAGAGGCCGGGATTTGCAGCAGGTGCGCCGCGCGATAGCTGGGCACAGGGTTGAAGAACGACACCAGCCCGCACTCTGGGCAGCGCACCCCGTCCACGTAGACCTCAGCCTGCCCGCCGTTGGGCAGCAGCGTCCGCACGAGCCACATTTTAGGGCCGCTGATGCGGAAGCGCACTGCCCCGGGTTGGTTCACCGACTGCGCTGCCGCGCCCAGCGGGCCGTTCACGCCGACGGGCGCAGCGGGCAAGGTGGCCCAGCCAGTCCCAATGCGCTGAATGTAGGATGACGTTTCCTGTTCAGCGCTGCCGGAGGTGTGGTAAGCAGATAGCACCCTCGCAGAAGGAGCGAGCACATCGATGTACATCCAGTTGCCGGTTGACCCGGGCGAACGGCGGTTCGTGTTGCGGATTTCCACCGTCGCAATGGTTTTCGTCGTATCCTGCGGGATGATAAGAATTTGGCGGTACAGCGGCGTTGGCGAGTAGAAGTTGATCTCCCCGATCCGCACGCCGTCCACGTAGACCTCGGCGATGCCACCGTCAGAATGGCGCGAGTAGACAAGAATAAGATCTACCATGGACGGGTCATAGGTGAATTGGAGGCTGGCGCCCGGTGCGTTCGTCCGGCGCATCGGCGCGCTGTTATTTCCCGAGAAAGTTGGCGCTGTGATGGCTGCCGGCGCGTCCACCCAGCCAGTTCCAATTTCCTGACGTCTCGGGTCGGGAGCCATCACACTTGTAGGCCCCGTTAGGATGGCTGCAGTCGTCCCGATTGACCCCGGGCCGAAGCCCAGCACGCCATCCACAAAGAGGAAGTTCGGGGCGCCGCCTGTCTGCTGGGAATTAACGGGACGCACTCGAACGCGCCAAAACCCAGAGGACAAAACGGCGTCGCTCGGGCGCTCGAGCAAGACGAGTTCGCGCGGCAGCGTGCGCGCGGCGTTGAAATCGATTGTGCGCAAAAGCTTGTACGTCCCGCCGGACGCAGTAGAGTAGTACTCGATTTCGGCCTGCAAACCCTGCGGCGAGCGTGTCAAAATCAGCGCAATGGTCTGATGCGAAGCGGAGAAACTAACCCCTGTCGGCGTCACATGGACGTCACCATACACTGCCCCGGGCAGCGCGCGCGGCACAATCTGGTTAGCGTGCGTCGGCGTCATGCTTTCATCGAACAGCATTTCATAATCCATCGCGGCATCCATGTAGCTGAGGCGGGTGAAGCTGCCGACCGCCGAGCCGAGGATCATTGCCCCTTCAAAGAGCAAAGACGTGCCGGTGCTGTTGAGATGGCGTTCGCCCGTGATGCGCAGGCCGACCGTCATGATGCTGGGCGCGGCGTCAGGCAGGTTGATGACCGCCACCGAGCGCGGCATGTTGGACGGGCGGTACGTATCGATGATCCCGCAGCTGGCGCACACTTGGCCGTTGATGAACACCTCTGCTTGGCCGCCGGTGGGAGTCCCTGTGAAGTAGACCAGCAAGCGGCGGTTGGTGCCAGCGTAATCCAGTCGGAAGATTATCTCTGCGCCCGGCGTGTTCGACGACCACAGCGCCCCACCAAAGGCGGCTGGGCTGCCGACGCGGTTCCACACGCCGTTCACCGGCAGCAAGCGCACACCTGCACCAGCCATCATCATTGCGAAGGAGGGGCGCGCTGGGAGCGCTTCTGCTGTCATCGAACTGATCGAGGAAAGACCGCCCATCCCGCCGTAGAAGCGGATGGCATCCAACGTGACCGTTTGCCCGCGCGACGAAGGAGAGCGCCGCCCCACTGCGCGGATCTCCACCAGCTTAGGGGTGGGCGCGGGAGCCATCAGCACCTGAACAATCGTCTGTGGGGTTTGTGCAGGGGCGTAGGTGTCAAAAAGCCCTTCATACTGTCCGTTGACGTACACCTCCGCGATGCCACCGTCGGGGCGCCCAGTGTAGACAATTATCGCCTTTTCGCTGGTCGTGATGAAGTAGGCCGAAGCGCCGGGGGTGGTCGTCGCGCGGAAGCCGCCGCCGCTCGCGCCTGCCAAGCTGGCGGGCGACCACGAGCCAGTGAACGTGATGCGCGGGTCAGTTTCTTGCACGACTTCGCCGATGATGGGGGTGATGGTGTCTAATGTGACGCCGCCGCACGGGCCGCCGCTGGAGGATTTCATGCGAACTGTCACTGCACTGCCCGGCGACACGGACGCCACATTGAGGGTGACGCGTTCATGAATCGAACCGCCATCCAGCGAGTATGATGTAGTAGTAGTACCCGCGCTATCTTGTCTTTCGACCACCATCGTACAGCCAGTCCAACCGGGCATCTTGTAGTAGGCGATTTGCACGCCGTTGATGGCGAAGTATTGGAACTCAATCTGCGCGTAGCGGTCACGGCTGGCAACGAAGGTGCCGCCGCTGGCGCGCTGGGCGGCGGGGAAGGACGCCGTGTTGATCGTTACCCAGCGCCCATCCCCTGCCACGGTTGAGCTAACCGATTCCGGTATGCCCGACAGGATCACGCTGTGGTGCGTGTGCTCACGAACGAGGTCGCTCCAATGATACCACAGTGACGGCATTGTCAAGATGCCGCTGCCAAAGCAGAGCGTGGGGGTGGTGTTACAAGTGGCGTATTGACTAGCTGCGGGTGAACGCCTGAAGTCAGACAGCAGCGAAGATCGCGTGTAAAAAGGATTTGCTGAGAGCGCCACAGCGAACACGCCCGTTGCATGCGGCGCGGCAGCCGATGTGCCGTTGAACTCGGAGTCGCGGGTGGTGCGCGTGTTGGTGGGCGCGCTGATGTCCGGCTTGGGGGTGCCGCCAGATGGGTTCGTCCCGCCCGGGCCAAGCGTTGGGCCGCGGCTGCTGTACGGCGCTACATCTGGGTAACGCTGTGGCGACCAACTCCAGAACGAATGCGGCTTGACCTCGCTGGCGGCCACTGCGATCACGTTGGGGTTGTCAGCCGGTGTGGCGATGCTGGCCGTCTCGCTCGGCGCCTGCAGTTGGTGCGTGTAGGATTCAATCTGGAGGTACGCCGGCTCTGTGGTTGACCAGCGGCGCACTATAATCCCATAGATCGCCCCAGCTGTGCAGGTCGGGGATATGCCGATGTATTCATTCGGTCGTTCCGAGGCAGAACCTTCTTGGTCTTTTAAAGACCACGCCACGTGCGTCCACGATGAGCCGCCATTTGTGCTCTGCACCAAGTAGAGGTCGAGGTCATAGCCGACGTCTCTGCCAGTGCGCGCCGCGTTCCAGTCTGACCAGCGCAAGCCGATCTCGAACCGCCCACAGCCGCCAGTCAAGCGCAGCACCGGACCACTGCCGAAATTCATCAGGTTGACTGTAAGAGAAGTAAATCCGTAGGTTGACCCAGCATAAGTTGCATTCGAATAGGCGCCATGCCACACGTAGCCTTGGCTGTTGCCCGCTGAGTTCACCCACAAGATGCCGCGGCTGATAGCACGGTTCACAATGGTGTTGACCGGCCCCGTGCCGTCGCCCGGGTGGTCAAACCAGCTCATCGACATGTTGATGAGGCGCACGTTCTGCGCGATGAGCCAATCGACCGCGGCGTTCAACGCGCTGACCGAGTTGGCGCTGGCGATGAACACCTCCGCTTGGGGCGCAAGGTCACAGATGATCTCGACGACTTTCGTCCCGTGGTCGCCGTAGGCCGTCAGCGTGACTGGCAGCGGGTCAAACGCGCTGGCCCCGCGCACACAGCTGGTATCGGCGTTGGGGTAGCCGAAGAAGCCGACGTCAATCACGCCGATGCGGATGCCCTGCCCGCGGTAGCCGCGCGCGTGCCACGCCTGAACGCCCGTCGCGCCCAAGCCCTCGCTCACGACGGTGCCGCTTTGCGTCATCGGGCGCAGGGGCTGCCGCGCGGTGAACTCGCCCGGGAGTGAGTTCAGCGCATCCAACATGCTCAACGGGAAGTCGTATTCGGCGTAGTGCTCAAAGCCGATCAAGTAAGTTCCGCCCAGCGCCTCGACCTGCGGGCGCAGGCGCAGCGCCTCGGCGGCGTCCAGCGCGACCACCTCAATCCGCACGCGCGTGCCATCCGATGAGATGAGCATCTCCTCATCCATAGCGAGCTGACGGGCGGCGGGCAGGTTGTTGATCGCCAGCGCGTCATACAGCGCCAGCAGGTCTTGATCGACCTTGGCGCCGCGTCCGCGGTTGCCGCGCGTGGGCGGGGCTTCTGTTTCTACGGGTTCCGGCGTTTCTGTCGGCTGTTCGATCACAAACGGCGTGGGCGTTCCCGTCGGCAGCTCTGGCAGCGGCGTTTCCGTCGGGTCTTCGGTTGATTCCTCGGTCACTTCAACAGTAGGTTCGAAGGTCGGTTCGAGCGTAGGGGCCTCGGTCGGGGTAGGCGTCACCGTTGGCAGTTCAACCGTTGGCCATTCGGTGGGTGCTTCCGTCGGCGTTTCCGTCGGAAGTGCTGCGGTCGGTTCCTGTGTTGGCTCGGGTGGCGCTTCAGGTGGGGATTCTTGCCCCCACACTGCGCCGACCGAAATGAGAACAACGATCAGTGTCAAATAGAGGGCGCGCATTGTAGCAACCTCGCACATACATAGCGCATTACAAGATATTATTCCTATGCGCTATTATATAATGTGATACGTTGCGCGCTTGTGTTGAGATTTTCCTACGATTGCTGAGCAACTGTCAGCCAATCTTTTGTGATAATTTTACTCGTGCGCTTACGATCAATGGTCGGAATCCACACACGGAACGTTGTCCCTTTGCCTAATTCGCTCTCGACTTGGATCGTCGCGTGGTGGGCATCAGCAATCCAGCGCGCGATGCTCAGGCCGAGGCCGGCCCCGTCGTGTTCGCTGCGATGCACGCGCGAATTATCCGCTTGGAAGAAGCGGTCGAAGATGCGCTTCTGATCTTCTGGGCTGATGCCGATGCCTGTATCGCGCACTTCAAGCATCGCCTTGCCGTCGCGCTCCACCAACATCAGCGTGATGGTGCCGCCATCAGGTGTGAACTTGATCGCGTTGTTGACTAAGTTGAGCAGAAGCTGTTTCAAGCGGTCGGCGTTGCCGTTGACGCGCACCTCGTCGATGTCATCCAGCCGAATTTTGAGATCGCGCCCTTTGGCGAGCAGCATCGACTGTTCGTAGACCTCCAACACGATGGGGTCAAGGTTGATGGGCGTCAGCTCAATCTTGAGTTCACCGTTATCAGCGCGCGCCAACAGCAGCAGATCGTTGGCCATGCGCGACATGCGTTCTGCCTCGCGGTACACCGCGTTCAACGATTCCTCGTCATAGCCGTAGCGCTGCATAATCTCAAGGTTGCCGAGGATCGACGTGAGCGGCGTGCGCAGTTCATGGCTCACATCCCCGACGAAGCGCTGCTGCACGCGGAACAGGCTTTCTAGGCGCTCCAACGTCTGGTTGAACACGCTGGCTAAGTGCCCCAGCTCGTCCATCGGGTGGGCCACTGGCAGGCGCTTCTTGAGATCGTCAGCATTGACGATGCTGGCGGCGGTCTCCGTCATCTGTTCAATCGGTTTCAGCAAGCGGCTGGCGATGAACATGCCGAGGCCGATGCTCACCAAGATCGAGATAGCCGCACCCGCGCCGATGGTCAAGTTGAGGGCGGCATTGGTGGCGGCGATGCTGGCTGTCGATGTGCCCACCTGCACCACACCCACCAGCTCGCCGTTGATGAAGAACGGCTCAGAGGCGACGCGCGCACTCACCCCTTTGAACACCGCGTCGCGCACGTATGGTTCATGCAGGGTAGGCGGCGCGATGTCCAACATGCCGTCCTCAATCGACATCCCGTCAGACTCGCGCAGGAGCTGCGGGGTGATGGGCTGGCCGTTCTCATGCGTGCGCCACACTTGGATCCAAACGTTAGGTTTGTCGAACAGATCACTGTGACTGGTGAGCACCTGTGGCTGCGGTGGGCCAAACTCACCAACAGGAACCAGCGCCACACTTGAAGCTACTGTCGTGGCAATCTCTCGCAGCGTCTGGTCTAAAATCGTGATAATTGAGAGCTGGTTGAAGCTGGTGACAGCGGCGCTGAAGATGAGCAGGATCAACGTCAGCATGGCGCTGTACCACAGCGTCAAGCGGGTGCGAATGGTCATTGACGTTTATTCTTCACGCAGGACGTAGCCAACCCCACGCACGGTGTGGATCAGCCGCGGTTCATCACCTTGTTCTGTCTTTTGACGCAGATACCGCACATAGACCTCGATGATGTTGCTCTCGCCGCCGAAGTCATACCCCCAGACGCGGTCGAAGATCACATCGCGCGTCATCACTTGGCGCGGGTTGCGCATGAACAGCTCAAGCAGTTCGTACTCTTTGGCCGTCAGGTCGATGGCGCGCTCACCGCGGTGCGCGCGGTGCGTGCCCGTGTCGAGCGTGAGATCGGCAAAGCGCAGCACCTCAGGGCGCGATTGCGGCGTCACGCGGCGCAGCAGGGAGCGCACCCGCGCCATCAGCTCATCAATCGAGAACGGCTTGACGAGATAATCGTCCGCGCCTGCATCCAGCCCCACCACGCGATCCTTGATGTCGTCTTTGGCGGTCAGCATCATGATCGGCACGTTGCCCGCAGCGCGCAGCCGCTTGCACACCTCCAGCCCATCCAACCCCGGCAGCATCCAATCCAAGATCACCAAGTCCGGTGGGTTGTCGCGGGCGGCGTTCAGTCCCGTTTGCCCATCCCGCGCTACAGTGACGCGATAGCCTTCATAGATCAGGCCGCGCTCCACAAATTGGGCGATGCGCGCCTCATCTTCAATAATTAGGATGCGTTCTTGGGACATGATTCCTCCCCGAAGTAGGCTCATAACGCTTTAATCGCATGTTAGCAAAGACAGATAAGTTTTTGCTTAACACGTTGCGGCAGCTCTGCGGTTGAAAATCTCTTAAGCTGCACAATTGAAACAAGTCAAATGGTGATAGAATTTTTGCAAGTTTTCAGATGCCGCTGGACGATACCCTGTGCTATAGTTAGAGACGAGTCTGTGTTTGGTTGGTGACACTGGTTAACGTCATCTGGTAGTGAAGTATGCAGCGAAACGTTCTGCTGATTTCTCGTTCGGAAAAGACCTCGACTATCATCCGGGAAGCTGTAGAAGAGCGTGGCCACCGTTTGACAGTTGCCGTGCGGGCGCTTGACGGTCTGGACATCGCCCGCGAGCATACCCCCGACCTGATCATCGCTGAACTGAACCTCAGCGATATGCACGGACGCGAGCTGGCCACCACCCTGCGCGCTGAAGATGCCTTCACGCGCGTGCCCATCGTGACTATCCTCGCCCCAGATCAAACCCATGAGCGCGATTTGTGCATCGCTGCAGGCTTCACCGGCTTCCTCGATGCCCCGCTCGCCCCTGAAGCGCTGCCCCTTCAGATCGACTTTTTCTTGAGCGGTGGCGTCCACGTGGCCGATGACGAAGAACGCGTTGAACAAGCTCGCAGCCAATACGTGCAGGACTTCCTCAAAGGGCTAGAGGCGCGCATCCGCGAGCTGGAACGGCGCAACGACGAGTTACAGCGCATCGACGACATGAAAGACACCTTCATCCAGCTCACCGCGCATGAGCTGCGAACGCCGCTCACCCTCGTCACAGGTTACAGCCGCCTGCTTGAAGACTACCCACCACTGCGCCGCCTGATGGAAACCGATCTCGGCATCGCGCCGCTGCTGCAAGGCCTGAGCGAGTCGATCAACCGTATGCAAAGCGTGATCGAAGATCTTCTGACCATCAGCCGCATCATGACGCGCAAGATCGAGCTGAACATGTCGCAGATCAACCTCGGCGCAGTCATCAAGCAAGTGCTGGCCAACTATCAAGAAGCCCTGCGCGAGCGCCACTTGCAAGTCTACTTTAACGCCGCCGAATTCCCCGACAACATGCGCGGAGATGAAGGCTTGCTCTACATGATGATCCTCAACTTGATGAGCAACGCCATCAAGTACACGCCAGACGGTGGCTCCATCACATTCCGCTGTGAGATCAAGCCCAACGTGGTGCAGTTTTCCATCCGCGATACAGGCATCGGCATCGACCCGCAGTATCACGAGCGCATCTTCGACCGCATGACGATCAGCCACGACATCAACACGCACACCACCAGCAAGACGACCTTCCGCGGGGGTGGGTTAGGGTTGGGGCTGGCCATCTGCCGCGGGATCGTGGAGGCACATGGCGGACGCATCTGGGTTGAAAGCCCGGGCTACGATGTCAACCGCTTGCCCGGCAGCGAGTTCTTCGTGCGCCTGCCGCTGGTGGCCGCCCCTTCCACCAAGCCGATGCAGCCGATCCGTCGCTTGACTTCACGCCCACAGCCATGAACACCCGTCCTAACCTGCGCACGTTGCTGAGCGTGTTCAGTGCGCCGGCGCTGCTGGGGCTGGCCCCGATCTTTGGCAAGATGTCGCTGCAAGCTGGGGCCGACAGCTTCTCCACGGCGGCGCTGCGGACGATTGTGGCGGTGGCGATCCTGTGGCTGGGCTATGCCCTGTTCGCGCGGCGCTTCCTCTACATCTACCCCGCCGGTCTGGTCGGATGTTTGGTGATCGGCTTCATCAACGGGGTCGGGTCGCTCTTTTACTACAGCGGCCTCAATTATCTTGACGCCTCGCTCGTGCAGCTCCTGAACGGGTCTTACTTGATCTTCACGCTGATCCTTGTGCGCTTTGGCGGGGATCGTGCCGATCTGCGAACGCTCATCCGCGTGCTGCTGGCGGGCGCAGCGCTGACGATCATCACCTCCTTCAGCGGCGAGCCGGTGAACTTCGTCGGCGTCGGCCTAATGCTGGCCAACGCGCTGATGTTCGCCGGGACGGTCGTCCTTAGTCAGTATGTGCTGTACGAGATGCCGCCGCAGACTGCTGCGCTCTACGTGTTGACGACCATGGCAGGCGTTGTCACTGTGGTGTGGCTGACCACTGGCGCGCCGATCACCGATGAGGTGCTGGTGAGGGCTGGCCCGGCCATCGTCGCGCTCGGCCTGACGACCGCGCTATCGCGCATTGCGATGTTCGCCAGCGTCAAGCTCATGGGGAGCATGCAAACCGCCGTATTGAGCATCACCGAAATCGGCGTGACGCTGCTGCTGGCAGCGCTCATCTTGGGCGATACGCTCACGGCGGCACAGTGGATGGGCGTGGCGCTGCTTTTCGCCAGCATCTTGTTTATTCGCAGCAGCGATGTAGCGCCGCACTCTTCTAACCTCGGTAGCTTGGTCGTCGCCAATCTTGCCAACGTGCAGTTTCAGAAGATTGCCTTCCACCGCGCCTTTGGCAAGCTGGAGGACGACAACGAAGAACAAACCATGTCGCAGCTCACCACAGAGGAGCTGCAAGCCATCCGCCGTATGATGGGCGCGCAGGTGGGCGGCGTTGACCCCTTCCCGATTGGCAAGGCGCGCGGGCGCTGAGGTTAGGCCGCGCCGCCCCACGATCTGGTATAATCAGCGTTAGCCAACAGAACAGCGAGATCAACCTCATGACCATTGCCTATGCCCCCTCTCACATCCTGCCGCGCATGGCCATCAACACCGACCTTGCCCGCCGCATCCTGACGGGCTTCATCCGCGATGAGATCACCAAGAGCGGCATGCAGCGCTGTGTGATCGGCCTCTCTGGCGGGATCGACTCGGCGCTCTCAGCCTATTTGAGCGCGGAGGCGCTGGGGCCGCAAAACGTGCTGGCCGTGCGCATGCCCTACAAGACCAGCAGTGACGCCTCGCTCGTCGACGCGCAAGCCGTGATCGACGATCTGGGGCTGCCCAGCCTCACCGTGCCCATCAGCGGCATGGCGGACGCGCTCATCGACCAATTCCCCGATATGAGCAACGTGCGCAAGGGCAACATCATGGCACGGCTGCGCATGATCACCTTGTACGATCAGAGCGTGGCATGGGGCGGCCTCGTCATGGGGACGAGCAACAAGACCGAGTTCCTGCTGGGCTACAGCACGATCTACGGCGACAGCGGCGTTGCGCTCCACCCCATCGCTGACCTTTACAAGCAGCAGGTGCGCCAGCTTGCGCGGGCGATGGGCGTGCCCGCTGCCATCCTCGACAAGCCCCCCAGCGCCGACCTCTGGATCGGCCAGACGGACGAGGACGAGCTGGGCTTCACGTATGAAGCCGCCGACCAAGTGCTTTACCTGCTGGTGGATGAGCGCTACACCGTGGCCGAGGCCGCCGAGGAAAGCGGCTTCGACGAGGGCTTCGTGCATCGCATCTGGGAACGGGTCAAAGCCAACCACTACAAGCGCACGATGCCCAACATTGCCAAGATCAGCCGCCGCACCATCGGCCACGACTTCCTCTACCTGCGCGACTACACCGGGCGGCACGGGACGCTGTAATGACGCTGTTGGAGCTAACACAAGAGTTGATCTTGCTGCGCAAGAAGCCCACCACCGAGGAGCGCTTCAAGTCCTATCCGCGTTTGCTCCAGCAGTTCAAGGAAGCGCTGGACGCTTGTGATGACCCTGCCGTCCTGCGCGAGATTATTCGCCTCGACAGCGGCTACTACCTGCTGGCAGGGTATCGCCAGCGCGTGTTGGAGAAGTGGCTGGCGCACGAACGCACGCCGGAGGTGCTGCGCCTCTACGCGCGGCAGCTTTTGATGTTTGGGGATGTGGACGACATCGGAGAAGCCAACACCGACGTAGACGCGCTGGTCGACGCGCTCGAGGCTGAAGCCGATGCACTAGAGCGCAGCACGTGAACAGGGATCCGTGGACAGGGAAATACGCCCTGACCTCTTAATACTAGACGGCAGCAGGAGCTACGTGCCCCCTTCTCTACCGGAGAAGGGGGTTGGGGGATGAGGCCCTCCAAAGCATCCAGCGGAGGAGGCTTGCTCGCGGCAAGGCACGCCTTGCCCCTACTGCCTTTACGGGCGTGTCGAAATAGCTGGTGCTGTCCCTCGCCCCGTGTGGGAGAGGAACAGGCTGGCCGCAGGCCAGACAGGGTGACGGGTCGATTGCGCATCGCCACCA